>CAYMQQ010000006.1:0-4504 GCA_964392685.1 uncultured Sediminibacterium sp.
ACATCAGACATCAGACATCAGACATCAGACATCAGACATCAGACATCAGACATCAAAATTCAAATCTGAAATCTGAAATCTGACATCCTAAATTCCCTCAAACCGAAACCCCTTCTCCGAAAAATACTCCAGCACCTTGGGCAATGCCACCGACATCCGATCCCAGGCTTTGGCACTATCATGGAATAAAACAATGGAACCGGGTTGGGTATGATAGAGCACATATGCTAAACAAGCTTCTCCGGTAAGACCGATATCAAAATCTGCACTCAATACATCCCACATGATGATCTTATTTTGCTGCTGATGTAAGGCTTTGATTTGAGATCGTTTGATGCGTCCATAAGGAGGTCTGAACAAATTTGAAGAGATATATTGTTGCGCAGTGGCAATATCATCCAAATAAGTAGCATCATCTGTTTTCCATCCATTCAAATGATGTTGTGTGTGATTACCGACAGTATGTCCTTCAGCGATAATACGCTGATAAATTTCCGGTTCGGCAGCCACATTCTTTCCAATACAAAAGAAAGTTGCTTTGGCCCCGTAAGCAGCCAACTGATCCAATACAAAAGGAGTTGCCTGCGGATGTGGACCATCATCAAATGTGAGATAGATCTTCTTCTCCCCCTGCACCGGCATTCTCCATACCAATGAAGGATACAAACTACGCAGCCAGAAGGGAGTTTTTGTAAGATACATAATCCAAAGATAAGAGCTACACGCTACACGCCACAAGCTACAAGGTCCTAGGATAATTTCTATGCTTGGAGCTTGAGGCATGCAGCGTGTAGCGTGTAGCTCTTATCTTTGCAAAATGAACAAGAAAGTACGCGTAAGATTTGCCCCTTCTCCTACCGGGGGACTGCATTTAGGGGGGGTGAGAACGGTGTTATTCAATTATTTGTTTGCGAAGAAGCATGGTGGTGATTTTATTCTGAGAATCGAGGATACCGACCAAACCCGTTTTGTACCGGGCGCTGAAGAATATATTTTCCAAACCCTTGAATGGTGCGGATTGATTCCGGATGAAAGTCCGAAACATGGTGGTCCGCACGCGCCTTATAGACAAAGTGAGCGCAAAGCCATGTACAAGCAATATGCCGAGCAACTGGTACAAGCCGGTTATGCCTATTATGCTTTTGATACGCCGGAGGAATTAGAAGCCATGCGCAATGATTTTAAAACGGTTGAAAATCCTTCTCCGCAATACAATCAATTCATTCGTGGAAAAATGCGTAATTCTCTTACGCTGGGTGAAGATGAAGTAACCCGTCTGATCAGTGAGGGTACACCCTTTGTCGTACGTATCAAAATGCCTGCCGGTGAAACCGTTAGCTTTACTGACATGATACGAGGCGAAGTATCTTTTCAAACCGATCAGGTAGATGATAAAGTATTACTCAAAGCGGATGGCATGCCTACCTATCATCTTGCTGTAGTAGTGGATGATTATTTGATGAAGATATCACATGCATTTCGCGGAGAAGAATGGTTACCTTCTGCGCCGGTGCATATCCTGTTATGGAAATACTTAGGATGGGAAAATGAAATGCCTGAATGGGCACATCTACCCTTGATCTTAAAACCCGATGGTAATGGTAAACTCAGCAAAAGAGATGGTGATAGATTAGGATTTCCCGTATTCGCCATGGACTGGACAGATCCGAAAACCAATGAAACAACTATTGGATTCAGAGAAAGAGGTTTTCTTCCTGAAGCATTTGTGAACTTATTGGCTATGTTGGGCTGGAATGATGGTACGGATCAGGAAATATTTACGATTACAGAATTGATCGGAAAGTTCTCCATGGATCGCGTTCACAAAGGCGGTGCTAAGTTTGACTATGAGAAAGCCAAATGGTACAATCATGAATGGATCAAACAATCTGATGCAAACAAACTTGCGCCATTTGTACAACAAACCTTAGCAGCCAATAATATTCAAGTTACAGACTCAAGTTTGCTACATCATGTCATTGACCTGGTGAAAGAACGTTGCACATTACTGTCTGATTTCACAACACAAAGCAGCTTTTTCTTTCAGTCGCCGATTCAAATAGATATTGATGCCATCAAACCCAAATGGGATGAGAAAAAAAATCTCTTCTTCACTGAGTTGATCCGTGCTTATGAACTCAGCACACTTTGGGAAGCCGGTGATCTTGAAAAAGAGTTCAAAGAACTGGCAGCAGCAAATCAATTAAAGCCGGGTGAACTCATGCTTCCATTCAGAATCATGTTGGTGGGAGGAAAATTTGGTCCGGGTGTATTTGATATTGCTGCGTTGATTGGTAAAATTGAGACTGTTGCTCGTATCAAACATACTTTAGGGTTGTTGAGTTAAAGTAATTTATTGCCACAGAAGGCACTGAAATACACTGAATGATTCTGTGCTATTCTGTGCTTTCTGTGGCAATTTCTTTTTTCATCCGTATCTTACCTCAAACAACCCACATGAAGAACGCTACCAGACTATTATATCTCTTAGCGATTATACGTTTTGTACTCCCTTTCTTACTGGTACACCCCTCTTACCAATTACATCGCGATGAATATCTCTATCTCGCAGAAGGCCATCACCTGGCCTGGGGATTTTTGGAAGTGCCTCCCATGCTATCATTCATGGCATACATCAGCAATACCTTGGGGGCTACTGAGTTCTGGGTGAAATTTTGGCCGGCACTATTTGGGTCACTGATATTATTAATGATGGGCAAGATCATTCTGCGTTTGGGAGGCAGATCTTTCGCCATTTTACTAGCCTCATTTCCATTTTTATTTACGGGCTATATCCGCATGTTCTACTTTTTCCATCCCAACTTTTTAGATGTATTCTTCTGGACACTCAACGCGTATGCACTCATCAACTTTGTAGACACACAAAAAAACAGATGGCTCTATATTTTCGGCATCAGTATTGGATTGGGTATGCTTAGTAAATATTCTGTTGCCTTTTATACTGCCAGTTTACTGGTGGGAATATTACTCACTAAGAATAGATCTGTTTTTCTGAATAAACATTTGTATTTCTCTGCTGCCATTGCATTACTTATCATGCTTCCCAATCTCATCTGGCAATACCAACATGGGTTCCCTTTATTCATACACATGCAAGAACTGAAAGAAACACAACTTCAATTCATTGACCCCAAAGATTTCTTAGTAGATCAGATCATGATGTTTCTTCCTTGTGTTTTTATTTGGATCAGCGGCTTGCTCTATGTTTTATTTTCAGCGGAAGGAAGAAAATACCGGATGATCGGCTTCAGTTATTTTGCAGTCATTGCTTTACTAACTTATATGAATGGCAAAAGCTACTACGCCGCAGGGGTTTATCCCATACTATTTGCATTCGGTGCGTATTGGCTTGAAAAATTAACCATCGCCAAGCTCAGATGGCTCAGGTATGCGATGGTATTCATACCCGTTACTTTGGGCATACTTATCATGCCTTTATTGTTACCTGTTTATGCCCCACAAAAATTAGCAGATTGGTACCGCTCAAAAAAAATCCATACAACAGGATCTTTCAAATGGGAGGACCTACAATACCATCCATTACCGCAAGACTTTGCGGATATGATCGGCTGGAAAGAATTGGCAGAAAAAACAGCTGCTGTTTATAAAAGTTTACCTGTATCTGAACAAAGAAAAACCATGATTTATTGCCGCGGTTATTATACTGCCGGCGCATTGAATTATTATGCTAAACAAACCGGTTTACCTTTAGTATATAGTGATGATGCTTCTTTTTTATTCTGGATGCCGGAACAATATGATTTCAAACATTTGATACTGGTAGGAAAACGCATGCCTGATGCAGATGATATCGTATTTCAGCAATTTGAAAAAGCATCGCTTCGTGATTCCATCGACTACCCTTTATTTCGTGAAACAAAAACCAAAATCTTCTTATTCGAGAATGGAAACGACTCTTTACAACCGATTACCGAACGAGGAGTAGCCGCTTTAAAAGCAAGGTTTAGCCGAAAATGAGATTTGCATTCCATTGCTTACTTTTGTGCCATAAATCGATTGCATGAGTAAGCTCAAACGCCCCATTCGTGTGTTAGTTGCTAAAGTTGGACTCGACGGACATGACCGTGGTGCCAAAGTCATTGCAACTGCATTACGTGATGCAGGAATGGAAGTCATCTATACCGGTCTTCGACAAACCCCTGAAATGGTGGTGAATGCAGCCCTGCAAGAAGATGTGGATGCCATCGGTATTAGTATTCTTAGCGGAGCACACATGACTGTATTTCCAAAAGTGATTCAACTGCTCAAAGAAAAAGGAATGAATGATGTATTACTCACCGGCGGTGGCATCATTCCCGAAGACGATATGAAAACCCTCAATGAGATGGGTGTTGGTAAACTGTTTCCTCCAGGCACACCTACGAGTGATATTGCAGGCTATATAGCTGAATGGACAGCTACGAATAGAAATTTTTAATTTTTTTTGAAGAGAATGGACCGCAGATTCTCATGATCATCATGA
>CAYMQQ010000006.1:4604-34841 GCA_964392685.1 uncultured Sediminibacterium sp.
ATCATGACTTATCATGATGATCATGAGAATCCGTGTTCTATTTTTCAATATTGTCACAGTATGGACTACAAGTAACATTTTATCATAACCCATCATAAAAATCTGCGTCCCATCATCCTTATAAAAACATCGAAATTTATATTTCCGGAAGTCTTAATCTTTTTCTCTTTGAAAGAATACGAATACCCACAATGATGGCTACGCAAATAAAAAGACCCAGATTGTATTCAATACCAAAATGCTTTAATCCGAGATAGATAATGCCACCCAAAGCGCAGGCTGTTGCATACAATTCACCTCGCTTTAAAAGATTGGGCACTTCTCCGCAAATCATATCTGCGAGTAATCCCCCAAAAGTTGCAGACATTACGCCCATGATGACGGAATAACCATCGTTAATGCCGTATACCAAACTTCTTTCAATACCACCTACGGTAAACATTCCTAAACCTATCGCATCTGTAAAGAAAATAGCCCTACGAAAACGGGTGAAATTGGTATTCAATAATGAAACGATCAAAACAGCTGATACCACCAATCCTAAAGCGAGATAGTCATTGACCCAATTCACTGGCCTCACACCGATCAATAAATCTCGAATGGTACCACCACCGTAAGCTGTAACGAAAGCCACTACCGCAGCACCAAAAATGTCCATCTGATGTGTTCTTGCCTTTAATGCACCTGTCAATGCAAAAACGAAAATACCTGTGTATATGATGACCTCTATCAGATTCATACTACAAAATACAAAAGAACCGTGTTGCTCCCCTATTTTTGTACAAATACGATTGCCATGTATCAAACTTTAGTGACCGATCTTTCAAATGGTATTTTTACGATTACCATTAATCGCCCTGATAAATTAAATGCCCTCAATCAGCAAGTAATGTCTGATTTGAATGATGTGATGGATGAAGTATATCAAAATAAGGATATTCAGTCTGTGATCATCACCGGTTCCGGTCCAAAAGCTTTTGTAGCAGGTGCCGATATCAGCGAGTTCAGTGGCGCTTCTGTTGCAGAAGGAAAAGCATTGGCGAAAAGAGGACAAGACATTTTCTTCAAAATTGAAAATTGTCCAAAGCCTGTTGTTGCTTGTGTCAATGGATTTGCATTGGGTGGCGGTTGCGAATTGGCGATGAGTTGTCACTTTAGAATTGCATCGGACAACGCTAAGTTTGGTCAACCGGAAGTAAATCTTGGATTGATACCGGGTTATGGTGGCACACAAAGATTGGTTCAATTGATTGGAAAAGGAAGAGCCATCGAATTACTCATGGGTGCCGGGATGATAGATGCAGCAACTGCCTTACAATATGGATTGGTGAATTATGTAGTACCACAGGAAGAATTAATAGCGAAAGCTGTTGCCATTCTTCAAGTCATTAATAGCAAAGCCCCTATAGCAGTGGCAAAATGCATTGAAGCTGCCAATGCTGTTTTTGATGAAAGTAAAAATGGATTCGAAGCAGAAGTGAATGCTTTCGGTGATTGCTTCGCTACTGAAGACATGAAAGAAGGAACCACCGCATTCCTCGAAAAAAGAAAAGCCATTTTCAAAGGAATATAACTTCTCCGCGTAACCTCTTTTTCTCATATTCTCTGCGGTAATTTTTATGAAACCGCAGAGAACATGAGAAAAAGAGTTGGCGCTGAGTGGTACTATCGTTTAATTACTTCTCTAATCTCTTCTGCAATGGGTTGATTAGCGGTGAATGTGAGTCCTAGTAACTTTGCAATGGTTTGTGCAAATTGTTTTTGATAGAATTGAGAAGGCTGTTTAATCTCACCCAAAGCAGGTGTATTGGGTCCCATGACTGCCAACCATATCTCATCCGCCCCTTCAATATCTGAACCGTGACTGGTCCATTGACGTTTGATTTTATCACCCCTGCCATGATCAGTAGTAATGAGTAAGGTGGTTTTGTTACGGTATTGAGGAGTAGACTGCACATAGTTCCATATTTCTTCTATCCATTTGTCTACTTGCGTGGCGGCTTGTAAGTAAGAACGATATTTCCAACCATGAGCCCATTCATCTGTTTCTCCATAAGCAATATAAAGTACACGCGGTTTTTCTTTCTTTAAATATTCCAAGGCAGCATGGTGGGTGAATACATCAAAACATTCTTCTGCCCACATACGATGACTACTCAATAACATGCTGTTGATCAGCTTTTCTTCAGCAGTAGGTGTTGTACCTCCGGTAGTATCATAAGCAGCCACCACAGGAATACCACTTCTTTGCTCATTTAAAATTCTATTGAATGCTTCCCATGCTCCAAAAGCAGCAACTTTCCCTTTAAATGCAGGCAGCTGGTTTAAAAATTCCAGTACTGTTGTATTGGGATTAGGTGGATAATCATTGGCATCAATTCTTTGATCCGCATACCCTGAAAATATTTCGTTGTAGCCCGGATAAGAAAACCAATATGAATTAGAGACATTCACTTTACTACCCAAATTCCTGTTACCATGAATCTGTCCTTGTTGAGCGATTGTTTTCCAAAAAAAAGGCATCAGCTTACGTCTTCTCTCTACAACATCCTGAGCCCAATAGGTTGTATAGATCAGTGCGCTATCATCTTGATTGAATCTCTTGTCAGAAGCCAATTCAGGATCCATACCCTTAAAAAGCTCCTGCCAACGGAGTCCGTCAGTAGTAATGATGATGATATTTTCCGTTTGCTGTCCAAAAGCAGATACTGAAACCAGGGCAAACAGAAGCGCTAAAAACTTTCGCATAAAGCATATTTTATGCTTCAAAGTAGCAAAAAACAGCATGATTTCACTTTATATCTTTCCTACCTTTGCACCTCAATTTATTCTACCGATCAATAAAAACTATAACGATGGAATTCCGTATTGAAAAAGACACCATGGGCGAGGTGAAAGTACCGGCACATGTTTATTGGGGAGCACAGACACAACGCAGTATCGACAATTTCCGTATTGCACAGGATATCAATAAAATGCCCAAAGAAATCATTCAGGCATTTGCTTATCTGAAAAAAGCAGCTGCGCTCACCAATCGTGATGCCGGTGTATTAGCGGAAGAAAAAGCAGCTTTGATCGGACAGGTATGTGATGAGATCCTGGCAGGAAAATTAGACGACCAATTTCCATTGGTAGTGTGGCAAACAGGTTCTGGCACGCAAAGCAATATGAATGTAAATGAAGTAGTGGCATACCGTGGTCATGTGATCAAAGGTGGTAGTCTGACAGATAAAGAGAAATTTCTACACCCGAATGATGATGTCAATAAATCACAATCATCGAATGATACTTTCCCTACAGCGATGCATATTGCTGCTTATAAAATTTTATTGGAAGTAACGATCCCCGGTATCAAAAAATTGAGAGATACACTGGCAGCAAAAAGCAAAGCTTTTATGCATGTAGTAAAAATTGGTCGTACCCATTTTATGGATGCAACACCATTGACACTCGGACAAGAGATCAGCGGTTATGTAAGTCAGTTGGATCATGGATTGAAAGCCATCAACAATACTTTAGCTCACCTGAGTGAACTGGCGTTGGGTGGTACAGCGGTAGGTACCGGTATCAATACTCCAAAAGGATATGATGTAAATGTTGCAAAACATATTGCTCAATTAACAGGACTTCCATTTGTTACAGCAGAAAATAAATTCGAAGCATTGGCTGCACATGATGCCATTGTGGAAGCACATGGTGCATTGAAAACAGTTGCGGTAAGTCTGATGAAGATCGCCAATGATATTCGCATGTTGAGTTCAGGACCTAGAAGTGGTATTGGTGAAATCTTTATTCCCGATAATGAGCCGGGATCCTCTATCATGCCGGGTAAAGTAAATCCAACACAATGTGAAGCATTGACGATGATCGCTGCACAAGTAATGGGTAATGATGTAGCCATCAATATTGGAGGTGCTACCGGACATTTTGAATTGAATGTATTCAAACCGGTGATGATTTATAATTTCTTACACAGTGCAAGACTGATCGGTGATGGTTGTGTAAGCTTCAACGACAAGTGTGCAATAGGTATTGAACCTTTGGAAGCCAATATCAAAAAGCATGTGGACAATAGTCTGATGTTGGTTACAGCTTTGAATACCAAAATCGGTTATTACAAAGCAGCAGAAATAGCACAGAAAGCACACAAGGAAGGAACAACGTTGAAAGAAATGGCGGTGAAGCTGGGTTATCTCACACCGGAAGAATTTGATCAGTGGGTGATTCCGGGGGATATGGTGGGAGAGATTAAATAAGTCGCTCTTAACAATATTTAAGCCACAGATTCATCAGCCTAGGCTGACGAATCTGTGGCTTAATTTTTTATTTACCATACACTTTTTTACCTCCTGAATAAGTAGCCGTCACTTTAACATCCAATATTTTCTCCGGTGCTACTTTCATCAAGTCATTATCCAGCAAAATAAAATCGGCTTTCTTTCCTTTCTCCAAACTACCGATCTCCTTTTCCATAAAGCTGGCTTTTGCCGCCCAGATGGTCATGCCGCGAATGGTTTCTTCACGGGTCAATGCATTCTCCATTTGGAATCCGTTTTCAGGAAATCCTTTCGCATCTTTACGTATTACAGCTGCCAAGAATGTTTTAAAAGGAGAAATATCTTCCACCGGAAAATCAGTTCCCAATGGAATCCATCCGTTTTGCTGTAACAATTGTTTGAATGCATACGCACCTTTCACACGCTCCGAACCCAAACGATCTTCTGCCCAATACATATCACTGGTGCCATGTGTAGGTTGTACAGAAGGGATGACACTTGCAGCAGCAAATAATTTAAAATCATCAGGGTGAATGACTTGAGCATGCTCTATACGCCAGCGCTTATCATTCTTACCACCAAGGTATTTATTATAGATATTCAGGATCTCACGATTGGCACTATCACCAATGGCATGCGTACACATCTGAAAATCTGTTTTAGATAAAACACCTGCAAGTGAATCATAATGATTTTTATTTCTGAGTAAGAACCCTGTCCAATCAGGACGATCACTGTAATGTTTCAATAAACAGGCACCGCGACTACCCAATGCTCCATCTGCATATACTTTGATGCCTTTTACAAACAGTTTATCGGTTTTGTATGGCCCCTTTGGTAAAAACTTTTCATAGTTGGATGCATCGTCACTCAACATCACGTACAAACGCATGTTGAGTTTACCTTCTTTTTGTAAGGTGTCGATCGCTTCCACATCCGTATAATGTAATCCACAATCTGTAATCGTTGTTAAGCCCTGGGCAAAACATTTTTTCTCTGCAGCCTGTAACCATTGTACATAGGTTTCTTTGGTGGGCGCAGGAATTTGGGCATACACTTTATTGTCGGCATTGTCAATCAAAACACCTGTCAATACCCCATTCTTCACTTCAATAGAACCACCCACTACTGTTTGTCCGGCCTTGATTCCTGCCAGATCCAATGCTTTCTGGTTGGCAATGGAAGCATGTCCATCTACGCGTGTTAACACGACAGGTTTATCCGGAAATAATTTATTCAGCTCTTCATTGGTAGGAAAATTTTTACCCGGCCAACGATTTTGATCCCATCCTCTTCCTTGTATCCAATACAGATCAGGATGTTCATCCGCAAATGCTTTTACGCGTGCTACTGTTTCTTCCCAGGTATTGGTTCCAAACAGATCTACCTGAAATAAAGAACGACCATACCCAACAAAATGGGCATGCGCATCAATGAGACCTGGATATACTGCTTGTCCACCGGCATCTACTTTTTCATCACTGGTATATTTTTTTAAGATATCATCATTGCTACCTACTTCGAGTATGACGCCATCTTTAACAGCCATGGCTTCTGCTGTAGCGAAAGTTGAATCAACCGTGTAGATCACGGCATTGTGAATGATCAGATCTGCTTTGTTGTTAGTACAGGCTGTAACACAGAACAGCAATAGAATGTAGAGGTACCTCATAAGCATGCTTTAGGATTTCGTTCAGAATGAAGATAGTAAATATGCCCATGTAAAACTACGCCGGTTGTCAAAACCCGGTCATTCCTGTTTCAGAAAAGGTGAACAGCAAAGAGAGTTAGCGTAAAAGATCACAAGGTTTCAAACCTGTATGCTTTTTAAAAGCTGCTGAGAAGTGTGAGATAGAAGAATAACCCAACAGTGCAGAAACATCTGTAACGCTTAATCCTTTTTCATACAAAAGGTATTTTGCGTGTTCCATTCTTTGTTGCTGATAGAAATCGAATATGGTGGTACCAAAAATTTCCTTGAACCCTTTTTTCAGGTAGCACTCGTTCATCGCTACTTTACGACTGAGTTCTTTAATCGTGATCGGATCCCCAATATGCTGTAATAAAATTTCTCTGGCTTGATAAATTCTATCGCGACCACTTTCATCTGCCAGAAACTTGCAGGTAAAGCCTTCTTCTTTTTCATCTACCAAACAATCCAAACTGTACAATAACAATTCATGCACTTTGGCATTTACAAAAATGTTCTCGAGTGCACCTGTATAACTGTGATTCAATAAAGAATCCAGCGCATTTCTTTTTCTGTTACAAAGTGGAAATACTTTGGTAAACGCATGTGGATGACGAAATGCGAGCACTTCATCTTTCCGATTGCTCAACTTAACGTTATGCACAAACTGATGCAAAAAAGTAGAGGTAAAATGAAAAGTAAATACATCTACTGTCTGGTGTTTACCGCTACAATTATTGGTAGGCAGCTCCACACATTGGGCACAGCTTTTTTCTGCGCAATAGCGGTTTCCGGTGGTGCAATAACGAAGTTCTAGGTAATTTTCTTCCGGTTTGCGGGAGTTGTAATGATATACCATCATACCCGTATCCTCGGCTACCCAAGGATGCTGGGCATATAAACGCCTGATATTGTAATGAATAGAGCCGGGGATATGTTGTTCTTTATGATACAAAACATCCAATGAAGGTTCCACTCCACTCTTGTGCGCCACTCTCAATATATCCATTACTTCGATCATCAGGATACAAAATTAATGTATAAACATCAAATTAACGGAAACGGGTTTCTTAAGGTTGTCACAACACTGTCAAAAACCGCTTATTCCCTGCCAAAAAAAGAGCCTAAAAATGTGGAAAACAGCAGGCTCATTTATCACCAAAAACCCCCTATTTTCATTAGCTTTGTCGACCTGTGAAAATTCACTTAAACTCAGGATTTACAAGCATTTATGACTCAGGAACAAATGAACAGCAATGAGGCCCAGAACAAGAATTATGGCGCCGATAGTATACAGGTTTTAGAAGGTTTAGAAGCAGTAAGAAAAAGACCCGCCATGTACATTGGTGATGTGGGGGTAAAAGGGCTCCATCACCTTGTCTATGAGGTGGTTGACAACTCTATCGATGAAGCTTTAGCAGGATACTGTAAGAACATACAGGTAACCATTCATGAAGACAACTCTATCAGCGTACAAGATGATGGACGTGGTATTCCTACTGCTATGCACTCGAAAGAGAAAAGAAGTGCTTTGGAAGTGGTAATGACCGTACTACATGCGGGTGGTAAGTTTGATAAGAATACTTATAAAGTATCCGGCGGTTTGCATGGTGTGGGTGTGAGTTGTGTGAATGCACTCAGTACTACCTTACATGTAACCGTACACCGTGAAGGAAAAATATTTGAACAGGAATACAAGATCGGTGTACCACAATATCCGGTGAGAGAAATTGGCACCAGTGATATCACCGGTACACATGTTCGCTTCTGGCCTGATGCTACTATTTTCCAAGAAACAGTTTATAAAAAAGATATCCTGGAAGGTCGCTTACGTGAACTGAGTTATCTAAACAAACGCATCAGTATTACCCTCACTGATCTTCGTGAAAAAGATGAAGAAGGAAATGTATACTCTAAAAATTTCTATAGTGAAGGGGGTATTGTTGAGTTTGTACAGATGCTGGACAAAAACGGACATCGCAATCCACTCATCAGCAATCCGCTTTATGTTGAAGGACATGATGAAGGAACCAATGTTGCAGTAGAAGTTGCGCTCACTTATAATGATGATTTCAAAGAACATATTTTCTCTTACGTAAACAATATCAATACCATTGAAGGTGGTACACACGTAACCGGTTTTCGTCAGGCTTTAACGCGTGTATTCAAAAGCTATGGTGATAAAGAAGGATTGTTTGAGAAAGCCAAAGTACAAGTAGAAGGAGATGATTTCCGCGAAGGTTTGAGTGCCATCATTTCTGTAAAAGTACCGGAACCTCAGTTTGAAGGACAAACCAAAACCAAATTGGGTAACAGTGAAGTAAGTGGTGTGGTACAAACTACGGTAGCTCGTGTACTGGAAGCTTATTTAGAAGAAAATCCGAAAGAGGCTAAGAATGTAATTTCTAAAATTATCTTGGCTGCACAAGCGCGTGTTGCAGCAAAGAAAGCCAGAGACATGGTACAGCGTAAGACTGTACTAAGTGGTGGTGGACTTCCCGGTAAACTCGCAGATTGTAGTGAACGTGATCCTAAGAAATGTGAATTGTACCTCGTAGAGGGTGACTCGGCAGGTGGAACGGCCAAACAAGGACGTGATAGAAGTTATCAGGCTATTCTACCATTGCGTGGTAAAATCCTGAACGTGGAGAAAGCCATGGAGCATAAGATCTATGAGAATGAAGAGATCAGAAATATGTACACTGCTTTAGGAGTTACCGTAGGAACACCTGAAGATCCAAAAGCTTTGAACATTACAAAATTGCGTTACCACAAACTCATCATCATGACGGATGCTGATGTGGACGGATCACATATCGCAACATTGATCCTTACTTTTATTTTCCGTTACATGAAAGAAATGGTAGAGCAAGGCTATGTATACATTGCACAACCACCATTGTATCTCGTAAAAAAAGGAAAAGAGCAGCAATATGCTTACAATGAAGAGCAAAGAAAAATGTGGATCGAGAAAATTGGGGGTGGAAAAGATGACAGTGTTACCGTTCAACGATACAAAGGTTTGGGTGAAATGAATGCAGACCAATTGTGGGAAACTACGATGGATCCTGCCCGCAGAACACTTAAACAAGTAACCATTGAAAGCGCTGCCGAAGCCGACAGAATATTCAGCATGCTCATGGGCGACGATGTAGCACCACGCCGCGAATTCATTGAAAGTCATGCGAAGTACGCGAAGATTGACGTATAGTTTGGCTGATGGCTGATGGTTCATAGTCCATGGTAAGAAAAAGTGAAAGGTGAAAAGTGAAAGGTGAAATAAACCCTTTCACTTTTCACCTCCTCCCCTCTGTGGATTACTATTTTCCCCTTCTCTTTTGATTTTCAGTAAAAAACAGTAAGTTGTGGTAACATAACCCGTTGTTTATTTACTAACCACATTAAATTCTAAGAAAATGGACACTTCAAAAATGATCAAAGCATATTGCCTGAAGACCAAGGAAAAAAATGTTCCCATGCAAGATGCCGTGATCACCAAAACAGCTCGTGGCGGTTATATGGCTGCCGGGCATGATGGAAAAGGAAATAAAATGGCAGCAATTCTTAGTGAAGCTAAAGCATTGGCAGCCATTGCTGATGGCGTTGCGAAAAAAGGATTTTAATCTCTACCCAATGATGTTGAAAAAAGCCGGCAATGCCGGCTTTTTCGTTTTCAAGATAGCCAAATCCATTACCAAAAAAATCTCGTTTATAGGGTTCAACGAAATATGAACACTATGAAAAGAACCCTATTTCATTATCAAATCATGCAAAAGCTTTTGCTGGTTTGTACACTTGGCTTATTGGTATCAGGTTGTTACAAAGAATTAGGTAACGCCGGAAATATACCTGAGTCACCCACATTTACACCCGCAAATGGACCTGATATCACATTTTATGGTCTTACCGATGATGGTAAATTAAATCGTTACAATGCTAAATCACCCGGCACGGTTGAAAATTCATTAACTATTACAGGTATACCCGCAGGTGAAAAAGTTTTAAGTATCGATTTCAGACCTGCTACTGCACAGTTGTATGCGTTAGCTTCCAATAGCAGATTGTATGTGATCAGTTTACTAGATGGAGCAGCTAGACAAATTGGTACCGGATTCACTCCTGTATTAAATTCTCAAATTGCGAATATCGATTTCAATCCAACCGTAGATCGTATTCGATTGGTGACGCATGCAGGTCAGAATCTTCGCTTACATCCTGAAACAGGCGCTTCAGTTGCTACTGATGGCAATATCAATGGTGGTGTTAATCCTGCCATTACTTCTATTGCATACACGAACAGCAGAGCAGGCGTAACTACTACCGAGTTGTTTAATATTGATGTTTCTCAGAAAAAGTTATACAAACAAAATCCACCCAATGACGGCACCCTCGCAGAAGTAGGTAGTCTGGGAATTGATTTTACAGGCAAAGGTGGCTTTGATATCAGTCCAGATAATACTATTTCACTGGCTACATTTACTCAAGCCGGTAAAACAAGATTGTATACCATTAATTTAATGTCCGGCGCTGCAACATACATCAATGAAATAGCTGCTAACCTAATAGACATTGCTATTCCTACACCACCTGTTGCTTATGGTGTTGACGACATGAATACTTTACAAATTTTTGATCCTTCCAGACCTCAAATGATGATCAGTAAACCGATTACCGGTTTAGGTGCTGGCGAAACAGTAGAAGGTATAGATTTTCGTCCTGCCAACGGAGAGTTATTTGCGTTTACGGTAACAACAACCGGTACAGGACGTTTATATAAATTGAATACCTCATCTGGTGCTGCCGCAGCTGTAGGAACAGGATTTATGGTAGGTACTGCTGCAACTGCCTGGGGATTTGATTTTAATCCAACTGTAGATCGTATCAGGCTCGTAAGTGATGCAGGACTTAATCTACGCTTAAATCCCAACGACGGAACCATTGCTGCAACAGATGGAAACATCAATCCGGGAACACCACTCATCTCCGGTGCAGCATACACAAATAATTTTAATGGCACTACTTCCACATTATTGTATGTCATGAGCGGAACAAAACTATTCAAACAAGATCCTCCCAATAATGGCACACTGGTAGAAGTTGGAAATATCGGTGTCTCATTGTCTTCAATGAATGGTTTTGATATTGGAGGAAGATCAGGAATAGCTTATGCAGTAGGAACGGTAGGCACCAACACAAATATTTATACTGTCAATCTTACCACAGGAGCATTCACATCTACCGGAAGTATTGCGGGTAGATTTCGTGCTTTTGCTGTTGGGCTGGGGTTGTAGACCATAGTCCATGGACCATGGTCGATGGACTATAGTATAAGAAAGAGGCTGTATCAGTTTGATATAGCCTTTTTTTTATGATTGCTGAATGACTCCTTTATGCATTCCGTCTAAGAAGCGTAACATCGCTTCCATATCTTTCATATTCTCGACCACCAGAAGGAAGTTTTTACCTGCTTGTTTCAGTCTTGCTTTATTCGTGCCGGATTGTAGATAAGACAATACTCGCTTAAATAATTCTGACTCGAAATAAGGAGAATCCGGGCGATTGATAAAATAACAACGCAGTGTATCTTGTTTCAGGGTCATCTTTTCAAAACCAATTTCTACAGCACGCCATCTACAGCGAACAGTTGTAAAAAGATCCTCTACTTGTGCCGGCATTGGACCAAATCGATCGATCATTTCTTTATGGAAGTCTTGCAGCTCTTCTTCTTTTTCACAATTGTCCAATCGTGAGTATAAAGACAATCGTTCAGCAATACTTTCTACATAACTATCCGGTATCAATATTTCCAAATCGGTATCAATCGTACAATCACTCACATAATCATCCTGTTTACTGATTTCTTCTTTGAACAGATCTTTGAAAGAAGTACGTTTCAACTCACGGATGGCTTCTTCCAGTATCTTTTGATACATTTCAAAGCCGATCTCAGCCATGAATCCGCTCTGTTCACCTCCCAATAAATTTCCGGCCCCACGAATATCCAAATCACGCATAGCAATTTGAAACCCACTTCCCAAATCACTAAACTGTTCTAATGTTTGTAATCGTTTTCTTGAATCCGTAGGTAAAGTACTCATAGGAGGCGCTAACAAATAACAGAAAGCCTTTTTATTACTCCGTCCTACTCTCCCTCTTAATTGATGTAAATCACTGAGTCCAAATTGATGTGCATTGTTCACAATGATCGTATTCACATTGGGAATATCAACGCCACTCTCAACAATATTGGTACAAACCAACACATCATACTTCTTATCAATAAAGTCCATGATCCGCTCTTCCAATTCATGTCCTTCCAATTGTCCATGCGCATAACCTATACTTAAATCCGGACAAAGCCCTTGTAACATAGCACTCATCTCCGATAACCCTACAACCCTATTATGAATAAAGAAAACTTGTCCGCCACGTTCTGTTTCATAATAAATGGCTTCGCGAATGAAATCATCATTGAATATGTGTACTTCTGTTTGTATGGGTTGACGATTGGGTGGTGGTGTATTGATGATACTCAAATCACGAGCCCCCATCAAACTAAATTGCAAAGTTCTGGGGATCGGTGTTGCTGTGAGCGTTAGACAATCTACATTCGTCTTCAATGTCTTTAGTTTTTCTTTATGCGCTACACCAAATTTCTGTTCTTCATCAATGATCATGATCCCCAGGTCTTTGAATTTAACTTCCTTGCCCAGGAGTCCATGAGTACCTACAATAATATCTACCTTTCCTTCTTCCACTTTCTTCAGGGTTTCCTTTTTCTCTTTTGCTGATTTGAATCGATTGATATAATCTACTGTTACCGGAAAATCTTTCAATCGGTCTTTGAATGTTTTATAATGTTGGAAAGCAAGAATAGTGGTAGGCACCAATACAGCAGCCTGTTTGCCATCTACAACAGATTTGAAAGCGGCCCTCACTGCAATCTCTGTTTTACCAAAACCTACATCGCCACATACCAACCTATCCATGGGCGAAGGACTCTCCATATCTTTCTTTACATCAGCAGTGGCTTTACTTTGATCAGGGGTGTCTTCGTAAATAAAAGAAGCTTCTAATTCTGTTTGAAGATAGTTATCAGGCGTGTGTGCAAATCCTTCTTGTGCTTTTCTTTGTGCATACAGCTTGATCAGATCAAAAGCGATTTCTTTGACCTTGATTTTGGTCTTTTCTTTCAATCGCACCCAAACATCACTTCCCAATTTATTGATCTTAGGAACGGTTCCCTCTTTACCGGTATACTTGGAAATTTTATGCAGGGAATTGATATTGACATA
The DNA here is from genome assembly GCA_964392685.1 of uncultured Sediminibacterium sp. Lineage (GTDB taxonomy): Bacteria > Bacteroidota > Bacteroidia > Chitinophagales > Chitinophagaceae > Sediminibacterium. The sequence goes on from CAYMQQ010000006.1 coordinate 17,867, forward strand.
TAAAATATCACTGTCTTTGTAAATGATTCGAACGGCTTCCTGCAGTTTTCCATTTACTTCCAATTTTTGAAGCCCACTATATGTTCCTACACCATGATCAATATGTGTTACATAATCTCCGGGTTGAAGATCACGCAATGTTTTAAGGGTAAGAGCTTTGTTTTTATTATAAGCCTGCTTGACCTTGTATTTATGGTAACGTTGAAATATCTGATGATCTGTATAACAAACAATCTTAAGATCCTCGTCAATAAAACCTTCATGAATACTACTGGGTACCGGAACGAACTGAATCTCTGTTTTCAGATCTGCGAAAATGCTATTTAATCTTTCCAGTTGTTTTACCTGCTCCGCAAAAATATAAATGCTGTATTTCGCAGCTTCATGAGCGGTTAGATCTTTGATCAAGAGATCAAATTGTCTGTTAAATGCGGGTTGTGGTCTGGTGGTGAATTCAATTTCAGTATTCGATAGTTGTGGTTTGTACCCGAATTCAACGATATGTCTTTTCTCCAACTGCTCACTGATCACCGTAAGTGGAACAAAGTCTGCAGCTGATACTTCTTTCAATACACGAATATCTTCTTCCTCCTCATTGGCTTTCATTTGATAGCCTTCTTTCAGCAACTGCATGAATCCTTCCATCTCATCATACTGCTGTTGTACTTTTTCAGCAATCACATCCCAATCTTTCAGCCATACAATGGTATTCTCACTCAAAAAATCAAAGAGTGATACCTTTTCTTCCGTGCTGAATTGTGTTTCTACATTAGGGATAATATTAACCTGTAATAATTTTCTTTCACTCAACTGTGTCTCCGGATCGAATATGCGGATACTATCCACTTCATTACCAAATAATTCAACTCGATACGGCTTTTCATTTCCAAAAGAATAAATATCCAGAATACCACCACGTACAGCAAATTGTCCGGGTTCATATACAAAATCCGTTCTTTCAAAACCATACATTACAAACAATTCCATTAAGCTTTCCGGATTAATGGAGTCATTGGTTTTAATGGTGATGATATTACTGCTGAGTGTTTTGGGAAGTACTACTTTTTCAAAAATGGCTTCGGGATAGGTAACCAATATTTTTTTATTTCCGCCTGCTGCCAGTTTGGTGAGTGCCTCTGTACGAAGCATCACATGTGAACTGTTTAGAATTCGAAAATTTTTTCTGTTTTTGAAAGAAGATGGAAAGTAAAAAAGATCCAATGCCTGGGTAAGGTTCTCTAGTGTATTGTGAAAATAGGCAGCTTCTTCAGCATCGTTCAATACCACCACATGGTTTAATGTTGAAGTAGCCGTATGATTGAACACCGCGGTTACGACAAATTCAGCACTACTTCCTTGAAGATTTTTGAGAAAAATTCGTTGAGATTGGGCAAAAGAAAGCTTGTCCGCCAACTGAAAAAGGCGGGGGTTATTTTGATACTGCTCCAGCAACACATTCAAATTCATAACAGCTTCTATTCCATTACCTGCAAACGTCTGTAATGTGGGATGCAAAGATAACCTTAGAAATCAATATGTAGCTCCTGAATTGATCGTGATGTTGAAAGGGGTTACTTTATTCGCTTCTACTGTTACCAACTGAATATTATTCTGGCTGTCGAAAGAATTGGCGAAAAAGAACTTCCCTTGTTGCACAAAAAGGGAATAAGTTCCGGGTGGCAAAGCAACACTAAAAGCACCCGTGCTGTCTGACAGAACAGAAGCAACCTTTCGAGTGTTAATTGACGTATATAGGGCAGAAGTTTCAACTCTTTGAACTTGGGATAAATTAGTGGGTTCGTAGACCAGTAAAGTGACGGATACAGGTCTGGGTTTGTTCTCAGGAGCGCCTTTCATAGGCATTTGGTTGCCCTTTAATTCGGTAATATATCCAGCTATCCCTTGGTTTATTTTACCGGTCTGTGATTTCTTGGCTGATTTACAGGCAAAAATTGTTAAAAAAGCCCATATGACTATAAAAAGATTATGCCTCATGCTTCACTTTGAATGATGAAAGTATCTAATTTAGTAATACTACCCGGGGGCAAGCCCTGAATAATCATGAAGTTAAATTAAACGATGTTATGCTGAGAAGATTTTTACCCATTTTTATCACTGCCATGGCCTTGGTGTCGGTTGCCAATGCGCAATTATCGACCAATGTTCAGGCATTAGATATTACTACCCAGGGTATTCGATTAAGAGAGCGAAGTGAATACACAAAAGCTTTGTCATTAGCCAAACAAAGAAACTGGCCATTGACCATTAATGGACGAAATGGCGCAAGGGGTGTATTGGTGGGTGTTGATGCATTTAATTTTCCAAAATATTATATCACGCTCAACAGTATAGCTGCAGCTACTACCAGAACCAACCAGTTATGGCCGGGCGGTGCAACCGGATTAAATCTCACCGGAAGTTCTGCGAATATGAAAAACAAAATAGGCATTTGGGATGGTGGCAGGATTCTAAATTCGCATGTTGAACTTACAGGAAGAATCACACAAAAAGACAATCCTACATCGAATGATAACCATGCCACACACGTTGCAGGTACGATGGTAGCTACAGGTCTTAATCCTAGTGCAAAAGGTATGGCTTATGGCGTTCAGGGAATGATTGCCTATGATTTTAATAATGATAATTCTGAAATTGCTTTGGAGGCTGCCGGTTTATTGATTTCAAATCATTCTTATTCCATTATCTCCGGATGGAATTTCAACTCAGCACAAAATCGTTGGGAGTTTTATGGCAGACCCAATGAAGATGAAGATTATAAATTTGGATACTACAGCACTGATGCGCAGGAATTAGACTCTATTGCATACAATGCGCCATTTTATCTGATTGTAAAATCATCGGGTAATAATCGTGGAGAAACCGGACCTGCCGTAGGTGAACCTTATTTCAGATTCAATGCTCAAAATCAAATGACTGCTGCAGGTAACAGACCTGCTTCTATTAGTAGCAATGATAGTTACGGAACCATTACATGGGATGGTAATGCAAAAAATATTTTAACAGTAGGTGCAGTGAGAGGTATTCCGGGTGGATATAATCGACCTGAAGATGTAGTGATGAGTACCTTCAGCAGTTGGGGACCTACGGATGATGGTCGTATTAAACCTGATATTGTTGCAGATGGGGTAAACGTATTATCTACTTATGCAACAGGAGATAACAGTTATTCAACATTGAGTGGAACATCAATGTCTTCTCCCAATGCTGCCGGTTCTCTTTTCCTACTACAAGAACATTATTCAAAATTAAAAAGTGGTGCTTTTCTAAGATCAGCCACCATCAAGGGGTTAGCCATACACACGGCTGATGAAGCAGGCCCCAACCCCGGACCAGATTATCAAAATGGATGGGGATTATTGAATGCCCAAAAAGCTGCAGCTGTTATTTCTGCTTCTGTTGCATTGAATAATGGATCCACCAGTGAACACCTGATGTTTGAGAATGAATTCAATGCAACAACATCTAGTTTTTCCACCACTGTAATCGCAACAGGTAAAGAACCTTTGAGGGCTACTATTTGCTGGACAGACGTGAAAGGAAATGTGGAGTCTGTGGATGTATTGAATAATCCCGCTAAGAAATTAATCAATGATTTGGATATCAGAATTACCAGTGGCAGCAGAACTTTTAGACCCTGGACATTAAATCCTGCCATCCCTTCCAATCCTGCAGTTAAAGGTGATAACAATACCGATAATGTGGAGCGAATTGATATAGACAGTACTGTTTCAGGAGAGAGCTATACCATTACTGTTACACATAAAGGTAGTGCAGGCTCTTTGGTACGCGGACAACAAGCTTATTCATTACTGATAAGCGGCGTTGGTGGAGTGGCTCATTGCAGTTCAAGTCCTTCTGGAAATGCAGGTAGCCGTATTGACAGTGTCAGCTTGCAAACCATTCGTTATGCCAATCCTGCCGGAGGAACTACTTATGTAAATAATACTGCTATTGCTGCGAATATAGAACCTTCACAATCTGTTCCATTTAGAATAAGAGTGAATAGCTCAGATGCTACCAATACTGATAAAATAGTGAAGCTATTTATCGACTTTAATAACGATGGTGATTTTATTGATGCTAATGAACTAGTTGCTACCAGCACTGTTTTGAAAAACAATGAAGTATTCGCAGGTAGTTTCACTACACCCGGCAATCTCACAGTTGGAAGTTCATACAGAACCAGGGTTGTTTTGGTGGAAACCGCTACTGCCAATGATGTAACATCTTGTGGAAATTATGCAAGAGGTGAAACCAATGATTTTAGATTAGTAGTGGTAAATCCTTCTACTGATTTTACTATCAGCGAAGTTATTACACCAACCGTTGCTGATTGTGCTGATAACAATCAATACCTTACCATTAATATTCGCAATAATGGTAGTGTTTCAAAAAGTAATATTCCTATTTCAGTAGAAGTGAAAAATGGGACAACAACGGTTACTACCATCAATGCTACGTATCCGGGCACTGTATTGCCATTGAGTAATGCCAGTTTCACTTTACAAACACCTTTTGCTACTACCGAAAATACAACCTACACAATTCTGGCTACAACCAATATTGCCGGTGATCAGAATACAGCCAACAACACACTGAGCACCAGTTTGACTATTGGAAAAAAGGGAAATGATCCCAATCCAATAGGAGCCATTTGTAATAGCAGTGCATTATTAAGAATACCTTCTCCTAGTGCAAATACAAATTATTTCTGGTATAACAGTGCTACAGCTACTGCACCGTTTGCAGCAGGCAGCACAACATCAACTACTACTATTCCTACTAATAAAACTTTCTATGTATCCAGTGAGTTGAAAACTTCAATTGGACCTGCCAATAAGTTATTCTCACCGAATGGTGGTTATAATGATTTCAGTGGCAACTTTATGAGGTTCAATGCCAGCGTTCCGCTTACAATAGAAAGTGCAAAATTATATATTGGGAATAGCGGTAGAATTGAAGTGGTTTTAGGAAGATTTGGCTCATTTAATTCCTCAAACAATACCTATTCATATACTAGGGTGAATAGTGTCTTTTTAGATGTATTGGCTACCAATCCTAATCCATCACCTGGCGCTGTGAGCGGTAATCCTACAAATGATACAGGAGCTGTTTTCTTCTTAAACCTAAGAGTTGAAGAACCCGGTGATTACATTTTATTGGCATTATGTTCGAATGGTGCTACCATTTTCCGAAATAATGGAATTGTTGGTTCAACATATCCTATCGCCATACCGGGTGTTGCGTCTTTTACCGGTAATAGTGCCACTGTTAGCGGTACCGGCGACCCCAATCCTTTCTACTATTTCTTCTATGACATGAAAATTAGAACAGGAAATTCATGCCCAAGTAGCCGACAAGAAATTGTTGTTGCAGATGCCCCTACTCCTGTTGTGAGCAGACAAGGTGATTCATTGGTCATCAATGCTCCTGGTGTTTCCAGACAATGGTTTAAAGATAATGAAGGTATTAGTGGTGCCACCGACCCAAGTTATAAACCGATTGCTTCTGGAAATTATACAGTCATTACAGTAGATGCATTGGGTTGTCAGAAAACATCTGCACCCATTCAGTTTACGGTAACTTCTCTTCCTCCGGAAGTGGTGGCTAGAGAAATCAAACTCAGTGTATCCCCCAATCCGAATAAAGGATTATTTAATCTGAGTTTCGAAGTGAAAGAAAAGGGTGATGTATCGATAGAGCTACTCAATTCAAGTGGACAAAGAGTATTCAACCAATCTTATCCGGGCTTTAATGGTGTTTTCTCCAAACAAATGAATGTGGGTAATATCAATGATGGTCAATATATTTTGAAGATTTTCCATAACAAGAAGACTTATCTACAAAAAGTGATTGTTATAAAGTAGATCAACCTTCTGGTTACTAAAAATGCCGGCTTAATGCCGGCATTTTTAGTAATCGGGAATATCATTATTTCTATTAGCTGTACCTTTACAAAAAAAGATGCGGTATACTTTCATTCTCCTTCTTACACTCATTTTCTTCCAAGGCTTTGGGCAGAAGAAAAAAATGATTTATGGTTATTTAAAAGATAGTGTTACCAACGCACCAATAGTTTTGGCCAGTGTTAGAAACATCTCTACCAATACAACTACTATGACCGGCAATGATGGTAAATTTTCTATTCAAGCCGCAGAAAATCATATTCTCTCTTTTGCAGCAGTTGGTTATTTTTTTGATACCCTGCAATATGCAAACAGCTATTTATTACAAGACACTTTATTCCCCGTTCTATCACCGTTGGTACGTGATTTAGGAAATGTAACTGTTAGCAGTAGAGGCTTGAGTCAGTATCAACAAGATAGTATTGAGCGAAGGAAAGATTTTTTACAGGATATCGTGAATTATACCATCCCAACTGTATCACAAGCAAATTCAGGCGCAGGTATTGCACTGAACATTGACCGATTTTCACGACATGAGCGTAATAAAAGAAAAGCACTACAGTTTTATGAAACCAATGAGAAAGAAGCCTATATCAATTATCGTTTCAATACCGCATTGGTTATTTCATTGACGCGTTTTAAAGATGAAAAGCTTCGTCTTTTTATGCAACAACATCGTCCTTCTTATGACTGGCTCAGAAAGCATACATCAGAAGAGGATATTCGCTATTATATCAACGAACAGTTGAAAATCTTCTCAAAAAATGATAATAAAAATTAAGCACTACTCGTAACGTAGGGCTACGATAGGATTAAGACGGGCTGCTTTCATGGCTGGATATATTCCCGCAATGAGTCCAACGACAGAACAAATCACCACCCCAACAATTACCCATGCCCATGGTACTACAAAACCTGTCTTCAGTATCAGTCCAAATACATTACCTACCAATACACCTAGAATGATACCAAAAATTGCCCCTAATAAGCTGATGATCATACTTTCAAATAAGAACTGCTGACGCACATTTTTACTTTTCCCACCGATGGCTTTAATAAGCCCAACTTCTTTTGTTCGCTCATTCACGGCCACCAACATAATATTCATTAAACCAATGGCTGCTCCAATCAAAGTAATCAATCCAATAGCACCGGCTGAGCCAGTGATACTACTCAAGAAGCTGATGAACATTTCAGCGAACTTGTCACTTTTTTCGATCACAAAATTATCTTCATCCAAAGGTTTTAATCTTCTAACCGACCTAAACACAGATGTAGCCACACCACTTGCAGGCTCTAATTCATTGACATTACTCACCATCACCCCTACCATATAAGATCTGCTTGCATTCTGAAAATTTCGTACGTTGTTATAAGTGGTTACTACTACATCATCTTGCCGCAACATCGCACTGGAGCCTTTACTCTTCAATAAACCGATAACACGATAAGGCAACCCTCCGATACGTACAATCTTATCAATAGATTTATCAGGTCTATCCCCAAATAATGTCTTTGCGACGTTACTACCGATTAAACAAACATTTCGTCCGCTTTGCTGATCCAAGTCATTGAGATTACGACCCATTTCGATCACATAACCGGTGACCTGCAAATAATGTTCATCCCCTCCCCACACTACAATTTGTGGGTTGGTCTTTTTATCCTTGTAATTGACTTCTTGTCCACCAGGTCCCCTTCTGTATATACTTACTTTTGCGGCTGGAAAATTGAAATTCTGTTTGAAATATTCCGCTTCTTCTCTTTGAATAGGTTTATCGAGATTTGACTTTTTCTCTTTGCGTCCTCGGGTTGTTTTTTTAACGTCCGAGTTATTACCGCCAAACCTTACTCTTGAATCTTTAAACCGGATATTGAAGGCATTTGCACCCATGGAAGAAAAACTTTCCTTCAGACTCTGATTCATGGCTTCAATAGCAGTAATGATACCAATGAGTGCCATGATACCAAAAGCAATAATAGCCACAGTAATACCTGTACGTAACTTATTACTGCGAACTGTTCGCCATGCTAAAGATAAGGAGTCAAAAATGGTCATACCCTTCATACAGGAACTATATTCCTATAAAGATAGCTGAGAAATGACTATGCAGGGTTGTACCTGTAAAAAAAGTGAAGAACGGTTAGAAATAAAAGCCATTCAGAATGATCGAAGGGAAAATACCCAATACGATTACCAGAGCAGCCAATAATACCAATGTCAGTTTGAATGCGCTTGATATAGGTGCTGTACCTGCATCCCCGTCTTTGAAATACATGGCCTGAATAACCCTGAAATAATAATATACACTCACTGCTGCAAAGAAAAGTGCCACTATCACCAACCAAAGTGAACCTCCTTGTTTAATTACAGAAGCCAGCATATAATACTTAGCAAAAAAACCTGCTGTTAAGGGTATACCTGCAAGAGATAAAAGAAATACAGTGGTTGTAAAAGCTAGTACTGGATTGCTTTTCGCTAGACCATTGAACCCATCAAAAGTGTAATCATTCATTTTAATGAGTACAGCAAAAATACCCACAGTTGCCAAGCTATATGCAACACTGTACAAGAGAATACCTTCCGTTGCTAAGTCATTACTACTATACAATGCAAACAGCATAAAACCCGCCTGAGCAATACTTGAATAAGCCAACATCCGCTTTACACTTTGCTGAAATACCGCTGTGATGTTCCCGATCAATAAAGTAAGTATAATGACGATAGACAATATGATTTTCCAAGTAGGCCCTAATGCAACAGCTTGGGTTTGAAACAATCGGATAAAAGCTATAAAACCGGCAGCTTTCACAATGGTAGCCATGAAAGAAGTGAATACACTTGGCGCTCCATCATATACGTCAGGTGTCCAGAAGTGAAAAGGTGCTGCCGAAACTTTGAAAGACATTGCAACAAATAAAAGTAATAGTCCACCTACATGTAGAAAAGATGGATTGATCATTCCGGTGGTAGGAATAACAGGTAATGCGTTCAAAGTAAAAGAACCTGTTGCGCCGTAAAAAAAAGCAATACCCATCAGCATAATTCCGGTGGTGAAAGAACCCATCAGAAAATATTTCAATGCTGCTTCATTACTCTTCAAGTTTCGTTTATCGGAACCTGTGAGGATATATAAAGGAATAGACAGTATTTCGATACCTAAGAATAGCATCAACATACCATTAAATCCTGATAGAATACTTAACCCGCATAGCACAAAGAAGATCAATGCAAAATATTCAGCTACATTGATTCCTGCTTTTTCAATATCAGACCCACTGAGTAACACATAAATAAATGTGGCTGCAAAAGCGAGTGTATTAAAGTACAGACCAAACTTTTCAAAACTCAATAATCCACGGGAATTGATGTCAAATTTAAAGATCGCATAGGTATCCATTACATTGAATGCGATCAGCAACAATAATCCAACTGCTGCTATGTATTTCAATACAGATTTGTTTTTTGTCAGAATGCCACTAAACATCATGACAACTCCCAGTAATGCTGATAATATTATTGCGTTCATAGTTCCAAATCCCCTAGGGGAATTTTGGGTAAAGATGTTTTCACATCCTTACGTTATTGTGATTAATCAATTAATTATAAAATATCAACGATCTGTTATTTTCCCGCCATGGTTGCCCCTACTGTATCTTTTGTAAGATCAATCATGGGTTGTGGATATACTCCCAAGACAATCACAAGTACTACCAGTATTACCAGAGCTATTCTGATATTTCCTGATATATCTGTTGCATTGGAAGTAACAGCTGTTGTATTTCCATAAAACACTTTCTGAACCATATTCAAAGTATATACTGCTGCCAAGATAATACTGATACCTGCCACTGCAGTGATCCAGATATTGTAATGAAACAGCCCATTGAACATCAAAAATTCACCAATAAATGCATTGGTCAATGGTAGAGCAATATTGGCAAATGCCATTACTACTAATAATATAGCGAGTGATGGAGCTTTTTGCGCTAGTCCACCCAATTCACTGAACTTTCTTGTACCCAATTGTTGTTCTATCGCATCTGCTACGATCCAAAGTCCGATTACATTGATACCGTGATTGAACATTTGTATCATTACACCTTCCAGTCCTACTCTGCTACCTGTAAACAGTGTTGCACTCATTAACCCGATATGCGCAATGGAAGAATAAGCAATCAAACGTTTGATATCATCTTGTCTGATAGCAATCAAAGAAGCATATAACATCCCGATCACTGAAAGCAAAATGATCCATTGTGCAAATTGCGCTGATGCTGCGGGGAAGAATGGCAACAACCATTTGATCACTGCGAATATCCCCATTTTCACCATGATTCCACTCAATACCATGGTTGTAGCGGTAGGCGATTGCTCATAGGCATCCGGCTGCCAAGTATGGAATGGGAATATGGGCATTTTTATAGCGAATGCAATGAAAAAGAGCCAGAATACCAATGACTGTTTTTCAGGTGCAAGTTGTACGCTATAAAAAGACTGCCAGGCAAATGAGTGGTCAGCTGTCTGGAAATACATGTATAGTATTCCGGCCAACATCATCAGTGATCCAATAAATGTGTAGATGAAAAATTTGAAAGTAACTGCAATCCTTTTTTCGCCACCCCATAATGAGCATAAAAAATATACAGGTATTAATGCCAGTTCCCAGAAAAAGTAAAACAACAATGCATCGTTAGCAACAAATACGCCCATTAATCCGGCTTGTGTCAGTAACATTAATGCATAAAATGAACCTGCATTTCTGTATTGATTTTTATAGGTGGCTAAAAAAATCAATGGAAAGGAAATAGCGGTTAATAAGACCAACATTTTGGACATTCCATCCATTGACATCGTAAACCTGCTACCTAAAGAGGGCAACCATGCACTGTCGAATGATAGTTGGGCTGCCGGATAAAAATAAATACCTGCTACAGCTACGGTTAATGTTAGTACTGCAGACAATAATCCCCAACCTTTAGCGGCATTTTCTTCTTTAATAAAGAAGGAGATCATGCCGGTGAGTAAGGGTAGTAATATCAATAGAACTGGGATCATATATTTTCTTTATCGCTAATAGCGGTTAAAACAGTTTTTTCAAAAAATTCATGATGGTAATGTCATTGAACCAGATCAAAACAAAAATCACCATCCCCATTACCATTACCAGAATATAGTTACCTACTTGTCCACTTTGTAATAACCTCAGTTGTCTGGATCCATAACCCACCAGTTTACCAACACCATTCACCACTCCATCAATGATATTCTTTTCAAGAATATTTTTCAAGAACACGGATAATAAGTGCAAGGGTTTTACAATGATGGTATCGTATAACTCATCTACGTACCATTTATTTTCCAGTACTTTGGCTACACCTGTATTCTCATCATTTACATCAGCTGCTTTTTTGAACTTAGTTACCGCGAATATGATCACTCCAATAATCAATACAGTTGAAACGCCCATCATGATATATTCTTGTGAATGGGTCAAATGATGTGCATGCGCTAGTTTGTTTGATTCAGCGAATATCGGGGCAAGGAAATGTTCGAGGCTATGTGCATCTGATGCGAACACTTCCGGAATTCCTACAAGACCTCCAAACACAGACAATACAGCCAGTACGATCAAAGGAATGGTCATTGGAACCGGGCTTTCATGTAAGTGATGAGCTTGTTCATGTGTGCCTCTGAATGATCCAAGGAAAGTGAGGCTGTATAAACGGAACATATAAAAAGCAGTCATCAATGCACCACCCAACCCAATGTAATAGTAAAGAGGGTTGGCACTAAAGGCTGCCATTAAAATTTCATCTTTTGAGAAAAATCCTGAGAAAGGAGGAATTCCTGCAATCGCTAAGCAAGCCAAGAGGAATGTGATATGTGTGATGGGCATATGCTTTTTCAAACCACCCATCTTTCTGATATCTTGTTCATGGTGCATGGCATGTATCACAGAACCGGCACCCAAGAATAACAAGGCTTTGAAGAAAGCATGTGTCATCACATGAAATACAGCACCGGTATAAGCACCAACACCTAAGCCCAAAAACATATACCCCAATTGGCTGACTGTTGAGTAAGCCAATACCTTCTTAATATCATTCTGTTTTAATGCAATCGTAGCAGCAAAAATAGCTGTAGCCAATCCTATAATAGCTACCAATGTTTGAGATACCGGTGCCATGGTATAAAGGATATTGCTTCGCGCAATCATGTAGATACCAGCTGTAACCATCGTAGCAGCATGGATCAACGCAGATACCGGTGTAGGACCTGCCATCGCATCAGGAAGCCATGTGTACAAAGGTATCTGTGCACTCTTACCCATTGCACCCACAAACAATAAGATGGTGATAGCAGTAATATCAAAAGAAGAAAGCTCTGATACACGAGAGAATACATCTCCATAAGTAACAGTACCTAATTTGAATAATAACCAGAATACAGCCAACAAGAAGCCTAAATCACCTATACGATTCATCACAAATGCTTTCTTAGCCGCATAATTGTATTGATCATTTTTAAACCAATATCCAATCAACAAATAAGAACAAAGACCCACACCTTCCCAACCAATGAACATGATCACATAATTGGCCCCAAGTACCAACAGTAACATGGAGAATACAAACAAATTCAGATAGGCAAAATACCTTCCGAAATGCTGCTCCTCTTCTTCATGCATGTAAGCAGCAGAATACAAGTGAATTAGGAATCCAATACCTGTAATGATCAAAAGGAACAAAGAAGACAACTGATCTACCTGAAAAGCAAATGGAATTTGAAAATCAGCTGATCGAATAAAAGAAAATAGTTCAACAGTTGTTGCACCATTTGCCTTTACATCAAAAAACACCAACAAACTCACAACAAATGAAGCGAGCATCACACCACAACCAATGATGCTGATCATTGATTTAGACAATGACTTTCTTCCCAGTCCATTGATCAGAAAACCGATCAAAGGAAAAAGTGGTACCAAATAAACAAGTTTACTCATAGCCTTGCTCCCTTACGGGACTTTTACACTTCATTATTGAAGTGATCATGAATCAATTCTGTCTTACCAATAAATATTAATTCTTCAAACGATTGAGGAAATTAATATCTACTGAATGTATGTTACGATACATCATTACAATAATGGCCAATCCCACACTCACTTCCGCTGCGGCCACTACCATGATAAAAAATACAAATAGTTGTCCGTCGATACCTGCTGTTGTTGCTGCATCAGTTGCTAATGCAGTACCGTGATGCATTTTAGAAAATGCTACCAATAATAAATTCACTGCATTCAACATCAATTCAATGCACATAAAAACAATGATCGCATTTCTGCGTGTCAGCACTCCAATGATTCCAATGCTGAAGAGTGCGAGACTTAGATAGATATAGTATTGTATTGGCATAGCTTTTAGCTTATGGTCCATGGTCCATAGTCCATGGAAATGTTCTTTATTCATACCATGGACTATGGACCATGGACTAAAATTCTCTACTCTTTCTTCCCAATCACCACAGCACCCACCATCGCACTTAAAAACAGCACGCTGCTGATTTCGAATGGAACTACATAGTTACTGAACAGGGCTTTACCCAGATTCTTGATCAACCCGATATCTCCAGTCCCTACCAAAGCTTCTTTACCTTGGAAATCTGCTGCCTGTCGCACAAGTGATACCATTACCATCAGAAAACATCCGCCTGAAATCGCTCCTGCGAGTTTCATCCAAATATGTTTATTGGGTTCAGACTCTTTATTGAGATTCATCAACATGATCACAAAAAGAAAGAGTACCATGATGGCACCTGCATACACAATCAGATTAACGATAGCCAGAAATTGTGCATTCAATAAAATATAATGACCTGAAATGGCAAAAAACACCGCAATCAACCACAATACACTGTGTACCGGATTTCGACTTACCAGTACCATGATAGCTGAGAAAACAGCCAGTGCCGACAAAAAGAAAAACATGATCTGTGTTATACTCATTGGTGTTTTAATTAGGTATTTATAATAAGTTGCAAACGATACAACTGATTATTCTTTATTATAATCCTTTAGCTTTCGCATGTGCTTCCGGCTCTGTTTTAGGATTAGGTATCAACAACTCTTCTTTTCCGTAAATAAATCCCTTCCTGGTATAATTGGCCGGAGCAAATGTTTCACTCAAATAAATAGCGTCTTTTGGACAAGCTTCTTCACAAAGTCCACAGAAAATACAACGCAACATATTGATCTCATATTTAGCTGCATACTTTTCCTCACGGTACAAGTTCTCCTCATTGGGTAATCTTTCTGCAGCTTCCATGGTAATGGCTTCTGCCGGACAAGCAACAGCGCACAATCCACAAGCTGTACAACGCTCACGTCCTTCCTCATCTCTATTCAACACATGCAATCCTCTAAACACAGGACTAAAAGGGCGTTTTTCTTCCGGATAACGAATGGTAGGTTTTTTCTTGAAGATATGACTGAATGTAATGGCCATACCCTTCAGAATTGCCGGTATATACAGTCGCTCCATGAAGCTCATTGGCTTCCGACTCACTTCTTGTCCTCTGTTTGTTAATGCCTGCATATGTTCTATCCCTGAGGGATGTTTAATGTTTGCAAAAATATTTTTCTAACCTATTGATGCCAAGTTTATCGTGTCAATTGTGAATGGTGAATGGTCAATGTTTTGATTCTCTCTATTCACAATTCACCATTGACAATTCACATCATACCCCCGCTTTCCACAAAATCAACGCACCGGTAATCAACATATTCGCCAATGCCAATGGGATCATGGTTTTCCATCCCAGATTCATCAGCTGATCATAACGGAAACGCGGGATCGTCCAGCGAATCCACATGAATATAAAAATGAAAATCACAATCTTGGTCAGTAATGCTCCTACACCCAATAATGCTGCGATGTTTGGAGCCAATGTTGATTCATCCAAGAATGGAATATCATACCCTCCAAAATACAAACAAGCCATTACCGCACTGCTCATGATCATGTTCACATATTCAGCGAACAGATAAAAGCCTAGCTTCATGGATGAATATTCCTGATGATATCCAAAGTTTAACTCATTTTCTGCTTCGGGTAAGTCAAAAGGTGTACGATTACACTCTGCCAATGCACAAATAAAGAAGATAAAGAACCCTAGCGGCTGATAAGCAATATTCCAAAGACTACCATCTGCCATCTGTTCTCCTACAATACTTTTCAAACTCAATGAACCGGATAACATCAATACGGCAATCAATGAAAGTCCCATCGCCAATTCATAACTAATGGCTTGAGAAGCTCCACGCAAAGCTGCCATCAAAGAAAATTTGTTGTTGGATGCCCAACCTCCGATCATGATTCCGTAAACACCCATGCTTACTACACCAAACACATACAAAATTCCGATATTGATATCTGCAATTTGCAATTCAATCTTTCTGTCAAATAACTCGACATGACTACTCCATGGGATAACAGCACAAGTCATCAAAGCTGCTGTCATCGCCAAACCCGGACCTAAAATAAATAGTACTTTATTAGAAGTATTTGGAATGATCTCTTCTTTCATGATCAGTTTCAATCCATCCGCGAATGGTTGAAACAACCCAAAAGGACCTGCACGGTTTGGACCGGGTCTGTCTTGTAAAACAGCCGCTACTTTTCTTTCAGCGAAAGTGGTGTATAAGGCAATACCCAGACTACCAAACACAATAACTGCGATCAGTACTAGTTTTTCTATCAATAATGCCCAATCAAAAGCAAGTAGTGTCATGATATAGAATTCAATTAGTCTTTGTTCTGATTAAATACTTTGGAATGAGCCGGCCCATCGATCAGACTCAATTGTACTTCCGGTTTATTCACTTCGCTTACTGAATGAATATCCATCAGCAGTTTAGGTTTGCGTCCGTCATTCACTGCTTCAAAAGTTTCAGTTGGCATATGAGTGCCTACTTTACCGGCATAATGTCCTTGTGAAATCACAGAATGTCTATTGATCAAACGTGGACCTTCGATCACCCAATCACTTGTTTTTTTCTTCTCGAAGCGACAAGTATTACAGATCCATCCCGGTTTACCATCAGGAGTATCTTCTACTTCACCCCATTCATCTTTTCGTGCTGTAACACGAAATACTTCATCGCCTCTGTTCCACAGTGTAACACGACCGCTACATGTTGGACAATCTCGATGCGCATCCATAGGCTTCAGGAACCATACCCTGTTTTTGAAACGGAATGTTTTGTCAGTAAGCGCACCTACCGGACAAACATCGATCACATTACCGATGAAATCATTTTCAAGACTCTTTTCGATGAATGTGGCAATTTCAGCATGATCTCCGCGATCCAATACACCATGCTCACGTTTTTTTGTGAGTTGATCAGCCGTGAATACACAACGGTAGCAAAGAATGCAACGCGTCATATGTAATTGAATGTATGGACCGATATCGTGTTTCTTAAATGTTCTTCTTTGGAATTCGTAACGTGTGCCTTCTTTACCGTGCTCATAGCTGAGATCTTGCAAATGACATTCACCTGCCTGGTCACAGATAGGACAATCCAAAGGATGATTCAACAAAAGGAATTCAACAACACCTGCTCTAGCATCGAGCACTTTTTCACTGGTGATATTTTTTACTTCCATACCATCCATCACAGTGGTACGACAAGACGCCACCAGCTTAGGCATGGGCCTTGGATCTTTTTCAGAACCTTTGCTTACTTCCACCAAACAGGTACGACATTTACCACCACTTCCTTCCAGCTTGCTGTAATAACACATAGCCGGGGGTGCTACATCACCGCCGATCTTACGTGCAGCATTCAGAATTGTTGTTCCTGCAGGAACTTCAATGGTGATGTTGTCGATCGTTACTTTAAACAATTGTTGTTGGTCAGACATAATATTAATTCAAAATTAAAAAGTCAAAAGTCAAAAAAATGACTCAGACTATTTTGCGTTTATGATGATTGAAGCAATGATCTTTGACAATTCATCTGCTTCTTTGATCAGTTCATTTA
>CAYMQQ010000006.1:34941-51920 GCA_964392685.1 uncultured Sediminibacterium sp.
ATGATTGAAGCAATGATCTTTGACAATTCATCTGCTTCTTTGATCAGTTCATTTACTTTCTCCTTAGAAACTTCTTGTGTATCTCTTATTAAACATAACCAATACTTTGTTTCATTAGCTGATTTCAGTGCTATCACCAGATACTTGTTCCAATCTTTTTTAGAGCTCCCCGCTTTCCCCTCTACTACGTTTGCTCCTATTGAGGTAGCACTTCTAACTAATTGATCAAATAAAGAACTATATACTTTTTCATACTTACAATCTTTGACAAAGAATAAAATCTCTTTAGAAAAGAAAAAGCATCGATGTCTAATATTATATGGCTTTTCTCCCTCATTAACTTCAAAAGCATCAAATTCAATATCCATTTTTTTGAATTTTTACTTTTGACTTTTTAATTATCCCACCGGTACGTGAATCGGATCAGCATAATGCGCCAACCCATAATTCCTCTTCTGTGATTCTTCAGGATTCAACACATGCCATTCAAATTCATCTCTGAAATGTCTGATAGCTGCTGCTACAGGCCATGCTGCAGCATCACCTAATGGACAAATTGTATTTCCTTCGATCTTACGTTGAATATCCCAAAGCAGATCGATATCACTCATCTTTCCATTTCCGTATTCAATGTTCTTAAGAATCTTTTCCATCCACCCGGTTCCTTCTCTACAAGGCGAACATTGACCACAACTCTCATGTCTGTAGAAACGTGCCAATGACAAGGTGTGACGAACTACACACTGGTCTTCATCTAATACAATGAACCCACCTGAACCCATCATTGAACCACTGGCAAAACCGCCATCAGCTAAACTTTCGTAATTCATGTAACGCGTTTCTCCCTTCGCTGTTTTCAACAAAAGGTTAGCAGGAAGGATGGGCACTGAAGAACCACCCGGAATACAAGCTTTCAATTTTTTCCCGTTAGGGATACCACCACAATACTCATCACTGTAAATAAATTCTTCTACAGAGATGGTCATATCGATCTCGTAAACACCGGGCTTGTTGATATTACCACAAGCACTGATCAATTTGGTTCCTGTTGATCTGCCTACACCAATCTTCGCATATTCATCACCACCCATATTGATGATTGGCACCACTGCGGCCAATGTCTCCACGTTGTTCACAACCGTAGGCCTGTCCCATACGCCTTTAACAGCAGGGAATGGGGGTTTGATTCTTGGGTTACCACGTTTACCTTCTAATGATTCGATCAATGCAGTTTCTTCGCCACAGATATAGGCACCTGCACCTCTTTGTACATGGATGTTACAATCGAATCCAGTACCTAAAATATTTTTCCCAAGAAAACCATTGTTCTTGGCTTCTGTAATTGCTTGTTCCAGAATATCAACGATCCATGCATATTCACCGCGGATATAGATATAAGTATCATTACTTCCCAAAGCGAAAGATGAAACAATCAAGCCTTCAATCAATAAATGAGGAATGAATTCCATCAAGTAGCGGTCTTTGAATGTGCCGGGTTCACTCTCATCGGCATTACATACCAAGTGACGTGGTACACCTTCGGGCTTTGCGATAAAACTCCATTTCATTCCGGCAGGGAAACCCGCACCACCACGACCACGAAGACCACTTTTCTTCACTTCTTCCACAATGGCTTCCGGACTCATTTCCTTGAGTGCTTTCTCAACACTTCTATACCCACCTTCTCTCCGATATACATCGAAGTAGCGAATGCCTTCTACATGTGCCTTTTCCAGTAATAGTTTTTTACTCATATCCACATATCCCTTTCGGGAATTTTAAATATTATTTTTTCAATTCGTATTTAGCTGCGAGTTCGCCGGTAATTCTTTTACCACTCATATCCAATTGAATCAACTTACCTTCTGCAACAAAATATTGATTCGGTCCTTCTTTGATACTTCCCAAACTAATGGTAGAACCGCTGATCCATGTCCATTTACCCGATGCAGTAAAACTATTTTCTTTCTTACCCAAGTATTTGATGACTCTGGAATAAGTTGAATCTGATTTTAATTCGATGGTTGTTTCCATTCCTTCACAATCTGCACAGGGTAATACTCCTTTATAAGTTCCCACCACATCCAACGAGTTTTGAGCGGTTGCACCGTCAACAATTTTTGTTACTCCCGAATCTTCTACCACAACCGTTGTTTTCTCAACCACTTCTGTATTGGATACTTCACCACAAGCAGTAAAGAAAACTAACACTAGAAATATGTAGATCCAATTTTTCATCTTGTTAATTTAAGCTAGCTGCTGTTTTTCTGCATTCGTCAATAATAGCATCTACTTTTTCTTTGGTCAGGTGTTCACGATAATGTTTACCCAGTTGCATCATGGGAGCATATCCACATGCACCTAAGCATTCTACCGTTTTCAATGTAAACATTCCATCGGCTGTTGTTTCTCCGGGTTTAATGCCCAGTTTTTCTCCGATATAAGCAATGATATCATCACTACCTCTCAACATACATGGACCTGTCTGACAAACTTCAAACATATATTTACCTACCGGCTTGAGGTTGTACATGCTATAAAAAGTCGCCACCTCATACACTTCGATGGGAGCGATCTGCAACAGCTCTGCTACATAATCCATTGTTTCAGCACTCAACCATCCACCAAAACTATCTTGTGCCAAATGCAAAACCGGAAGCAATGCACTTTTCTGCTTGCCTTCCGGATAACGCGCTACCAAGCGCTTGAATTCGGTCATTTGTTCTTCTGAAAATTTCACCATACAATTCAAATTATTTAAGCGTCCAATTCTCCTGCAATCAGGTTTAAACTACTCATGGTTACAATCGCATCACTCAACATACCACCTTGGATCAGTTCAGGATATGCCTGATAATAAATGAAACAAGGTCTTCTGAAATGCAGACGGAATGGTGTTCTTCCTCCATCACTGATCAAATAAAACCCTAACTCACCATTACCACCTTCTACTGCATGGTACACTTCACCTTTTGGCATGTCTACCTCACCCATGATGATTTTGAAATGCCAAATCAAGGCTTCCATCTTGGTATACACATCTTCCTTCTTTGGCAGATAATATTCAGGAACATTGGCATGATACACTTCTGCATCTGCACCTTTAAACTCTTGGATTTTCTGATAGGCTTGTTCAATGATGCTTAAGCTCTGCCACATTTCCGCATTACGAACCAGGAAGCGATCATAGTTATCGCCTGTTTTACCCACAGGAACTGTGAAATTGAAATCTTCATAACTGCTGTAAGGACTGTGTACACGCACATCATAATCAACTCCTGCAGCGCGCAAATTTGGACCCGTGAAACCATAGTTCAATGCTCTTTCAGCACTGATACCACCGGTACCTTGTGTGCGGTCCATGAAAATGCGATTACGTGTGAAAAGGTTTTCGAACTCTTTCAACACTTTCGGATATTCATTTAAGAATTTCTCGAGTTTCGTAAATGCTGTATTTGAGAAATTCCTTTCAAAACCGCCAATACGCCCAATATTAGTAGTAAGGCGGGACCCACATACTTCTTCATATATTTCATAGATTAATTCACGGTATTGCATCACATACAAGAAGCCCGTATAAGCTCCTGTATCCACACCCACAATAGAGTTACAAATCAGGTGATCTGAGATACGTGCCAACTCCATGATGATCACTCGCAAGTAATCAACACGCTTAGGCGTTTGAACACCCAATAATTTTTCGCAGGTCAAGTGCCAACCCATATTATTGATTGGACTACTGCAATAATTCAAACGGTCAGTAATCGGCGTAACCTGATAGAGCGGTCTACGTTCTGCCAGTTTTTCAAATGCACGATGAATATATCCAACGGTTTGTTCAGTTGATACCACTCTTTCACCATCCAATTCCATGATATTTTGGAATACACCGTGTGTTGCAGGGTGTGTAGGTCCTACGTTTAACGTAGTAGTTTCCTTTTCAATGGAACCTTCCGGTAATTTGATATTCTGTTGTTGTTGCGCTAACATGTTTCTTATATTGATCGGCTATTGCATTATTGTGAAAAGCAAAAGGTCAAAAGTGAAAGGTGAAAAGTGAAACGAAATATTTTTGACTTTTCACTTTTGACTTTTGACTTCTATTATCCCCTTCCAAACATTTCATCATCCTTATCAATCCTTGTCTGATCTTCTAATGGATACTCTTTCCTTAATGGGAAATAATCCATCTCATCTACATTTAAAATGCGCTTCAGATTGGGATGACCTACAAAATTCACTCCATAGAAATCATAGGTTTCACGTTCCATCCAGTTAGCACTAGAAAATAACTGAGATGCCGTGAATACATCAGGTGTTTCTATAGCAGTAAATACTTTAAAACGAATGCGTACATTTTCAACCAGATTGTGCAAATGATAAACAACGGCTAATTCTCTTCCTGCATCATCCGGATAATTCACTGCACATAAATCTGTCAGGAAGCGAAACTGAAGTGTTTCATCATCATATAAAAACTGCATCACTTTCAGGTTCTGATCTTTTGGTGCTTCAAAACTGAGCATACCATAGGTTTCCTCAAAATTGTACACCTGATCACCAAACTTCTCCTTTAATTTTTCCTGTATGTATGAATTCGTTAATGCCATTTTTATGTTTTTGTACATAGTCCATGGTCCATAGTCCATGGTCCATGGTTAATTATTGAATTCCGTAACTGTTCAGCAATGCTTTATAATGCTCGCTGTTTCTTCTTCTGATGCTTTCTTGTCCAACCAAGTCTTGAATCTTCATAAATCCATCCAAAATAGCTTCCGGACGAGGAGGGCAACCCGGAACATATACATCCACCGGAATCACTTGATCGATCCCTTGTAAGACGCTGTAAGTATCAAAAATTCCACCACTGGAGGCGCAGGCTCCTACGGCTATCACCCAACGAGGTTCAGCCATCTGTAGATACACCTGACGTAAAACAGGACCCATTTTTTTGGCGATGGTACCCATCACCATCAAGAGATCACACTGACGAGGAGAGAAACCCACACGCTCAGAACCAAAACGTGCCAAGTCATAATGGGAACCCATGGTGGCCATGAACTCAATACCACAACAAGAAGTGGCAAAAGGAAGTGGCCAGATAGAGTTCTTTCGGGCCAATCCAACAACATCACTCAATTTCGTGGTAAAAAACCCTTCCCCTGAATATCCCTGCGGAGCTTCTACAGTCGAAATAGCATCGGCAGTACTAGCGGGTATGGGGTTGATATTAAATCTAACGGGACGTGCCATAATTGTTCGGTTATTTGTAATGGTTGCTTATATAACCATTAAAGCTTTGTCTTGTTGTCAAAAAGCCGTGAATCTTACCACAGCCGGTTTAATCCTCCCATTTCAGGGCGCCTTTCTTCACGATATAGATAAATCCAATCAGGAAAAAGGATACAAACATCAATACAGCCAGAAACCCATCCCATCCCAGTTCTCTGAAATTAACGGCATAGGGATAGAAGAAAATCACTTCCACATCAAATAGCACAAACAAGATCGCTACCAGAAAGTACTTGATGGCCATGGGTTGACGGGCATCACCATGACTTTCAATACCACTGGCAAAGGTTTCCAGTTTATCGGCTGTTTTACGCTTTGGACCCACCCACTGTGATACAGCGATCATCGTAGCCACAAAACCTGCTGCAAAAATCAATTGAATACCAATTGGTAAATAACCAGCAGCATTGCTGGTTGCTGATGCATCTAACAGTTGAATAAGCCAGTTCATGTTAAAACATTAATGTCCGGCAAAAATAAGCCTGTGAAAGCATATAAAAAGAAAAACTCCCCCGGATTGGAGGAGTTTTTACCGAATTATTTTTAAAGGTTGCTACCTGTTCCCGACGTTCCACTGGAGGATGTTGTATTTCCAGTCGTTTTACCTCCTGAGCCTTGCTGTTTTTGAGCTGTAGCGATCTCTTTTTCAACGATAGGTTTCACTTGTAATCCGTATTTATCTTCAGGATAGATAGATAAAAGGGTGTTCAGCACTTCCAATGTTTTAGTGAAATCTTTAGCTTTATCATGATAGTAAGAAGCTAAATAATAGAACTGATAAGGCAGAATTCTTTGATTTTTTGACGGATCCTTCTTCAAGAAATCAATGTATTGTAATACAGAAGGGACAGCCGTACCTTTTGAAGTATCCGCATCAATTGCGATTGCAGATTGCACGGCAAATCGGTATCCATAAATTTGATCAGGATATTTTTGAATCATCTCATTACTCAAACGAAATGCTTCATCTAACTGACCAGCTTTAATAGAAGCATCTGTGATATAGAAATAATCAGTGATACCCAACTCTTTTTTATAGCTAACTCCTTTTTTCAGCCAATAGAGCTGTTTTTCAGGATTTTTGGCTTTTGCATACATATCAGAAGCCATTTTAGCATAATTGATTCTACTGGCTGCCAATGTATCTAATTCCATAGCTTTCTCAATATAACCTGCGGCTACATCTTCACTACCAGGAAATCTTGAGTAAATTTTAATGGCTAAACCAAAATATTCTGGAGTTAGAGATGCTGGATCAGCAGTAGCAAAGAATTTCTCAATATTCTCTTTTGCTTTGATAGAATCATTTGTTCTATCGTAGTTATACGCATAGATACCATAGAGTTTGGGCATTTTGCTGATGCCACCAACTTCTGCTTCAATCTGTTTTACTTTTTCAAGACTCTCGTTGTACTTACCTGCACGGAACAAATAGTCGGCTACAAACAAATCTGTGTTAGGATCTTTGTCTGCATTGGCTACGAATTTATCAAGATAATCTTTTGCTTTAGGTACATCCTTGTCAGCATAATATTTGTACAGCTCATAATATACCCTCGGATACGTAGCATCTGCATTAATTGCATTGGCAAAGAATTGATCAAACTGTTCTTTGTTGCTCTGGCTCAAGTATATTTTACCAATACGATACATAGCTCTTGCATTTTTAGGATCACGTGCAATCGCTTCCTGGTAAGCTTTTACCGCTTCACCGCCATTTTCACCACCTAATTTAAGATAGCTGATACCCATATTGATATAAATATCAGGATTGGTTAAATCAAGCGCAGCTGCCTGTTTCAATTTTTCGATACCATAACTTGGATCACCCAGTTTACTACCACCATCTGCATTGGCACGACCAATAGCATTTAGAATGCCGGGATTCCCTTTGCCTTTATTACGGCCTTTTGTTTCAGTAGTTGCTGTGATCGCCTGTTCGAATTTCTGTTTGGCTGAATTGATATCACCACCATCCAGTATTTCGAGGTGTCCCATACCCACTAACAACCATGCATCACTGCCTATTTCCTGCAAACCTCTCTGGTAAACATCTTTAGCAGCTGTAATCATGTCTTTGGTAAGTTCACCTGCCTCTGCGGCAATTAGCGACTGACCGTACCAATAGATCGTTTGAGGATCTTTTGGATTGGCATCATACGCCTTTTTCAAAGTTTCACGGGCGCTTTTATACTTTTCGTAGTTGAGGAATTTGATTCCATCAGCCACCTGCGCCATCAAACACTGTACAGCAAGCAACGCTGTCACCATCAAAGAAACGGTCTTCTTCATTTGTCGGTTTTTATAGTTGTATGTTAATCTGCGTCTTTTATACTCCCCGAGCGTTTTCCAAAACCCATTTTAGCGGGAACCAGAAATGCTCTTCGGAATATCAACTGTCCTCTTTCCATACTCATGAAATTCATGAAGCCTGTTCCAAGTCCAGTTGCATTTTCTTTTAATACATAATACAATGGCCGTGCCAAAGGGTATTGTCCATAGGATATCGTTGCCTGTGAGGGCTTCGCGAATATATCTTTTTCCTCACATTTAACACATTCTACCAGTCCCAATCGTATTTTTTTCAAATAAGCCAATTGAACCGGATCATAACTATCTGCTATCCAACTGATCCCAATAAAACCCACTACATCTTTTCTTCCGGATACAATATCCAATACATGCTGACTATTATTCGCTGCTACTACATTCGCCCCAAAATCAGCCCCTTTTAGTATGGAATCTTTCAAATAGCGCACGGTACTGGTGGCTTTATTACCATCCATTACTGCTGTTATCTTATCCTTTCCACTCAGGATACTTTTTAATTTGCTCAAGGTAAAAACACTGTCAGGAGATTGATTATTAACGATTACGGCAACCGCATCATAAGCAAGCACACCATACAGTGGTGAATAAGACAACTGATTCTCAAAGAACGATGCCTCGGTTTTTGTTAATCCACGCGCTACAATGACCATTCGCGTACTATCATTTTGCAGATCCCTGAAACAATCTGATTCCGGTTTATAGGAAACAATAATTTCTGTTTCAGGAAAAGAGGATTTATGTACCCTCAACTGCTCTTCAATGACCGGTTTAAAGCTTTCATCCACACTGATCCGTATGGTGCCTTTTGTGGGTGAGTCCGTTGCAACAGCTTTATCCTGCTGATCAGCACAACCCATGAACAGAACCAAAATCAATAACCCAATTGTATTAAAAATGTTTCTGGTCATGTTAATAATCATGCTTAATCCCTCTATACAATCTAAAACCACCATACAATAAAAACACGCCACCCATTAAGTATCTGAACATTGGATCAACCAATAATAACTGTTCAATTTTCAATTTTTCTGCCAACAATAACAGCACCGCCGTACCAAGTATAATCACCGCCATGGAAAGATCATAGATCATGCGCATGATTCGGTAATTTTTTTGTTGCCTTTCTCTGAAATCCGTTGCCATACTATTTGTTTTTATACCCGGGGGTGGGCAATTTAGTCAATAATTTTATTTGTTAGCCGAAATCAAGCTGTCATTTTCTGATAAAATCGGTCGATTTAATATTTAGATGCCTGATCGATTTCTTTCCATACTGTTATATGTTAAAGAGCTAATAAGTGTTAGTGTGGTAAGGAGTTGACAGATGACAGTTGAGAGTTGACAGTTAGCGAATTGCTTATGGGTAATAGCTTATGGCCTCTACTTTCTGTCAACCGTCAACTGTAAACTATTTGCTATCACCCATTTGCTATCCCCATTCGCCATCCATCTGCTATCTTTGTTGGCATGAAAGTATTGATGGTCTGTTTGGGGAATATTTGTCGAAGCCCTTTAGCAGAAGGAATTCTTCAACAAAAAGCAAGGGAAGCAGGATTAGCATGGGAAGTAGATAGTGCCGGCACCGGAAACTACCATATTGGCGAACCACCACATCAGCTTTCACAAAAAGTAGCACGTTTGAATGGCATTGATATCGGGGAACAGCGTTGTCGACAGTTTCACCCGAAGGATATGGACCAGTTTGACCTGATTTATGTGATGGATCACAACAATTACCAGGATGTGAAAAGAATGAGTGGTGAACAATGGAACGAATCAAAAACAAGATTAATACTTAGCGAAATTGATAACAGCGATGATGCAGTTCCAGACCCATGGTATGGTACTGAAAAAGATTACCATCATGTTTTTGCATTGTTATCAAAAGCATGCGAAAACATTATTCAGAAATACAATCAGTCTAACAAATAAAGAAAGATGAGCAAACCCGGATTACCGCAAGGAACCAGAGATTTTAGTGCAGCAGTTGTACGTAAGCGGAACTATATTTTTCAAACCATTAAAAATGTTTTTGAACTGTATGGTTTTCAGCCATTGGAAACCCCTGCCATGGAAAACCTGGATACATTGATGGGAAAATATGGCGAGGAAGGTGATAAACTGATTTTTAAAATTCTGAACAATGGTCTCGACAACCCTTCTAAGCAAGAACAAATAATTGCTGATTTTCAAAAAGTATTGGAAGGGAAAAATACAAAAGGTATTACCGAACGCGCATTGAGATATGATCTTACCATTCCCTTTGCGCGGTACGTTGCCATGAACTATGGACAACTCACCCTGCCATTTAAACGTTATCAGATACAACCCGTATGGCGTGCTGATAGACCCCAAAAAGGACGTTACCGGGAGTTTTATCAGTGTGATGCTGACGTAGTAGGTAGTAATAGTTTATTGAATGAAGTGGAACTCACCCATATTTACGCCACTGTTTTTGATCAACTAGGTATACCTGTTGAAATCAGAATCAACAGTCGCAAAATATTAGCAGCACTGGCTGAAGTATGTGGTGGCGCAGATAAAATGATCGACATCACTGTTGCGATTGATAAACTGGATAAGATTGGTATTGAAAAAGTGAAAGAAGAATTGACTGAGCGTGGACTCAACAATGATCAGATCAACATCATTGAAAAATATCTTTCTATCACCGGCACTAGTGATGAAAAAATTACACAACTCGAGTCACTGATCGGCAACAATGAACCCGGACAACAAGGAATCATGGAAATCAACCATGTTCTTTCCAGCAGTCAACTGTCAACTAACAACTGTCAACTCATCCCCGATTTTACGCTCGCCCGTGGACTCAACTACTACACAGGTATCATCTTTGAAGTAAAAGCATTGAATGTACAAATGGGAAGTATTGGAGGTGGCGGCCGATATGATGACCTCACCGGCCTATTTGGTGTACCAAATGTACCCGGAGTAGGTATCAGCTTTGGTGTGGATCGTATCTATGATGTAATGGAAGAATTACAACTGTTTCCTGATGCCGTTCAAATAGGATCCAAAGTTTTGTTTTTCAATTTAGGAGCATCAGAAAGTAAAAATGCATTCACTCTTTTGCAACAACTCAGACAATCAGGTATTGCCGGAGAATTGTTTCATGAACAAAGTAAATTTGATAAGCAGTTCAAATACGCTGAAAAAAAGAATATCCCCTTTGTCATCATCATCGGTTCGAAAGAAATGGAGAATGGAACCTGTGTGGTGAAAGATTTGCAGAAAGGAACACAGGAAGAGATGGCACAGGCTTCGTTAGTGGGCTACTTTAAGTAGTCCATAGTTGATGGTCCATAGTCCATGGCAAATATTGAACTTAAACCATGGACTATGGACCATCGACTATCAGCCATCCGCTATTCTGGCATAATATTCGCAGTTCATAGCGGAAATAAGCGTTATGAAACAGTGTTTCCCGATCATATTTTTTGGATTATTACTTGTAATGAGCTGTGGCAGAAAATCTGTTCCGCAAAAAACGAATAATGTCAAAGTGCATTCAGGTCCGGTTGTGAAAACACCTGAGCATACCAAAGACAATACTGCGCCTGCTTTGATCAATAAATCCAAAGTAGAAAAAGAGGAAACACCAGAGACCAAGGTTGAAAAAAAAGAGGAATTACTTCCCATGATCGTAATTGATGGTATGGGTAATGTGATCACTCCCAAAGAAAAACTCCCTGAAGCCATTGCGGCAAAAGCAGATTATCGTGTTTTGAGTCGAGCTTTCACACCCAATCAAAGAACCAATCTTATTTATCGATATAAAATTGTACCTCCTCGTATTTTATTTGTACCCGAGAATTATATTAAAACAACAACACGAGGAAAATATGTTGTTTACAGAAAAAAGTTTTGGTATTGGCAGAAAGAAGATGGGTTATTTTATTTAGATGAAACTTATTATAATTAAGAGTAGGCTATGGTCCATAGTCCATGGTAATTTAAAAGGGGCTGCATCAAAATTTGATACAGCCCCTTTTAAATGATGTGATAGACTAGACTATTTAGCAGTCAATCTGTTTATACGATTAATGAATATTGCATGAGCCTTATCGATGGCGATACCATCAGACTTGGTTCCTTCCAATGCATATCCACCTGCATTAATACTCACTCCAACTACCTTTTTATTGGTATCTCTTTTAAACTGAGCACTTCCATCATAAGCAGTGATCGAAAAAAGATCTTCGCCGATTTTTACCAAAGTAGAAGTACCAATACTAGAACCCATCACCAATCCTGACCCTTCCATGGAAACGGTTACTTCTGCAACAACACTTCCTTCCGGAAATTTATACTTACCTACAAAATCTTGCAACGTGCTGTCTTTATCTTGTGCATGTGCAAATGCAACAACGCCTAACATGAGGCAGATCAACATTAATTTTTTCATGTGTATTCAGGTTTTAGTTTTTTGAGCGAAACGATTCTCAGAATGAAAAGTTACAGAAAATAGGCAACTATGAAAAATAGCTTTTTGTTATCAAATAATCCTAAGCAGATAAACCTTCATAAATGACGGCTGCACCTTGTCCAACCCCTACACACATAGTCGCTAAACCATATTTTGATTTCCTCCTGTTCATTTCATGCAATAAAGTGGCAGAGATCCTAACACCACTACAGCCCAATGGATGTCCAATCGCAATGGAGCCTCCATTGACATTCACTTTTGAGATATCCAATTCCAGATCTCGTATGCAGGCGAGACTTTGAGAAGCAAATGCCTCATTCAATTCAATGAGATCCAAGTCTTTTACCTGAAGTCCGGCCCTGATCATGGCTTTTTGAGAAGCGGGTACCGGACCTATTCCCATGATAGCAGGATCTACACCTGCAACACCCATCCCTGCAATTCGGGCAATGGGTTTAAGATTAAACAACTTCACCGCTTCTTCACTCGCCAATAACATTGCCGCTGCGCCATCATTGATACCCGATGAATTTCCTGCGGTAACAGTTCCGTCTTTGGCAAAAGCAGGTTTCAATGATGCCAACTTTTCCAAAGATGTTTGTCTCGGATGCTCATCTTGATTAAACCAACTGATCAATCGATCATTGATCATTTCTACCGCAACAATTTCATCATCCCATTTACCTGCTTCGAGTGCTGCAAAATACTTCTGCTGAGATGATAATGCGAATACATCCTGTTCTTCCCGACTAATTTTCCAATCATTCGCCACATTTTCGGCTGTCTCACCCATACTATAAGGATGATACATACTCGCCAATTTTTTATTGATAAAACGCCAGCCTATAGTCGTATCAAAAGTTTCTATTTTTCTGCTCCAAGCGCCATCACTTTTAGCCGTTACAAAAGGAGCACGTGTCATGCTCTCTACACCTCCGGCGATATACAACATACCTTCTCCACACATAATAGCGCGAGACGCATCCATGACAGCTTGCAAACCACTGGCACACAAACGATTTACCGTATTACCACCCACTGTAACCGGAAGTCCGGCCAATAACGCTGCCATACGGGCTACATCTCGATTATCTTCTCCGGCCTGATTAGCAGCACCGGCAATCACGTCTTCAATAGCGGCAGGATCAATGGTATTATTTCTCTCTAAAAGTGAAGTGATGACATGCGCCAGTAAATCATCCGGACGAATCGAACTTAATTTACCTCCATATCTTCCGATGGGTGTACGAACCGCATCTATTACATAACAAGCATTCATATTGTATCAATTGATGCGCAAGATAAGAGAGAAGAAACAAGAAACAAGGTACAGGGTACAAGGAAGACACAAGAGACAAGTAACCAGCGTTAAAGTCTCGACTTGACCTGACAGTCAAGCAATTGATGTATAACTTGCGGCTTGCAGCCTGAAGCTTGAATCTTTCTTGTGTCTTGTTTCTTCGTTCTTGACTCTTCCTTGTACCTTGTTTCTTATTCCTTGTTTCTTAATTTCTTATTCCTCTGTTTCTCCGGTATCTTTGCAGGATGAATACGGAATTACCAAATATCAGACACTTGAGTATCAATGAGTTGGAAGAATACTTTCAAAACATTGGGGAGAAAAAATTCCGTGTAAAGCAGGTTCATGAGTGGTTATGGCAGAAACATGCGCATCATTTTGATGATATGACCAATCTGAGTAAAGACCTACGTGCTAAGCTTGCTCAAACTTTTACACTTCCCGCTTTAAAAGTAGATACAGTTCAATACAGCGAAGATGGTACCATCAAAAGTCGTTTTCGCACACATGACAATCATCTTGTGGAGGGCGTATTGATTCCAACAGACGAAAGAAAAACAGCCTGTGTTTCTTCACAAATTGGCTGTAGCCTAAGTTGTAAGTTTTGCGCCACCGGATACATGGACCGCAAAAGAAACCTGACCTATGATGAAATCTATGATCAGGTGGTACTGATTAATAAAGAGAGCGAAGAGAAATTCAATAAAAAACTTTCCAATATTGTGTTCATGGGTATGGGTGAGCCCTTACTGAACTATGGCAATGTGATGAAAGCTATTGAACGCATTTCCGCAGAAGATGGTTTTTTCATGAGTCCAAGAAGAATTACCGTTTCTACTGCAGGTGTAGCTAAAGCTATTCGCAAATTGGGTGATGACCAGGTTCGTTTCAAATTGGCGCTTTCATTACATGCTGCAAATGATGCAAAGCGAAATGAGATCATGCCGATCAATGAAACCAATAATATCAAAGTATTAATTGAGGCATTGAATTATTTCTACAAACAAACGGGTAACGAAATCACTTTTGAATATATCCTGTTCAAAGATTTTAATGATTCGCAAAAAGATGCAGAAGAATTAGTTAAGATATATAGGCAAGTGCCTGCCGACTTAGTAAACATCATCGAGTATAATCCTATTGATGCATTCAAATTTACAAAGCCAGATGAAGAGGGCATCATGAACTTTATGAAGTTCCTGGAATCCAATCGTGTCAATGCCCGACTTAGAAGAAGCCGTGGAAAAGATATTGATGCAGCTTGTGGACAGTTGGCGAATAAAGGGTAGAGGGTGTGAAGCTTCAAGCGACAAGCTTCAAGCTACAAGAATATTATTAAGTGAGTGCTATAAAACATCAAAACTGTAACTTATAGTTCGTACAAACATGTACAATACAATGCTTGCGGCTTGCAGCCTGAAGCTTACAGCTCAATTACTGTTGTAAAACAGCAAAAACAAAAACATGAAAAAAAGAACAGACAACTTCGACAAGTTTGCCAATCAGAAAAAAGGCAGTGCGATTAAAGAAGATATCCGCCAGGAAAAGAAAAAGATAAAAGCAGAAGCCCGTGCCGCAGGCGAAGAAATGCGGAAAAAGAAAATTGAAAAGATGAGGGGAGTGGAGGAGAAAGCTACAAGCTTTAAGCCGCAGGCAGGAGGTAAAGCCTCAAGCTTCAAGCCACAGGCTTCAAGTAAGGCTGCGAGCTATGAGCCGCGAGCTACGAGCAAGAAGGGCGCTGATAAATATGCAAAAAAAGAAATAAAGCAAGATCAACCTTCAGATATTCCACTTAAAAAAGCAGGTAGTGATGAGCAGATGCCTTTGAATAAATTCATTGCACATGCGGGTGTTTGTGGACGAAGAGAAGCTGCTGATCTGGTGAAAGAAGGTAAAGTAACGGTGAATGGCGATAAAATTTTTGAACCCGGTTATAAAGTCTCTTCAAAAGACAAAGTAATTGTGAAGGGTAAGCAGGTTTTTCTACAACGCAATGCGGTGTATATTTTATTGAATAAACCCAAGGATTATATCACCACGGCTAATGATCCACAAGGAAGAAAAACTGTTTTAGATCTCATCAAAGGTGCTACGCCGGAACGTGTATATCCTGTAGGCAGACTTGATAGAAATACAACCGGTGTTTTAGTATTAACGAATGATGGAGAACTTGCACAAAAATTAACACACCCTTCTTTTGAGGTAAAGAAAATCTATGAAGTAACACTGGATAAACCGGTGATTAAAAAAGACCTTGAAGCCATCATGACCGGTATTACACTGGAAGATGGTTTTGTACAAGCAGACGCTGTTGGATATGCGGATGACAAGAATAAGCATATCGTAGGAATAGAAATTCACAGTGGCAGAAACCGAATTGTACGACGCATTTTTGAACATTTGGGTTATGATGTCAAAGGTTTGGATCGTGTCATGTTTGCCAACCTCACCAAGAAAAATGTGGATAGAGGTAAATGGCGTTTCCTGAATGAGAAAGAAGTGAGACTACTGAAATTTATGAATAAGTCGTTTGTAAGGAAGGCGGGTAAAGCATAGCCCATGGACCTTGGTCCATAGCTAATGGCTTATTGTTCATGGCTAATAGTTTGATCAATATATTATTCAAACCACTTGACAATATGCTATAACCTATCTGCTATCACCTAAAACCTATTACCTATCACCCATTTGCCATAAGCTACTACCATGCGCCCAACGATCATTTTTGAGAATAGTCATTTCATAGCAGTTAACAAGCCGTCGGGATTATTGAGTATTCCCGATAGACTTGGACAGGAGCTTTCGTTGAAAGAACTACTGAAAAATAGTTATGGAGAAATTTATACTGTTCATCGCTTAGATAAAGACACCAGTGGGATTATTGTATTTGCAAAAGATGAAGAGACACATAAACAATTATCGCAGTTGTTTGAAGGAAGAGAAGTTGAGAAATTTTATCTTGGACTGGTACATGGAAAACTGATCAATGAATCAGGCAGTGTTGATGCAGCCATTATGGAACATCCCGGGAAAACAGGCAAGATGGTTACACATGTGAAGGGAAAGCCTTCACTAACAGATTATCAAGTCTTAGAAAGTTTTCGTTTGTACAGTTGGTTACAGTTTCAGATTCATACCGGAAGAACACATCAGATCCGTGTACATATGCAGCATCTGGGGCATCCCATTGTTTGCGATGAACTATATGGAGATCCTGCTCCTATTCTTTTATCAACTTTGAAAAAGAAATTCAAGCTATCAAAAGACGCAGAACAAGAAAGACCGCTCATGTCTAGACTAGCATTACATTCTCATAAACTTTCTTTTACCCTGAATAACGAAAGATTTGATCTGGAAGCGGAATTGCCGAAAGATTTGAGAGCGATGTTATCGCAGTTGAGAAAACTTAGTTAACCAATAAATGAACAGAGAAATATCGAATATCAAATTTCGAAATTTGATATTCGATATTTCTCTGTTCTTCTTTTTGCCCTCATGTTTACTCATTCTTATACACTACTCCATTCTTCATCACAAACTTCACTTTACCCATTGAAGCAATGTCTTTCACCGGATCTCCATCCACTGCAATGATATCAGCCAGTTTAT
>CAYMQQ010000007.1:0-13251 GCA_964392685.1 uncultured Sediminibacterium sp.
GAAGCAATGTCTTTCACCGGATCTCCATCCACTGCAATGATATCAGCCAGTTTATCTTTTTCAATCACACCAATTCTATCATCACCCAATAAATCTGCAGCATATAAGGTAGCAGAACGAATGGTTTCTAATGCCGGCATACCTGCTTCATTCATGTATACAAACTCAAGCCAGTTTTTTCCATGCGCATACACACCTGCATCAGTACCAAAGGCTATTTTAACGCCTGCTTTATAGGCATTTGAAAAAGTGTTTTGAATTTTAGGACCAATGGCAATGGCCTTAGGGGTCACGAGTTCAGGATAATACCCTGGCTTCTTAGCTGAATCACCCACAGCTTTTCCCGCTGTAATAGTTGGCACATAATAAGTACCCATTTTTTTCATCAAACCCATCACTTCTTCATCCATATAAGTTCCATGTTCAATAGAGTTGACACCGGCTACTACTGCTCTTTTCATAGCTTCTTTACCATGACAATGTGCAGCCACTTTAAAACCATAGTCCTTAGCTGTTTCCACAATTGCTTTTATTTCTGCTTCTGTAAACTGTGGATTCTCTCCACTTTTTGCAACACTTAATACACCACCCGATGCCGTGATCTTAATCACATCACTTCCTTCCTTATACCTTTGTCTAACCGCCTTTGCCGCCTCGTCTGCACCATTTACCACGCCTGCATCCGGACCCGGATCTCCCATCAAATCTCTTCTATAACCATTGGTAGGATCAGCATGTCCACCGGTAGTAGCAATTGATTTTCCTGCAGTGTATACACGTGGACCTTTGATCAGTCCCTTATTAATGGCATTTCTCAAAGAAATATTGACACCACTTCCCCCAAGATCACGTACGGCTGTAAAACCTGTCATGAGTGTTCTTTCTGCAAATACCACTGACTGGTAGGCATAATCTGCCGGATTGAAAGTAAATGTTTCCATATACCTACCCGGGTTGGTTTCACTTTCCAGATGCACATGCATATCAATCAAACCGGGCATGACTGTTTTTGATTTTAGATCAATCAGTTTTTCACCCGCAGCAGCATTCTTATATCCTTTCAGCACTTCCACAATTTTATTCCCTTCTGTTACAATGGTCATTTCTTTTAGTAGTTGCAGATTTTTTACATCTACCAACTGACCACAATGTATCAGGGTTTTTTGGGCGAAGGTTGTTGATAGTGTAGCCAAGCAGACAATAAAGAACAAAAGCTTTCTCATATAACAGTTTATTTTCTGTAAAATAGGCAGAAAAGTGCGTATAAATAAAAAGCCCTGGAACAAAATCGTTTCAGGGTCTTAATGCAGTTATCTAAAAGTGATTATTTATTGGGTTGTGGCGTATACCTCAAATAAGGTTTTACGATATTCAACCCTTTTGGAAATTTTTCCAGCGCTGCTTCAGTAGTTACCGCAGGTACCACAATGACATCTTCCCCATCTTTCCAATCAGCCGGTGTTGCTACACTATAATTAGCCGTAAGTTGCAAAGAATCGATGACTCTTAATACTTCATGAAAATTGCGACCGGTAGATGCAGGATAAGTAATCATCAATTTCACTTTTTTATCCGGTCCAATGATAAACAGGGAACGAACAGTAAATGTTTCTGAGGCATTGGGGTGAATCATTCCATAAGTATTCGCAATACTTTTATCGGCATCCGCTATAATAGGAAACCCCACTGTTACTTTTTGTGTTTCATTGATATCATTCACCCAACCATGGTGTTTGTCTAGTGGGTCAACACTCAATGCCAACACTTTTACATTTCGCTTGGCAAATTCTTCCTGGAGTAATGCCGTCTTTCCAAGCTCTGTTGTACATACCGGCGTGTAATCAGCAGGGTGTGAAAAAAGAACACCCCATCCATCTCCCAGGTAATTGTAAAAATCAATTTCGCCCACAGTTGTTTGAGCGGTAAAGTTTGGGGCGATATCGCCCAATCTGAGACTCATAAGAATTATTTTAAAATTGTAAAATGCGGTGGAAACTGCTGCTACTCGCGCTTACGAACCGTTCTTGCCTTTTTAAGTGCCGTCTTACCAAACTTATTCTTCACATCATCGATAACCTTATAAAGTTCATTCTTTTTTTCTGAATCATCAAACAGGTTCCCCTGAACTGCATGATGGGTCAATTCACTGAGGCGTACACCCAACAAACGAACCGGCTGTCCTTTTCGATATAGTTTATGAAACAGGTCAATGGCTACCGGTATCAATTCATCATCTCTGAAAGTATAGTCGATAGTGGTTTGTCGAGATGTTGTTTCAAAATCAGGATACCTGATTTTCACCGCTATACAACCTGTTAATTTTTCATCCTGCCTTAATTCATGTGCTACTTTTTCTGTCATTCGAACCAACTCACTTAAAAGAAAATCTACATCTGTTTTATTTTCTTCAAAAGTATTCTCTGTTGAAATTGATTTTGCCTCATGATATGCATGTACCTCTCCGTGATGAATACCATGCGCTTTATGCCAAAGGTCTGTTCCCCATTTACCCAATTTTTTTTCTAATACTTCTATGGGTGTAACAATGATATCTTTAATAAAATAAATACCCATTGACTGTAAAGTCTTGAGTGTTTGCTCTCCTACCCCGGAGAATTTATTGACAGGTAAGGGTGCTAAAAAATCTTTTTCCCTGCCGGACTGCACAAACAAATAACCATTGGGCTTGGCTTCATCCGTTGCAATTTTAGCTACCATTTTATTGGAAGCCAAGCCGAATGAAATGGGCAATTGTGTTTGTTCCATGATCTCTTTTCGCAAATCAATGGTCCATTGATAAGGATCAAAGAATTTATCCATTCCCGTTAGATCAATATAAAACTCATCAATGGAAGCTTTTTCAAATAGAGGTGCTTTTGCTGCTATGATTTCTGTAACCCATCTGGAATAACGGCTGTATTCTCCTCTGGTACCACGCACCAAAATGGCATGCGGACATAACTTCATCGCCGTTTTCATGGGCATCGCACTCCTGACACCAAATTTTCTTGCCTCATAACTACAAGTGGTGACTACACCTCTGTCGCGTGAACCTCCTACAATAACAGCTTTCCCTTTTAAAGAGGGGTCATTCAGCATCTCTACACTCACAAAAAAAGAGTCGAGGTCTAAATGGGCAATATAACGTTGAGGAAGTGTCATATCTATGCTAAGATAACTAAGTTATCCCCCCTTTATGTGATTGTAACAAATTTCATAGTGTGTAGGTTTGTCTTAAAAATACACGTATGCGGTTTATTCTTTTCTTATGTATGGTTTTTATCTCATGTATGGGCTATGGCCAACAAATAGCATATGAGAAGACAGATCCAATAGATTTCTATTCTAAAAAATTATCCAAGCAGGCGATTAAAGAAGATATCCGATTTTGGTTAACTACGATGGAAGAGTCACATGTAAATATGTATCATTCCATTTCAAGAGAACAGATGCAGTTATTGGCTGATAGTTTATTAACTACTTTTCAGGATAGTGTAACACATATCGAGTCCATTTTCATTTTTAGCCGATTGGGTGCTGCTTTGAATGAAGGTCATGTAGGATTGGTAAGCAGTAGAATCACAGATAGCTTATATAATCATTCCTTACGATTCCCTTTTCAATTACAAAAGGTAACCCAAGATGCTTGGGTTGTTTCTTATGATATCAGTAGTACCCCAAAACTAGAGATGAATGATAAAATCATATCCATTAACCATATTCCTGTTAGTGAACTCAATCAAAGATTTCAATGCTTGTTTGGGGGTCTTGACAATTGGAGAAAAGAACAAATTACCGGTTATAGTAAAAAACTTTTGTTTCTGACCGGTATTTCCAGCCCTTTTGAAATTGAGGCCATAAAAGAGAATGGAGATAAGATTCATTTTACTGTTCAAGGATTTCATCGATCGCAGATAGATAGTATTACAAAAATGCTTACTACTAAAATGAACAATCAGAGTAACAAACCATATGAGTTCTCATGGCTGAAGAATCATATTGGCTATTTGAATTACAGAAGTATGCGAAATGACCCTAGTCTGCCTTTTGATCAGTTTTTAACAACGGTATTTACTTCTTTGAATGATAGCTCATCAAAAGGTTTAGTGATCGATTTACGCGAGAATGGAGGAGGGGATTCACAATTAGGGGAACGTCTTTTAGCGCATTTTAATAAGAAGCCCTATATACTTGCCGGAGGAATGAAATGGAAAATCAGTAGTCACTATAAGGCATTTTTAAAAACATCGAAAAATTACAACGAAGCAGACAATAAGTTTTATATGAGTCAACCGGATGGCAATACTTATACTTATGTTAATCGCGAGCTCAAGAAACCGATCATCAAAGAGCCATTTTTCGAAGGGAAAGTAGCTTTCCTGATTGGAACGGGCACATTTTCCAGTGCTAATATGCTGGCAGATGGTGTTGTGAGTTATCAATTGGCGGCTTCATTCGGAGAACCAACCGGTGAATCACCCAATGATTTTGGTGAGATGTTCAATTTCATGCTACCCAACTCACATGTCATAGCCAGGGCTGCTTCAAAAATGTTTACTAGAGCCAATAAAGATGAAAAGAATCTAGGACCTGTGGTTCCTGAAAATATCATTATACCTACTGCAACAGATAAGAAACAAAAAAAAGATCCCGTATTAGAATCTGCTGTAAATTGGATATTGAATAAATAGAACCATTTGTCTGCAAGTTTAGATCCGATACAAGAACTCAAAAAATTCTGTGCTAAGATCCATTCATTAAGTGATGAAGAATGGGATGATTTTTCTGTAATATGGCAGCCCTTCTCCGCTAAGAGAAAGACCATACTGACCCATGTGAATGAAACGGAACGATATTTATATTTTGTCACAGAAGGTGTTCAAAGAGCTTTTTATGCCGGTGATGATGGAAAAGAAGCGACCATTGTTTTTACTTATCCTTTTTCGTTTTCCGGTGTTGCCGATTCTTTTCTTACACAAACACCTTCCAAATACTTCTTTGAAACCCTTACGAAAAGTGAGTTCATTCGCACCAGCTATCAGCAGATAGACGAGTTGATGAAACGTCATCATAATTTTGAAACCCTGATCAGAAAAGCTACCAGCTTTTCCCTTGCAGGTGTTTTGGAGCGTCAAATAGAGTTGCAATGTTTCTCAGCAGAACAAAAATTCAAGACTTTATTAAAGAGAAGTCCACACGTCCTCAGACTCATCCCTCATAAATATTTGGCTTCTTATTTGGGTATTGATGCGACTACTTTTAGTAAGTTATTGGGGAATGTGAGGATAGATGGTTAGTGGGATTGAGATGACAGTTTACAGTTGACAGTTGACGGAAGGTCATTATCTTCTTTCTGTCAACTATCAATTGTCAACTATTATATCAAAAATCTTAGGCCAGACCAAGATTTAATTCCTGTACTACCGGCAGCTTTGCAGTAATAAAAACAGAAAACAATGCCAGTTTATTTATCAAACACACTGATCAACGAATTACAGGAGCAAACCGAATCATTTTTAAACAAAGCCATCAGCGAGTGGCAGATGATAAAGCACAGCCAGTTTGCATTAAAAGAATCTCCCGAAAAATGGAGTGCTACCCAATGTTTAGGGCACCTGAACAGTTATGGTCGTTATTATCTTCCGGTGATAGAGAAGGCGATACAAGAAGCCCGAAAAAAGAACTGGAACTCAGCCATACATTTTAAATCAGGTTGGTTAGGTAATTATTTCACTCAACTAATGCTGCCTAAAGAAGATGGTTCTTTGAGTAAAAAAATGTCTTCCTCAAAAGATCATTATCCCGTTTCCAATGCTAATAGTCACCAAGTCATTGCTGTATTTATTGAGCAGCAGGAAAAATTACTCCTGCTATTGGAAGAAGCTAGAAGTATCAACTTAAACAAAGCAAGCTGTTCAATTTCAATTGCCAAATTCATCAAGCTAAAATTAGGCGACACTTTTTTGTTCTTCATTGCACATCAATACAGACATATTCTTCAAGCCGAAAGAGCATTACAAGCAGCGGGAATGGAAATAAGGGAGGATGTACTGTATTTTAATCCGGGGAAAATAGCCTGTTAGCTTATTGCATATTGCTCATAGCAAATAGCAAATCTATTCCTACTATGAGCAATATGCTATAAAGCATAAGCTATGAACCATCGGCTACCTATACACATCCAGCAACCCATCCGGCAACACTACATGGATTTCTTTTTGATCGTGATCAATGCCGTCGAGTGATTCGGCATGTAATGGGATGAGTGCTTCTTTTCCGTTCAAATCAATTCGTAATAATACTTGATGAGGTTGTTCAATTACTTCTTGAACGGGACCGAGATTTTCATCCTCATCAGTTATTACGGTATAGCCAAGGAGAGAGATCGGAGATGATTTACCTGCTAATTTTCTGAAATCAGCATCTTTCAACCATACATTTCGGGTACTTAATCTTGTTGCAGATTCTTTGGTATCAATACCTTCCAATTTCACATATATTTCATCGTGATCCTTAGCCTTAGAACTCTCTAGAAAATAGGGCAAATAAGTTCCTTTTTGCTCTTCCACAAAAACCACTTTCACATCTTTTAATGCAGTTTTTTTACCGAGTGCATGCTGCAAGATCACTTCTCCCTTTAATCCAAAACTTGCCACAAATCGACCGATATGTATGTAGGATTCCATGGTGCAAATATAGTGAGAGAGGTTAGTTGACAGATGACAGTTGACAGATGGCTGTTAGATTATTGTAATTCAAGAAGAAGAGCATCATTCTCTTTCTGTCAACTGTCAACTATCAACTGTCATCTATTTTCTGAATACGCATACAAAAAAAGTCCCGACATGCATCGGGACTTTGAGGAATATGTTGAACGTATCGTTGATTAAGCTTCTGTAGTTCCTTCAGCAGGTGCAGCTTCTTCTTGCTTAGTCTCCACTTTTTTTACAACCGGAGTGTAAGCTCTTTTTGCACGCTGATTTTTTCTGTGCTCTTCATTACGACGGGTAACATTTGCTTCATGCTCATTATGCCATACTTGGAACTTGGTCATAGCTGTTGCATCATCAAATAAACCCAATTTTACACCTCTTAACAGGTGCTTTAGGTACAACACTCCCTTGAAAGAGAGGATTCGGCGAACTGTGTCAGTAGGTTGAGCACCTTTGTTCAACCACTCAAGCGCTTTTTGACGGTCTAATTGAATGGTTGCTGGAACAGTCAGCGGATTGTAAGTTCCAATTTTTTGGATGAACTTACCATCTCTTGGAGCACGGGCATCGGCCACTACGATAAAGTAGAACGGACGCTTCTTGCTACCGTGTCTCTGTAATCTCATTTTTACTGCCATGTT
Organism: uncultured Sediminibacterium sp.; assembly: GCA_964392685.1. Lineage (GTDB taxonomy): Bacteria > Bacteroidota > Bacteroidia > Chitinophagales > Chitinophagaceae > Sediminibacterium. The sequence goes on from CAYMQQ010000007.1 coordinate 7,355, forward strand.
AAATAGAAATTTATAGGCGTTAATAAATAGGGTGAATCAGGCGGCAAAAATAGGTGTTTGAACGTAGAATTCCAAAGTAACCCTATCCTAAAAAGTTAATAATATGTTACCGCATGGGTAAATCGGTTCATTGGAAGCTATGACTTCTGTCTTAACTAGATATATATATAAATATACACTTATGTTCCTTATCGAGGATCCCTATCATCAAAACAATCAATTTATACCTCTTTCAAGCTCTTGTATTTCAATAATGCTTGTGAGCCTATCCTTGTATCAACCAGGCTATTAGCGACGCATCCCGGGAAATCTCCCACCCATAGGCATATTGTTCATCATCTTCATCATCTGTTTCATCTGTTCAAACTGCTTCATAAATGCATTCACTTCAGTCAGATCTTTACCACAGCCCTTGGCTATTCTTTGTTTACGACTAGGCGTTAAGCTATCCGGATTCGCACGCTCAAAAGGAGTCATAGAACTAATAATGGCTTCAATGCCTTTGAATGCATCGTCTTTAATATCTACGTCTTTAATCGCTTTTCCTACACCGGGAATCATTCCCATCAGATCTTTGATATTCCCCATTTTTTTGATCTGCTGTAATTGGTCCAGAAAATCCTGAAAATCAAATTGATTTTTTCTGATTTTTTTCTCCAACTTTTTAGCCTGCACTTCATCATACTGAGCCTGTGCTTTTTCTACCAAAGTGGTGATATCACCCATGCCCAGAATACGTTGTGCCATACGATCCGGATAAAAAACATCCAGCGTATCCAGCTTCTCTCCGCTACTTACGAATTTAATGGGCTTTTGTACGGTATACTTAATAGACAATGCAGCACCGCCTCTGGTATCGCCATCCAACTTAGTGAGCACCACACCGGAAAAATCCAATCGGTCATTAAAGGCTTTGGCTGTATTTACAGCATCTTGTCCGGTCATGGAGTCCACCACAAACAATATTTCTGTGGGATTGACTGCTGCTTTGATATCCGCCACTTCCTTCATCATCGCTTCATCCACAGCCAAACGTCCGGCCGTATCGATGATGATAACATTTTTATTTTTTGTCTTGGCCTCTTTGATCGCATTCAGTGCAATTTCGACTGCATTTTTATTCTCTCGCTCACTGTAAATATCAACGCCTACTTGTTCAGCCAATACAGTTAACTGATCGATCGCTGCCGGACGATAAATATCTGCGGCAACGAGTAAAGGTGATTTGCCTTTTTTATTTTTGAGATAGTTCGCCAGCTTTCCGGTAAAAGTGGTTTTACCACTACCCTGTAATCCGGCAATTAAAATGATGGCAGGATTACCGGTTACATTGAATACAGCTTCAGAGCCTCCCATTAATTCTGTCAGTTCATCCTGAACAATCTTAACCATTAACTGACCCGGACTGATCGCGTTGATTACTTTTTCACCAACGGCTTTATCCTTTACTTTATCTGTAAACTCTTTGGCAATTTTAAAATTGACATCCGCATCAATCAATGCACGACGAATATCTTTTACCGTATTGGCAATATTCAGGTCGTTGATACGCGCTTCACCTTTTAGGTTTTTAAACGCTGATTCTAATTTTTCGGAGAGATTCTGAAACATAATTCACGATTTCGGTCTTACACCAATAAAAAAGTGAACCAATCAGAGGTTCACTTTAGGGATGCAAATATAGTGTGGATTTGTTTATCCGAGATATACCTTCAGGTGTTTACATCTGCTGGTACTTCTTAATTTGGTAATGGCTTTATCCTTGATCTGACGTACCCGCTCACGCGTGAGGTTAAATCTTTCCCCAATATCTTCCAGACTCAGTGGATTATCGACCCCAATTCCAAAGAAAAAACAAAGCACTTCTTTTTGTCTTTCTGTCAATGTTTTTAAACTCCGCTCTATTTCCAATCGCAACGATTCATCATGTACCAACTTTTCATCTGTTTTATCTGCATTGGGGTTTTCCATCACATCCATCAGTGTACCATCTTCTCCATCAGATAATGGCGTATCCATACTCACATGTCTGAATCCTACACTCATGGTAGCAGCCACTTCCTCGATACTTAGTTCCAGCAGTTCCGCTAGTTCCTGAACGGTGGGTTCACGTTCGAATTCCTGTTCCAATAATTGATAAGCCTTACTGATTCGATTGGTAAGACCCACTTTATTCAAAGGCAGTCGAACAATACGACTTTGTTCGGCCAATGCTTGCAAAATACTTTGACGAATCCACCATACTGCATAAGAAATGAACTTAAAGCCGCGAGTTTCATCAAAACGAAGTGCTGCTTTGATCAGCCCTAAATTACCTTCATTGATCAAATCAGGTAGGGTCAAGCCTTGATTCTGGTATTGCTTGGCAACTGATACCACAAAACGAAGATTAGACTTCACCAAACGATCCAAAGCCCGTTGATCCCCTTGTCGAATCCGCATTGCCAATTGAACTTCTTCTTCCGGACTGATCAGATCTACTTTTCCGATTTCCTGAAGATACTTTTCAAGACTCTGTGATTCACGATTGGTAATTGACTTCGTGATTTTGAGCTGACGCATACTCATGGGATGCAGTTTTGGTTGTGTATTAGGGTAGCGAGACTTTGATCAGCAGTTAGTCATTGGTTCGTCTGTTGGCGTCTTTTCTCCACTCATCAGCAATTTAAGCATTTTTGAAATTTTTTCAAAAAAAATATTCAATACAACCAATTGAAAAACAATTACTTATACAATGTCTCAGAAATGTCTCTTTTTTACCTATTCAGAAATTGATCAGTTCGGTAAAAAAACATTTGGACGGTATGGATTATTTAATATTATTGCAGCCTTACGAATGAAGGCAGATTAAAGAGAATGTAATGAGCAAAAAGCAGTTATTTACTTTAGAGTTCCCGGTGAGATGTTCCCCAGCAATTCTTTTCGAATTTTTAGCCACTCCAGCAGGTTTACAGGAATGGTTTGCAGATAAAGTAGACGAATGGGAAGGTGTATATAGTTTTTCATGGAATGGGGGCACACCTGATAAAGCAGCACTTTTAGATCAAGAGCAGGATAAATTCATCCGTTTCCATTGGCTTCATTCTGAAAAGAATGAGTATTTCGAATTCAGAATTGAAAAAACAGAAATATCTAACCAGACCATTCTAATCATCAAAGATTTTGCTGAGAAGAATGAAATCAAGGACCAGAGCCAGTTATGGGGCTATCAGGTGAAAGAGTTATTTCACAGATTGGGTGCTTAATGCGCTAATATGAATAATAAAGCAACAAAATTGCTTTCAAAAAAATGATCCAATTCATCCCACTGATCCAGTGGGATTTTTTTTGCGATCTTCAAAAAAGGCCTGGATGAATGTTCCGTCAATAAGCGCTCAAGATGTTCGCAGGATTGATAATGTTTATCATCGATCACATGCTGCCATGGATCATTCCCAACTGAAAACAGCCATCCTGTGTCTTTTTCTTTCTGTAAAAAATCAATAATCCTTTGTTGAAATCGCTGCTGATACAACCCCGATACTTGCAATGTAATGCTGCAATAACGTCCCCACCAAAAAAAACAGCGAATCGCACAAACATCTGATCGTGTAAATAGACGAGGATAATCCAGCATGACCCATGGCAATCCATGATAGTTCTCGCCTCTCGCAATTTTAGGCGTCCATTGCATGAATGTTTCCTCACTCATCTTTCGTTCTAACACATGTTGCCTGAATACTTGACTAAGTTGTCCGAAGCATTCCTCTGTTTTTTGTAGAATGCTTCTCTTTGTTAAAATAAAACCCTCATCCAACAGCAACTGCCTTTCCTCTGATGAAAGTCTTAGATTTGCATTTAACATTGTATGAAGATATGTGAATAGTCAATTGTGAATTGTGAATAGTCAATTATAAGCTTCATCTTTTTATTGACAATTCACAATTGACCATTCACATTTCACAATCGCACTCACCTCCCATGTTCAAAAAACTAGACATACTCATCATTCGTTCTTTTATCGGACCATTTTTGGCTGCTTTTGCCATTTCATTGTTCGTATTGACCATGCAGTTTTTCTGGTTATATATTGATGACTTGGTAGGTAAAGGGTTGGATTTTTTTACGGTGATGAAACTGGTAGGATTGGTGATGTTATTCTGGGTACCCATGGCTTTACCCTTAGCCCTTTTGTTTTCATCGATCATGACATTCGGCAATTTGGGAGAATCATTTGAATTGGTGGCTATCAAGGCATCAGGTATTCCATTACTTCGTTTTATGCGTCCACTTTTTTTCATCACTATTTTGTTGAGTGGGTTTGCATTTTTGTTTTCCAATAATATTATCCCTGTTACACAACTAAAGCTAGCTGCTTTAAAATATGATCTCATCGTTTCAAAACCGGCACTTAATATTAAGGAAGGTGTTTTTTTTGATAAACTAGATGGGTATGTAGTTAAGTTAGGTAAAAAAGAAAAAAATGATAGTATCATTCACGATATCGTCATATTCGAAAAAAATTATGGTTTACAGGATAATATGTTGATGGCAGAAACCGGTATCATGCGTGTAACACCGGACAAAAAATTTCTGGAATTCATTCTGAAAAATGGCTGGCGTTTTGAAGAACGCGGAACAAGAGGTACGGGCAATACTGAATTTATCAGACTAGGATTCAAAGAGTATAAAAAAATATTCGATCTCTCCAGTTTTCAAATGAGTAAAACCGGGGATAGTGCATTTTATGACCCTAAAATGCTAAGTCTGAGACAACTCAACCATGCCATTGATTCATTGGAAAGTATAGATAGCTTTTATTTGAGAAGATCCAGAGCTGATATTACACCTTATGTTAGATTTGCTCGTTATGCCGCAGATACAGGATGGATCAAAACGGATACACTGAAACTTAAAACCGTCAAATCTTTTGACGCTTTACTTCCTGATTCATTAAGAGACGCCATAATTGATGCCAGCGTTGGACAAATTAGCAGCATTAAAAGCAATGTGGGTTTATTGGCATCTGACTATGTCGAAAAACATAAATCGCTGCGCTTTCATGAGATTGAATGGCATAGGAAATTCACTTTATCGATTGCCTGTATTGTATTATTCCTGATTGGTGCACCATTGGGTTCCATTATTAGAAAAGGTGGGCTGGGAACACCTTTGGTTTTTGCGATTATATTCTTTGTATTATTTCATCTCTTCAACACATTTGGTGAAAAGTTTGTGAAATCAGGACAAGCATCTCCAATGCAGGGAATGTGGCTCTCTACTATCGTATTAATTCCAATAGGTGCATTTCTTACATATAAAGCCATGCGCGACTCCCAATTATTCAATCAGGAGTTTTATTACAGAACTTTTACACGCATGCGTAAGATTTGGAATAACTTTAGGCAGAATCAAGAAAGAAGAAACAAGAAACAAGAAGATATTACTATGTAATCTACTTTCTTGAACTTGAATATTTTTCACTGAACAAATTATTTTTTATGAATCATTCATCATCACGTCGTCGTTTTATTCAAACTACAGGTAAGGCAGGATTGGCATTGGGGCTTTCAGGAACAGCTCTCCCATCTTTGGTTAGTGCTTCTGTTACAAGTGGTAGTAGTGAATTTATACAACAACCACTTCCCTATACATTTAATGCCCTGGAACCTGTGATTGACACTACCACGATGGATATTCACTACGGCAAACATGCAGCTGCATATGCAAAAGCATTATCTGAGGCTTGTGCTGCTGAAAATATAAATACCAATAACACGAAGATCGAGTCTGTACTCAGAAATATTTCTAAGTATTCTACTAAAATGCGTAACAACGCAGGTGGACATTATAACCATGAAATGTTCTGGCAAACCATGAAACCAGGTGGTGCAGCGGTTCCGTCCGGACAGTTGGGA
>CAYMQQ010000007.1:13351-49214 GCA_964392685.1 uncultured Sediminibacterium sp.
TGGTGGAATGTAGTGAACTGGGATGTGGTAGCTTCTAGAATGAAATAATGGTTATACAATTCTTATAAAACAATTAAAATGAAAGTAATAACATCGTGGGTAGAAACCCTTGCATTTGATGTAAAAGCGGATACCGGTCATATTGCACGCTTAGATACGAGTGTAGAAGGTGGCGGATCGGGCAGCGGTATGAATCCTAAAAAAATGTTACTGGGATCTTTGTGTGGATGCAGTGGTATTGATGTGGTTGAGATTCTACATAAAATGAAAGTTCCATTCACAAAACTTGAAATTGAAGCTTCTGCTGAACAAACCGAAGATCATCCTAAGGTTTTCAAGTTTATTGATATGGTCTATCGTTGTGATGTATCACCCGATCATCTTGATAAACTCAACAGAGCCGTTAGTTTATCAAAGGAAAAATATTGCGGCATATCGGCTATGTTGGCGAAACATTGCCCCATCAATTACACAATAGAATTGATCTAAAAAGAAGGTATCGCAAAATGCGATACCTTCTTTTTATTCACTAGGATACTTAAATTTATCTACCTAAACAATTCTCTTGACAACTGCACAACAAAATTTCAGAGTCCAATTATGGATCACTTTGTTAAGTGTATTGTTGTTCCTCACAAAGATCATCGCTTATTATTTTACCCATTCTCTCGCCATATTATCTGATGCACTGGAAAGTATTGTGAATGTGATCGCAGGGTTTATCGGATTATACAGTTTATATATAGCTGCCAAACCCAAAGACCTTGAACATCCTTATGGACATGGGAAAGCAGAATTTGTTTCTGCTGCAGTGGAAGGTGGATTGATCGTTGCTGCCGGAATTATGATCATCTATGAAACGGTTGCCAATATTCTTCGCAAAGAGCCGGTACATCAATTGGATACAGGACTTTGGTTGATTGGCGCAACAGCCCTGCTCAATTTTTTTGCCGGTACTATTTGTCTTCGATTAGGCAAAAAAAATAATTCGCTGGCTTTACAGGCTAGTGGCAAGCACTTACAAATAGATACGTATTCAACACTCGCCATCATTGCCGGATTGATCATCATCTTATTTACAAAAATGTATTGGCTGGATAAGCTCATCGCATTGGTAATGAGCATATTGATCATTTACAATGGCTATAAGATCATTCGTTCATCATTGGCCGGTATTATGGATGAGGCTGATATGGAATTATTGAAGAAATTTATTGAAGTGCTAAACAAAAATCGATCTGAGAACTGGGTAGATCTTCACAACCTCCGTGTGATCAAATATGGAAGTTTACTACATGTAGATTGTCACCTTACAGTTCCTTGGTATTTGAATATTCATGAAGCGCATCGTGAGATTGATCGCTTATCTCTTTTAATCAAACAGGAATTTGGAGACATGATCGAATTATTTGTACATACAGATGGATGTTTACCTTTCAGCTGCCGTATTTGTAATAAAAATTGTGAACACCGTAAAAATGGTTTTGAGCAAAAACTGGAATGGACTTTAACCAATGTCATTTCAGACAAGAAGCATCAGTTATAAATTTTTCTGATCTCATTGTTTTTGCTTCTTTGTACAAATGTTCAAAATTGATCAAAGCTTTTGTGCATTCAATAAGTTCAGGATGCATTGCCTTAAGTACATCCATCATATTCAAATAATTCTGCCATAAAATTTCCAAGTCATTACAGATAGGTTCATAATGATAAATCCTATTTCGTAATCGGCGAATATGATTCAATTTCAAAGAAAGTCGCTCCCGTTTCATGGAATGATCTAAGTATGGAAAAGCATACTGTAATGGCTTCCAAAAATATCGAGCATTATTTTTATTAAACAAGGAACACCAAAACCCAAAAGTTAATTCTGCTACGATGGCATCGGATAATATTTTAATGGGAAGATTATTTTTCTTTCTGATGGTGGACTCAATTCGTAATATCCGGTCTCTTTGTTCCGCACAAAGCTCAAACCAGTGATCATTTTTAAAATGAATACTGCAGGAATGATGGATTAAGTTACGAAGTGATATTTCTGTGTATAAAAGCAAGGGGTATAATGACTGCGCAATCTGAATATTCAATTGATAGTATTCAAATGCTTTATGCTTGTTTCCATTGAACATTTTATAGTAAGTACTCAATCTCTGTTCTGATATTAGTACACTAAGCGCTTCGTGCTGCATGTAGTATAAAGATTTATTTTTTGAATATAAAAAATGTGTACATTTGCAATGCGATACCCGGTACCTCCTCTCTCCTCATATAGGATGATGAAACCGGGTTTTTTCGTTTATATATATCCCTGTCTGCTATAAGCTGTTTATTCTCAGCTCTTTTTCAATAATTGCTTCATCAATCGCTTTCAAAAAGTATTTTTTGCAGGAATTATTTTTGCGGGAAATACTGATAGTATTACCTGGCTCCAAGAACCTTTTTATTCAAATGAGCCGTTACAACGAGCTATTAAAGTAAATCCTAAATTGCAGCCTCATTCAAATACCATTGCTATGCAAGTCTGGAAAGAATATCAACAAGAACATAAAGACCGTTTCCTCAATGAATTATTGGATCTATTGCGCATTCCTAGTGTAAGTGCCCGTGGAGAACACAAAGAAGACATGATCCGCTGCGCTGAAGCCGTTGAAAAAAGTCTCAAAGAAGCGGGGGCAGATACTACTGCCATCTATCCCACAGCCGGTCACCCGATTGTTTATGGTGAGAAAATAATAGATTCTTCAAAACCTACTGTTTTGGTGTATGGACATTATGATGTACAACCTGCTGATCCTTTAGAACTTTGGCATAGTGGTCCGTTTGAACCGGTGATCAAAGACGGAAAAATCTATGCACGTGGTGCTTGTGACGATAAAGGTCAATTCTACATGCATGTAAAAGCATTGGAAACGATGGTGAGAACAAACAGTTTACACTGTAATGTGAAGTTTCTGATTGAGGGTGAAGAAGAAGTAGGAAGCCCTAACCTCGCCACATTTGTGAAGGCTAACAAAGCTTTATTAAAGGCTGATGTAATATTGATCAGTGATACTTCTATGTTGAGCATGGACACTCCATCTATTGATATTGGTGTACGTGGACTCAGTTATATTGAAGTAGAAGTAACAGGACCTAACCGTGATTTACACAGTGGCGTGTATGGTGGTGCTGTAGCAAACCCCATTACCATGTTAGCAAAAATGATCGCTGCCTGTCATGATGAAAACAACCATATCACCATTCCCGGATTTTATGATGATGTTGTAGAAGCTAGTTCTGAAGAAAGAGCTAAAATGGCTCAAGCACCTTTTAGTGAGGCCGAATACAAGCAAGACCTAGGCATTCAAAATCTTTGGGGTGAGAAAGGATATACCACCAATGAAAGAACGGGTATCAGACCTACATTGGAACTGAATGGTATCTGGGGTGGTTATACAGGTGAAGGTGCTAAAACCGTATTACCATCGAAAGCTTTTGCTAAGATCTCTTGCAGACTCGTACCGAATATGTCTTCTGAAAAGATCACCAAAAAAATCCTTGACTATTTCACCAGCATGGCGCCGGAAGGCGTTACTGTAAAAGCTGCTGAACATCATGGAGGGGAACCTTACATGACACCGATCGATTCTAATGAATACAGAGCTGCAGCTAAAGCCATTCAAACTACATTTGGTAAAGAACCTATTCCGGTTCGAGGCGGAGGTAGTATCCCGATCTGTGCTTTGTTTGAGAAAGAACTGGGCTTGAAGATCGTTTTCATGGGATTTGGTCTTGATAGCGATAACCTGCATAGCCCCAATGAAAAATACGATGTATTCAATTTTTATAAAGGCATTGAAACCATTCCGTATTTCCATCAATATTATGCGGAAGGAAAATAAATCAAGAAACAGGAGCAATTTTATATTTGCTCCTGTTTTGTTTTTTTTATGACCGAAGTAAAAGAAAAATTAAGGATTGATAAATATCTCTGGGCTATTCGTTTGTTCAAAACGAGGAGTCAGGCTGGTGATGCATGTAGTAAAGGCAAGGTAAAAATGAATGGCAATGCCATCAAAGCTTCACGTATCGTAGCAATTGGAGATGAATATGAAGTAAAAACAGAAAGCCGGAGATGGGTAGTGAAAGTAACCGGATTATTGGATCATCGGGTTCAATACAGTGAAGCCATTCAATTTTATGTAGATCTCACACCTGCTGAGGAATTAGACCGAATTAAATTTGAAGCAGCCACTTATCAAACCGGAAAAAGGTTGAGTAAGATTGGTAGACCTACCAAAAAACAGAGAAGAGATTTGGGAGATTTTATGGGTAATGAATAGTCAAACTTTTGAAAGAAAGACTGATAATTGAATCTCTCCTACCTTTGTCACATGTTAAGAATCGACATACTCACTGTTCTTCCTGAATTATTAGAGAGTCCCTTTGCGCATAGTATCATGAAACGTGCACAAGAAAAAGGGTTATTAGAAGTGCGTGTACATCAGTTGAGAAAATGGGCAGTGAACAAATATGGTATGGTGGATGATTACCAATATGGCGGTGGTGCCGGTATGGTAATGATGTGTGAGCCTTTGGCCAATGCCATTGATGAGTTACAGAAAGACCAGCCTTATGATGCCATCATTTATATGACACCTGATGGACAACGCTTCGATCAACGTATGGCCAATCAGTTGTCCTTAAAGGGGAATCTATTGATCATTTGCGGACACTATAAAGGCATTGATGAACGCATTCGTCAGCAGTATGTCACTATGGAAATATCCATCGGCGACTATGTATTGAGTGGCGGAGAGCTTGCAGCAGCTGTGGTAGTAGATGCTATCGGTCGTTTGATACCGGGTGTACTGAACGATGAAACCTCTGCATTAACCGATTCTTTTCAGGATAATTTATTAGCACCCCCTGTATATACCAGACCCGCAGATTTTAGAGGCATGAAAGTACCTGAAATATTGTTACAAGGAGATCCGAAGAAAGTAGAGGAGTGGCGCTATGAACAAGCGCTCCAGCGAACTAAAGACAGAAGACCGGATTTGATGTCGGATGTCTGATGGCGGATGGCGGATGGCAGGTATTAGATTTGAACATAAGTTTACAACTGCACTGACAACAATTCCTTTCCTAGATCATGCAATGCATTTTCAATTTTTTTTGATTGTAATTGACGTGGCTTCTTAAGACCAGATGAATAATGTTGTAATAATTTTTGGTTAATCCCTGTAATCCTTTCAAGACCCGCTTTAGTAAAGATTTTTTTATAGTAGTTCAATAAACTCTCTGCATCAAACTTAAAAATGAGTTCATACTGACCTTGTAAAATCTTGGGCCATTTCCTTGCAGGATTATTTTCTTTAAACAATCGCAAACTCTCAAGTGCTGATTGCTTGGCTTGCTCAGGTGTATCTCCCATACCCCATATTCCATCTACTTTATCACTATAGGCGCTAAATGTCCCGTCAGTAGCTCTTTCAATAATGATAATCACTTGTTTCATTATACTTCCATATTTATTTTAACTGCATTCTTTTTATTAAAGTTTTTCTCAATCCTTCTCCCATTTCTTTCGGTCCATGAAAAGGAACTGCTTCTACTTTCCCATCCTTTTCATACAAGTAATGACTTCCTTCTATTCGCAATAAATGCCAGCCATTTTGTTTTATTTTCCTATGGAACTCACTTGATTTCATAATAAAGATATCATTTATTTTAAAAGGTAGTATTTTTACTACCTTTTATTTTGAACGAATCTTTAAATATACAGTCAACCAATACTTTGCAAACGAAGCGCTTAAGCTTATAACAAAAGGGCTGCAGCATCCTACGACACTACAGCCCTTTGACTTTTCTCCGAAGGAGTCCTGTGGACACTTTTCACCTTTCACTCTTCACTTTATCCCAATCACCGGCACCTGTTTCTCATTAATAAGTTTATTCAATGCTTTTACATCATTCTCCATCACCGCTTTTAATTTCGCTAGCTGTACATCTGCTTGTCCGGCCAGATCCGCAAATGCTTCGCGGGCTTGTTTGCTTGGTGGATTTTGTCCACTGGAAGCCACACCATACAATCCTGCGATCTTATCATTCAAGCGGATTGGGAAATTCAATACGTCTTGTCCACTTTTTGCTTTGGTTTGATACAATGCCTCTTCAACAGCAGTGATTTTTTTATTGATGCTATCTGCAAAAGATTTGATCTCTTTATTGCCATCGATTCTTCCTGTAAAATCATTCATTTGTGAACGTAATGCACGAATGTTTTTAATGGCTTTTTGGATCTCACTGAATTTATCACGAACCTGCAACAAGAAAGTCAGTTGCTCATCATATTCGGCTTCTGTTGTCGCAAAATTTGGATTGGGTTTGATCACAAATGGTACATCTACAGAATCTTTTCCATAACGAAAACGAGCAGTGTATTTGCCGGGTGATGCTTTAGCTGAACCAATACCACCATTCCAAAGAATCAATCCATCCAAGCGTTCTGCCGGAGGATATTGCATATCCCATTCAAACTGGTTCATGCCGTTTTCAAAATCAATTTTATCAGATGCTTCTCTTGCATTCTTACTGAAAGTACGAATGGGCTTGGATTGTTTATCAAATACAGTAATAGAAACTTTAGAGCTATCTGTCGCACCCTTCAAATAATAATTGAATACAACGCCTGAAGCCGGGTTCATTCCCATATTAGCACTGGCACCACCAAAATTTCTTCTACCTCTACCAGCACTTTCTGTACGATAAACAGGGTTCACATCAAATACATGAAGGTTTTTATCCAATACACTTGCATTCATTTGTTGTACGATACTTAAATCATCCAATACCCAGAATGCACGACCTTGTGTGGCCACGATCAAATCATTGTCTTTGATCGTTAGGTCTGTAATGGGTGTTTCCGGTAAGTTCAACTGAAACTTTTTCCAATTAGCACCATCATCATAACTGATGTACATACCATATTCTGTGCCTGCATACAATAAACCCGGACGCTTTTTATCTGCACGCATCGCACGAGTGAAATGCATTTTATCAATACCATTGGTGATTTTTTTCCAGGTCTTACCATAATCTTCTGTTTTGAAAATATAAGGTGTGAAATCATCTAGTTTGTATTTTGTTCCCACTACATAAGCAGTTCCTTTTTTGAAAGGATCTGTTTCTATACAATTCCACATCATCCATTTACCTGCTTCTGCAGGTGTTACATTCTCCCAGTTTTTACCACCATCTTTTGTTACATGTAACAATCCATCATCACTACCGGCCCATAAAAGATCTTTCTCCAATACAGATTCTGCAGCCGTGAAAATGGTACAATAATATTCTACTGAAGTATTGTCTTTCGTAATTGGACCACCACTGGATACCTGACGTGTTTTGTCATTTGTAGTAAGATCCGGACTAATGATCTCCCAACTCTGACCTTCATTCTCACTTACAAATAAGTGATTGCCTGCTGTATACAATCTCTTCGGGTTATGTGGAGAGAAGAAAATCGGGAAATTCCATTGGAAACGATATTTCAATACATCAGCACCAGATCCCATCGGGTTATCAGGCCAAACATTGATGGCGCGGTTCTCACCGGTTCTATGATCCAGTCTTGCCAAATAGCCACCATAGTTACCGCCATACACTACATCTGGATTCAAAGGATCTGCAACTACATAACCACTCTCTGAACCTGCCGTTACTTCCCAATCGCGATCGGTGATACCTGCGCCACTGGTACGACTACGCATTCGAATGGTTGAGTTATCTTGTTGTGCTCCCAATATTCTGTATGGATGAGCATTATCGGTTGACACACGATAGAATTGTCCGGTAGGCTGATTATCCATGGTACTCCAATTCTCTCCTCCATCAAAACTTACTTGTCCGCCACCATCATCAGCCACAACCATTCTATTTCCATTCTCAGGATCGATCCACAGATCATGATGATCACTATGTGGTGTTCTTACACTCTGAAAAGTTCTTCCACCATCGCGACTACGCATGAATCCAACATTCAAAGCATAGACTAGGTTTTCATTCTTGGGATCTACAAATATTTTGCTGTAGTACCAAGCACGTTGACGAATATTGTTATCACTGCTGGTCAATGTCCAGCTTTCACCGCCATCATTACTGGTATACAATCCACCATTTGCATTTTCAATGATCGCATAAACCTTATCTGTATTAGAAGGTGCAACTGCTACACCAACAATACCCCAAGTACCTTTTGGCATTCCTTTGGCAGTACTGATATTGGTCCAGGTTTCACCCCCATCTGTGCTTTTATACAGGCCACTTCCCTCACCACCACTTTCTAAACTGTGCGGTGTTCTGATCAATCGCCACATACCGGCATATAACACATTGGGATTACCCGGTTCCATCACAAGGTCAGAAGAACCGGTAAGATTGTTGACATACAATACTTTTTTCCAGGTTTTTCCACCATCTGTTGTTTTAAATACACCTCTCTCTTCATTCGGACCAAAAAGATGTCCAAGTGCGGCTACCCAAACCGTATTGGGATCACGAGGGTGTATGACGATACGGATAATATGTCTGCCTTCTTTCAGACCTATATTTTTCCAAGTACGACCACCGTCATCACTTCTCCACATACCATTTAAACCTTCGGCCACATTACCACGAACCGTGTTTTCACCTTCGCCTACATAAATAATGTTTTCGTCAGTTGGAGCTACTGCTATGGCACCTATATTACCACCTAGATACTTGTCTCCGATATTTTTCCAGTTGCTACCTCCATCCGTAGTTTTCCATAAACCACCGCCGGTAGCGCCAAAATAAAAAGTGGTCTTGTTTTTAAAACTACCCGCAACCGCAGCACTACGTCCGCCTCGGAAAGGACCCGCTAAGCGGTATTTCAGTTTTGAAAAAAGAATGTTAGATGGATCTGCTGCAACAGCAGGGGTTGCAACCGTCTTTTTTGTATCCTGTTTTTGTGCCTGTATTCCTGTTACAAGCATGGTTACTGCGCATAGCAGCATCATTGTTTTTTTCATATGCAGTATTGAATTGGAGATGGAATTTACGGAAGAAAAGGGAAATGGTTGATAGTCGATGGACCATAGTCAATAGACCATGGTCCATGGACTATGGACTATCAACTATTTTACACGGTACCAAACTTCGTCAACAGGTTCATTCATTTTGATATCGAGATGTTCAATCACTGTTTCAACAGGCCCGATATTGATGATTTGTTTCATGGGGAATTGAATTCCTCCAATGTCTTTGTAACTATTATATAAAATGGAGGCTTTTAAACTACGTCTACCTCCTCCCATCATACGCATCAAACTGCCAAATCCCGTTAATGCCGCAGCCATTTCATCCGTAGCATCTACTTGTTGAACAAGATAGTTTTTGGTATTGATATAGAATACAGCACTCAATCCGTCTTTCATATTGAGCTTAACTTTATAACAATCTTCTTTATTCACTTTACCGGTACCTTGTAATTCAGCTGTGTATCCCTTTTTAGCGTAATCGATCAACATGGGAAAGGGACCGGCACAATCCAATTCATGTTGCTGTTTCTTAAGATCATCACCAGTCATTTTAGAAATGCTGGGACCCGAAGGATTCGTAGGTCCATCACCGCCTCCTCTAGGACCACCGAAATTAGGCATGGCAGGAATCAATATATATCCTGCAGTATCTGTCACCATCGTCCAGGAATTCCCCATACCCATGATACCACCCATTTGTCTGCGGTATAATTTTCCTCTTTCACGAATACTATTTAGGCTGATATCAAAACTTTGGTTCATCATGTTCATCTTCATTACACTTTCCATTTGTAAAGTCTTGATGGCCTTTAACCTATTTTTACCACCATTGGCTTCTTCATATTTTGCCATTACTTCTTCCACGGTTTGTGAATAAGTGAACATCGTTGCTGCCACAAAAAGCAGGGATAGAAATACCTTTTTCATATGATTTCATTCTGTGAAACGTAAACTTACTGAGACTTTGCTGCTGTAGAATGTTTTGTATCGTTATTTAAGAAAAGATTTGATGAACGGGGGAAAGAGGGGGATGACAGATGACAGTTGACAGTTGGCAGTTGGGTGATTGCTAATGGGTAATGGCGTATGGCTCTTTTCTTTCTGTCAACTGTCAACTATCATCTGTCAACTTACACCACGATCTATCCGCTTTTTCTATCTTCGTAATATGAGTACGCAACATTCATTTAAGGTTTCAGGAAAACTGGTAGATATACGCAATAAAAAAATATATCCGGCCTATGTTTGGATTCAAGATGGACATATCTCCCGCATTGAAAAAACGGATGAGATGGTACCTGATCAATTCATTCTTCCCGGTTTCATTGATAGTCATGTTCACATTGAAAGTAGTATGCTGATTCCTTCAGAATTTGCCAGACTGGCGGTTGTACATGGAACGGTGGGTACCGTGAGCGATCCACATGAGATCGCGAATGTTTGTGGTATCGCAGGGGTTGATTTTATGATTGAGAACGGAAAAAAAGTTCCCTTTAAATTTAATTTCGGAGCCCCGAGTTGTGTTCCTGCTACTACTTTTGAAACAGCCGGCGCAATGATCGATAGTACTGCTGTTACTGCTCTTCTAGAAAGACCCGAAATCGTATATCTCAGTGAGATGATGAACTTCCCTGGAGTTTTGAATAAAGATCCCGAAGTGATGAAAAAAATTGCAGCAGCTCTTCGTATGCACAAACCCGTAGACGGACACGCACCGGGTTTACGTGGGGATGCTGCTAAAGCTTATATAGAAGCCGGCATCTCTACAGATCATGAATGCTTTACATTGGAAGAAGCGGTTGACAAACTACAACACGGCATGAAAATCATCATTCGTGAAGGAAGTGCTGCGAGGAATTTTGAAGCATTGATTGAATTGGTAGATGATCATCCTAACCATACACTCTTTTGTAGCGATGATAAACATCCGGATAGTTTGGTGACCGGACATATCAATGATCTCTGTGCCCGAGCAGTTGCGAAAGGCTTAGATGTATTCAATGTATTAAAAGCAGCTTGTATCAATCCGGTTTTACATTATCGTTTACCAATTGGACTTTTGAATGAGCAGGATCCTGCAGATTTTATTGTGGTAAAAGATCTCACCCATTTTAAGGTACTAGAGACTTATGTGGATGGAAAATTGGTTGCTAAAGAGGGAAAGACTTTGATCCCATCAGTTTCAGCTACAACCATCAATCAGTTTGACTGTGCACCCGTTACTGTGCAAGATGTAAGCATACAAAAAGATGACTATCCTTCTCAGCATGGATTGATCCCGGTAATCGAAGCATTGGACGGACAATTAATCACCAATAAATTAGAACTGGCCGGTAAACTGATAAATAATGAATGGGTAACTGATACGGCTCAAGATATTTTAAAGATGGTAGTAGTGAATCGTTATCATCAGGCACCTGTTGCCAAATGCTTTATTCGAAATTTTGGTTTCAAGCATGGGGCTATTGCTTCATCGGTTGCACATGACAGCCACAATATTGTTGCAGTAGGTGCAGATGATGCTTCACTTGCGGCAGCCATCAATTTAGTGATCGCTGAAAAGGGTGGTGTGAGTTGTTATGTAAATGATGAGCAGTACCAAGTACTCGGACTTCCTGTTGCTGGGTTGATGAGTACTTCAGATGGATATGAAGTTGCTGAAGCGTATATTGCTATTGATGCGATGGCAAAATCATTGGGATCAAAACTGCAAGCGCCTTTTATGACATTAAGCTTTATGGCATTACTCGTCATTCCACATCTTAAGCTTAGTGATAAAGGTTTGTTTGATGGGGATCGGTTTGAGTTTGTATGATTTTTTTTAACCACAGAGGGTCACAGAGTTTGGCGCAGAGTTGCACGGAGTAGGTTAATAGATGATTCTTTTTATTCCGTTTTTCAGAGAGCTTACGTGGAAGTTGATTAATAATCCAATTTTGCAATTGCTTAATTTCAGATATGTGATCATTTGAGCAATATGCACATCTGTAAAGGCATCTACAGCTTTGACTTCAACAATAATCTTTTTTTGAACCAATAAATCAAGTCTGTAGCCAGTTTCCATTTTTATTTCTTTATAGAATAAAGGCATTGGCACCTGCCTTTCTACTTCAAATCCTAGTTGTATTATTTCATAGAATAAACAAGCTTCATAAGCAGACTCTAATAAGCCGGGACCTAATTGTGTATGAACTATAAAAGCAGCTTTTAATACTTCTTTGGTTATACTATTTTCCTCCATTATTTTTTAGGTAAAAATATGGCAACCCCATCCGGTGCTCGCGTATCAGATGAGTAACAGTACACAACAACTCTGCGTAACTCCGTACCAAACTCTGTGTCACTCTGTGGTCAATAACTACTCAGCCCCTGAAATATCGCCGATCGCTTTATTAACGGAAATGGCAACACTATCTGTTCCCTTAGGTGCGAAATATTTGGTTTTGAATTTGACCGTTTGTCCGGGTCCAATATTTTCATAAATCGTTTCCAATCCTTCATCCAGTTTTGCACCTGTTTTGCTAAAGAAAGACAATCGCAGTTCTACATCTTTATACCAGCAGACTGTTGCTTTATTTGAAATAGATCCCATCACCACTGTTTGTCCGATCAGATTTTTTCTATCTCGATTGGTTACCATCAAGAATTTTTTAGGATTGTTCTTTTCCTTTTCTGCCAGTGTTTCTTTTACTGTCTCATAACTTTTTTCAAAATTCTTCTCTTCTTTATTTGACTCACAAGCACTCAATAACGCAATGATGATCAGTAGGGTGCCAATTTTTTGCATAAGGGTTTATTTCTACCAAAATAATCTTTTTACCGTTTTGAAGACGTTAAAGCCATTGAAACAGCTCGAAAAACTTAAATTTCCGATTCCAAGAGATAGATTTTAGTTTTGAAGCCTTCAATCCTATCATACCATGATCGTCAACCTTAGTCAGGAACATAGCCTTGTTAGTAACTGGGTATCGGAATTAAGAAATGTAGATATCCAAGGCGACCGTATGCGTTTTCGCAGAAATCTGGAACGTATCGGTGAGATTGCTGCTTATGAAATTAGCAAGCGTATGCCCTACAAGATTACCGAAGTACCAACCCCTTTGGGTACACATGATAGTAAAATATTGGAACAGCAACCGGTATTAGCCACTATTCTGAGAGCTGGTTTACCTATGCACAATGGTATGTTGAATTACTTTGATCGGGCAGATAATGCTTTTGTCTCTGCTTATAGAAAACACCATAGAGACGGCTCTTTTGAAATCAGTCTGGAATACATGAGTTGTCCGTCATTAGACAATCGCATCGTTATTATCAGCGATCCTATGCTGGCTACCGGTGCTTCTATTGTAAAAACCATCCAGTACATGAAAGATGAGGGTACTCCAAAAGAGTTCCATGTAGTGGTAGCTATTGCTTGCAGCGTGGGTATAGAGTTGATTCATAGAGAATGCGGGGAAGATATTCATATCTGGTGCGGGGATATTGATGATGAATTAACCGCTAAGGGATACATCGTTCCCGGTCTTGGAGATGCAGGCGATTTAGCCTTCGGAACCAAAAATCAATCCTAATCAGTGCAGCGATCATCGCTTTTTCAGGGTCAAAGATGGACGTTAAGGACAACCTAATCTTCTGAACGAACGTATCTGTTTCAGGAAGATTATCCTAAATTAGACCCCTTGTGAAAAAGTTGACTAAAATATGCTGCTTAGGACTACTGGTAATGCTCACTAAAAATGCATTAGCACAAGACCCTAATTTTTCACAATTTTTTTCTTCCCCTCTAACCCTCAATCCTGCTTTTACCGGAAAATTTTATGGTAGTTATCGCGTAGCAGGTAATTATCGTAACCAGTGGCCTAGTATAGAAAAAGCTTATACAACAGCTACCGCTTCCATCGATTTTCAGGTCATGAAAGACCGAATTGCTTCCAATGATACTTGGGGTGTTGGATTTATGGGCTTAACAGACAATAGCGCCAATGGTGCTGTAAAATTTAATTATGCTTCTGTAGGCACAGCTTATCACAAGGGTTTGGATGAAGAAGGATATCATCAACTTAGTGCGGGGTTCCAATTGACTTACGCAAATATGCTGATCAATACCCATATGCTCAAGTTTGAAGATCAGCTGACGAATGCAGGTTTCACAGGTGTTACTTCCGAAGTATTCAATACCGGTACGCTGAATTCTAAATATGTAGATATCAATGCCGGTATTTTGTACAACGGCAATACCAACGACCGTAATAATTTTTATATGGGTGTCAGTATGTACCATATCAATAAACCCAAACAATCTTTTACCGGCGCTGAATATTTATTACCAACAAGAACCACTTTTCATGCAGGTACTTATTTTCCGGTGGGTAATACCACCACTTTACACATGAGTGGAATGCAAATGTTTCAGGGGAGTGCTTCTTCTACAATGCTGGGAGCTGCTTTACAATTCAACGCTAATCCGGATGATATCAAAGCCACCAGTTTATATGTGGGTACATGGATGAGATTGAAAGATGCCATTATCCCTTATGTCGGTATTGAATTCGATGATTTCCGAATTGGTGCCACTTATGATTATAACTCTTCTCAACTAAGAACAGCTTCACAAAACAGAGGTGGTATAGAGATTTCTCTGATTTATATCAGAAGGCCTTCATCCGATAAGGTCATCAACTGTCCTAAGTTTTAAATATCCCTTTATTAAAGGGGGATTTACTGACATGTAGATTCCCTTTCAGCATAAATCGATAAGGCAATGACGCATCTTCTTCAGCGTAATCAACCCCAATTCGAGGAGTAGCCAATATGTTTGATTTGGATGTTTTCCAGCCATCATCCGATATAAATAGAGAAGATTCCTGCAATGACATTCCGGTATGACCCGTTTTGATATCCAAGGCTTTTGTTACATTACCCGGACCTCTACCTATACCAGGGTCAAACTTTGTTTTTTTAAAGCGTTGTAACATATGCTCCACCCCATCTATCGGCTCAATACCTCGAATTAAAACTGCATGTGGAATGGATGCTTTATTGGTAACTACATTGAATAAATGATGAATACCATAACAGAGATACACATATGCAATTCCACCGGGTTCATACATCACCGCTGTTCTATTGGTGAATCTACCCCCATAAGCATGGGAAGCCTTATCAATTACCCCATTATATGCTTCCGTCTCAACAATTCTACCGGCAGTTAATGTATGCTCAAAATAAGTGACCAATATTTTACCGATGAGCTGTTTGGCTACCGTACAAACATTATTGTTTCGATAGAAATCAAATGGCAATCTGTTGATATAATATTCATTCAAAGGTTTCACAGAATAAACATACTGAATACATTAACTTAGTGCATCAAAATCCCCTCAGCTTGCTTAAGGAACTTATTATTGCGATACAATCCTATTCACAAGCCCATCAGTTTATCATCAAACATAAACTCTGGAAATGGATCCTTATTCCAGGCCTGTTGTATACCCTGTTGTTTTTAACCGGCATGTATTATTTCGGACAAACAGCAGGCGATTTTATTGAGTGGATGGCAATGAAGACAGGTTTACGAGGATGGATTGATCAATTCTCGAATAGTTTTGTAGGCTTTCTCTTTGTTTTTGGAACCGCTTTATTATGGCTGGTATTGATGTTGCTGTATTTCTCCTTGTTCAAATTTTTATTCCTGATCATTGGCTCACCTGTATTTGCGTATTTAAGTGAAAAAACAGCATCGATCATTGAAGGAAAGGATTTCCCATTTAGTTTCGCGCAATTGGGGAAAGATATTTTGCGTGGTATTAAACTCGCATTGAGAAATAGTGTGTGGCAAACAGTATATGTATTATCCATCTTATTATTAAGTCTTATCCCACTCATTGGATGGCTCACTCCTATCTTAGCCGTGTTGGTTGAATGTTATTATTATGGATTTTCGATGCTTGACTACAGTATGGAGCGTCAAAAGAAAACACCTGCTGAAAGTATTTTTTATATTGGCAACCATAAAGGGCTTGCCATTGGGAATGGCTTTATTTTTTATTTGATGCACATGTTTCCGATTATCGGTTGGATACTCGCCCCATCTTATGCAGTAGTAGCTGCAACACTTAGTACCTACCCCAATAGTTCAAAGCAATAATATGCAGTTTGGAAAGCTATACCTGATCCCTACGGTTTTGTATGAAGATGCGATTGAAACAATTCCTCCTTATATTCTGGATGCCGTAAAAGACTGCTCTGTTTTTTTTGTAGAACAGGAAAAGACTGCTCGACGTTTTCTAAAAAAATTATGGAGAGAAATGATCATTGATGACTATCAGTGGTTTGCCATTCATAAAGCTGAGGCTGAAGTAAAACAAACATTTATTCAACTGCTACAAACGGGCAAGAATATTGGCATTATTAGTGAAGCAGGGTGCCCGGGTATTGCTGATCCCGGACAAATACTTATAGAAGCAGCACAAAATATAGGAGTTACAGTAAAACCATTGGTAGGCCCCAGTTCTATTTTACTGGCTTTAATGGCCAGTGGCATGAACGGACAATGTTTTCAGTTTCATGGCTATTTACCTATTGATGGAACTGAGCGAAAGAAAAAAATTCGAGAATTAGAGGCAGACTCTTCAAAACGAAACTGTACACAACTATTCATTGAAACCCCTTATCGCAATAATGCACTCATGAATGATCTTCTTCAAAGTTGTAAGCAGGAGACAAAATTATGCATAGCAGTAGATATTACTGCTACAACGGAATCAATCAAAACAAAAACGATTCGTCAATGGAAGCAGGATCAACCTGATATCCATAAAAGGTTGGCAATCTTTTTACTACAAGCCTAATCATTTCTCATTCTCTGCGGTATAAGACCGCAGAGAATGAGAGAAAGGGAGTTGGCGCAGAGAGGTTCAGGGTTGTTTGGGAGCAATGATACTTTCAGTTGCTGCACCGCGAACTTCATACACACTATCTACAATATTGTTTTCCAATCCGCGCCAGGGTAATGCACCAATATATCTTTTGTAATGGAGTTCTACTTCTTTGCCGGAGCAACGCAATAACTGTTCAGCAACGGATTCACTGGTAACACTAAAATCAAATTCATTGCTTTGTACATTGGCACGAAATCCACTTTGAATAATTTTTCCTTCCCAGGTTTTAAAAAGAACCCCTTTTTTCTGAAAGGTATTCAACAAACCGGCTTTGGTTCCTTCCGCATAAACAAAATAATAACGCCAATAGATGAAACCTGAAAGCGAAACGAATACAATAATAATAGTGGTCCAGATGATTTTTTGTTTGGTTGTCATTTATAAACCATATTTATCTACAAGGTAAATCAATGCTGCCATATTCACAGCGCCTAGTAACAGCTCTCTTTTATTGACATTTTCAAATACATCTGTTCTTGCATGATGCAGATCAAAATAACGCTGAGGATCAGGAATAAATCCTGCGATGGGTGTACCGAAAGTTCGATTCAGCGGACCGATATCTGCACCGCCTCCACTACCAGACATATCTTCTGTTCCATACGGTTTTAGCAGGGGTAACCAAGCCTGCATTTTATCATGTTTATCTTTGGGGGCTGTAAAACCAAAACCTCTGGGTGTAAATCCACCTGCATCACTTTCCAGTGCAAAAATGTGTTTCTCTCCTTTTTCTTTGGCTTCAGCTGCATATTTATTACCACCACGCATTCCATTTTCTTCATTGGCAAATAGTACAAAGCGAATGGTTCTTTTGGGTTGATACCCGATGGCTTTCAATGCGCGCATGACTTCAATAGTATGTACTACTCCGGCGCCGTCATCATGGGCACCTTCATTCACATCCCAGCTATCCAAATGTCCACCAACAGTAATAATTTCATCCGGGAAAGTGGTTCCTCTGAGCTCTCCAATCACGTTGTGTCCAATGGTATCCGGTAGAAATTTCGCGCTTGTCTTCATAGAAACACTAAAAGAGGATTGCTTACTCAGTTCCCAGATATAATCAGCATCTCTGGGACCCATAGCAATAGCAGGAATCTTAGGGAATGAATCATTATAAGCAGTACTGCCTGTATGTGGATCATTGGCTGTTGATTCCGTTAAAGAACGAATCATCACCCCAACAGCACCATATTTAGCAGCCATACTCGGACCTGCTCTTCTCGATACACCTGTTTGTCCGTATGAAACAAAGGGTTTGATATTGGTGGGATCAAAAGAATGATTGAAATAAACGATCTTACCCTTCACTTCTTCCTTCCTCTTTTCCATCTCATCAAAACTATTAAAGGCAATGACTTGTGCTGTTACGGGTTTTCCATTTCCTAAAGAATTTCCTAATGCGAGTACATCCAAAGATCTGTTGACTTTCTTCCCGTCGATCGTTACAACCCTTGCCTCTTCTTTTGCACCTCTTACCCAACGCGGCACCATACATTCTTGTAGCCAGACTTTATCTGCTCCCATTTCTTTGAGTGCTTTTTCACCCCAGGCTTCGGCTTTATACATTTGAGGGGAACCGGCTATTCTTCCACCTACTTGCTTGGTTAATTGGTATAAAAGGTCATAAGCCTTCCCATTTCTCAATATTTCATCTGATATCTTTTTGATGACAGCAGCATCTTCCTGCTGTGCAAAGCTGCCAAATGGCAGTAACAGTAAAAGAAAGTATATTTTTTTCATACCGCTAAAGTTAATGATTTGTCATGTTTCCTGAGCCTTTGATGAGCGGAGAACCTTATTGTGATAAATATTGTTAATTGCGGGGTATCTTTGAAAGATTGATTCTTGCTTGGTTATTCTTGATTGTATGCGTCTCCTTTGTAGATCAAAAGATGAACCACAGAGGACACAGAGGTTTGCACTGAGTTACACAGTGTGTAATCATACAATATTGGTAGCGTTGAATCGTCAAATCAAAGATCAAAAATTCAAAGATTAGTTATGCGTATAGGAATTGTTTGTTATCCAACATTTGGTGGTAGTGGCGTACTGGCGACGGAATTGGGAAAGGCACTGGCAGATGAAGGTCATCAGGTACATTTTATTACTTATCAGCAACCGGTGAGACTAAATGTCTTTAATGCCAATATTTTTTATCACGAAGTGCGTGTGCCTACCTATCCGCTTTTTGATTATCCGCCTTATGAAGTAGCATTGGCCAGTACAATGGTGGATGTGATCATGAATCACGACTTGGATTTGTTACATGTGCATTATGCCATACCGCATGCTTCTGCTGCCTATATGGCCAAACAGATTGTGAAACAAAAAGCGAATCGAAATATTCCTGTAATCACAACCTTACACGGCACCGATATTACTTTAGTAGGTAAAGACAAAACCTATGAACCGGTTGTAACCTTTTCGATTAATGAAAGCGATGCAATCACCGCAGTATCTAATAATCTGCGTGAAGAAACCTACAAATCATTTCATATCCAGAAAGAGATAGAAGTCATACACAACTTTGTTGATGTTGGACGATTTGATAAAAAGCCAATTGATGCATTTAGAAAAGTGATTGCTCCCAATGGTGAAAAAATATTGATCCACGCATCCAATTTCCGCAAAGTGAAGAGAGTGATTGATGTAGTGAAAATATTTGCAGCAGTCAGAAAAGAAATGCCGGCCAAACTATTGATGGTGGGCGATGGACCTGAAAGACCCGGTACAGAAGAGTTAACCAGAGAATTGGGGATTGAAGATGACGTTCGTTTTTTAGGGAAGCAAGAGCAGATGGAAGATATTTTGGCGGTAAGCGATGTTTTTATACTTCCTTCTGAATATGAGAGTTTTGGTTTGGCAGCTTTAGAAGCCATGGCTGCGAGAACAGTAGTGATTAGTTCAAATGCGGGCGGATTAACAGAAATCAATATTCAAGGGGAAACGGGATTTATGGCCGATGTAGGTGATGTAGCTACTATGAGCAAGTTTGCCATTAATCTTCTGAAAGACGATCAGCAACTGGAAACCATGAAAGAAGCTGCTTATGTACAAGCATGCAGATTTGATATTAAGAATATCATTCCCCTCTATGAAAAATTGTATAGCAGGTTTTGTAGAATGGGACCTTGTTAGTTGATAGTTGACAGACTACAGTTGACAGGAGGAAATGATTAGATTATAATTATTTCCTCCTGTCAACTATCAACTAACAACTGTCAACTAAGATCTCTCAACTATCTCATCAATACTCTTTACAATCATTGCACATACTGCAGAGAGTTCATCTTCAGAAATGATCAATGGGGGAGCAATTCTCAAGCGATCGGGAGCAAACAAAAACCAATCCGTAATCAGTCCATTTTTTACGCATTGATGTACAATGGCTTGATTGGTAACATCATCTTTAAACTTCAGCGACATCCATAAGCCATGTGCACTTTTGGCAAGAATAGCCGGATGTTTGAGTTGTTCTTGTAAAATATGTTCTTTCTTTTTAGCGCTTGCGATCAAATTACCTGATAATAATATTTCAAAAGCTGCTTTACCTGCCGCACAGCTCACAGGATGACCGCCAAATGTGGTGATATGTCCGAGTACGGGATTGTACGTTAAAGTTGACATTAATTTTTTATCAGCAATAAAAGCGCCTAAAGGCATGCCGCCACCTAATGCTTTTCCTAATAGTAAAATATCGGGCAAAACATTGAATTGTTCAAATGCCCAAAGGGTACCGGTTCTACCAAAGCCTGCTTGAATTTCATCGAAAATAAGTAGCACACAGTGTTCATCGCATTTTTTTCTGATGGCTTGTAACCACTCTTTACGAGGAACGGTAATACCACTTTCTGCTTGAACCGTTTCTAAGATCACACAGGCAACGGATGAGTCGATGGATTCAAGTACTGCATCATCATCATAATTAAAATGCAAGATACCCGGCAATAAAGGTCTGAAAGCATTGCGCCAATATTCACCTCCCATAATGCTCAAAGCTCCTTGTGTACTTCCATGATAAGCATTATGGAAAGCAATCATTTTAGATCTTCCTGTGATACGCTTGGCCAATTTCATGGCACCTTCTGTAGCTTCTGCACCACTGTTGGTAAAGTACACACAGTTCAAAGAAGCAGGTAGATGATCAGTCAGCAGTTTTGCATATTGTACTTGTGGGCTTTCTACAAACTCACCATAAACAATCAAGTGCATGTATTCAGCAGCCTGTTCCTGAACAGCTTTCACCACAGCAGGATGACTATGCCCGATATTACAAACACTAAAACCGGAGATGAGATCAACATATTTTTTTCCCGAGGTATCCCAAAGATGTATGCCCTTTGCTTTAGTGATCTCTAACCCAATTGGAGCAGAAGACGTCTGGGCAACATGCTGAAGAAAAAGTTCCCTGTTATTCATGAGTTGACAGATGATAGTTGACGGATGACAGAAAAAAGTCGTTGGCAATGATTAAGACGAAATAAAGATAGTAACTATTTAAGCAGGCCTTGCTCGAAATAGGTAATAAACCCATTGAGTATTCTTAAACACTCATGCAATAAAGGAATAATTTTCTGAACCTCTTCTTGGGGTACTATTTCTATTAATACCGCTATCTTCAGTAAAGTTTCAAGTTCATACATTGAACCTCTAGCCACATGTAAGAATTGTATACTATCCTTTTTATAATTACGACCACAACCTTCTGCGATATTAGCCGGAATAGATACAGCTGCTCTACGTGATTGAGCTGTAAGAGCGTACAATTCCTCTCGAGGATATAGTTTTGTAACCCTGTATACTTCGCCTACCAACTCCATCGTTTTTTTCCAAACTATTAAATTTTCATAGTAAGTCATGTATTATATTTTACGCCAATTTTGCAAAATATAATACCGGTAATATATTTCCAAACGCCTAAATATATAGCGGTTCGCTTCAGTTATATTCTCTTGATTTAAAGTATACGATCTAACTATTTTGATTGTAACTTTAAACAATCTGTCAACTATTATCTATCAACTGTCAACTAAAAAAAATGCCATTAATCCTCCCTGTCCTTGGTAAACATCCTCAATTTGGAGAAAATAGTTTTATTGCGCCCAATGCCACTATTGTAGGTGATGTGATCATGGGCGATGATTGTAGTGTTTGGTTCAATGCAGTGGTTAGAGGCGATGTACATTATATCCGAATGGGGAACAAAGTGAATATTCAAGACGGTGCTGTTATTCATTGTACCTACCAAAAAAATCCAACAGAAATCGGAAATAACGTATCTATTGGACACAATGCATTAGTTCATGGCTGTACCATTCATGACAATGTGCTGATTGGTATGGGAGCCATAGTAATGGATCGCTGTGTTGTTCACAGCAATTCCATCATTGCCGCAGGTGCTGTACTCTTAGAAGGAACCGTTGTGGAAGCAGGCTGTATCTATGCAGGTGTTCCTGCTAAAAAGGTGAAAGACATTTCCCAAGAACTCATCAACGGAGAAATCAATCGCATCTCAAATAACTATGTGATGTATGCTTCTTGGTTTCAGGAAGGAAAGTAGGGTTGACAGATGTTAGTTGACAGTTGACAGAGAAAACAGCGATAACTTTCCTCCTGTCAACTATCAACTAATACTCCTCCTCCATCGTATCCAATATCGTCCTATAACTGATATATCTTTCTTCAGAAATTTCTCCTTGCATCACCGCTTTTTTTACCGCACAATTGGGTTCTTCAATATGCATGCAGTTATTGAATTGGCAGTCATTCATCTTTTTTCTCATTTCCGGAAAATAATGTGCAAGTTCTTCTTTTTCTATATCAACGAGACCGAATTCACGGACACCCGGGGTATCAATAATACGACCACCTCCCGGCAAGTCAAACATTTCTGCAAAAGTGGTGGTATGCATTCCTTTACCACTCCACCCGCTCACTTCTTGTGTACGCAAGTTGAATTCAGGAAACAATGCATTCACACAGGTTGATTTTCCCACACCACTATGTCCACTGAGTAAAGAAGTTTTGTTATGAAGTATATTTTTAAGCACTTCGAGTCCTTCCCGTTTTTCAACACTACACAGCAATACTTGATAACCAATCTTTGTATAGATATCCTGTAACTGTTCAAATTTTTCCATCTCTTTTTTGCGATAGAGATCCGATTTATTAAAAACGATGATAGCCGGAACATGATAGGCTTCACAAGAGATTAAAAATCGATCCATAAAACCCTGAGAGGTTTTAGGGTCTTTTAAGGTTACAAATAATAAACTCTGATCCAGATTGGATGCGATGATATGATGCAAGTGTTTATTATGAGGTGAGATACGGGCCACATAATTCTTCCGATCATGAATGGTACTGATGATAGCAGACTCTTCTTCTACCTCCTCAATCTCCATTTCAACTTCATCACCCACTGCAATAGGATTGGTAGACGTGATCCCCTCAATTTTCATCACGCCTTTGATACGGGCATTGTACAAACGTCCGTCTTCCCCTTTAGCGATATACCAACTACCCGTTGATTTATAAATTCTAGCCCTCATTCAAACGAAGATAATAAGCCTTCGTGGCTTTCCAACCATCGAGAAAAACAGTTCAAAATCAATATTTGCGAAACATTAACCCCTGTTTTAAGGGCTATCACGTAACAATGACTGACCTTCAGGGTGGAAATCAATATCTTTGTTGCCTTATGGCAAAGTTTGCGCACGATGAGGTGGTTCCTTACCAGCAAAGTGAAAAAGGAAAAAAGGAGCAGGTAGCAGAGATGTTCAACAGTATCGCTTTCAGATACGATTTTTTAAATCGTTTTCTGACAGCGGGTATAGATATCCAATGGCGGAAAAAAGCGATCAGACAACTGAAAGATATTCATCCGCAGTTGGTATTGGATGTGGCAACAGGTACTGCTGATGTAGCCATTATGACGCATCAGATGCTTAAAACCAACAAGATCATTGGCATAGATATTTCTGAAGGGATGTTGGAACTCGGAAGAGAGAAGTTGAAAAAACTAAATCTAACCGACCACATCAGCCTTCAAACCGGAGACAGTGAAACCATTCATTTCCCCGACAACTATTTTGATGCCATTACAGTATCGTTTGGTGTACGGAATTTCGCTCACTTGGATAAGGGAATGTCGGAAATGTATCGGGTGCTTCGTCCGGGTGGAAAATTGGTGGTTCTGGAATTCTCCAGACCAAAACAGCCACTTTTCAGAAAAATGTGTGATTTTTATACCAATGTGATTACACCGGGTGTAGGAAAACTATTTGCAAATAATAAAGACGCGTATCAATACCTGAACGATAGTGTTCAAGCCTTCCCTGAAGGAGAAAATTTTTTAAATATTATGCATGAAGCAGGATTTACTCAAACTTATTTGAAAAAACTCAGTTTCGGCATATGCACTATTTATTGCGGAAGCAAGTAATCCTGTTTGCGATCATCCTTTTCTATTCTGTGTCTGTAGGGGCGCAGAAGCAACGTTATCGTCCTAATCACGATGATCTGCCCTATTATTTTGGTCTTACATTGGGCTATAATAGTTCCTATCTCCATCAAAATAAATCACCCCTTTTTCTACAATCCGATTCGGTCTTATCTGTTGAACCCGGAGCCAGTGGTGGTATTGTAATGGGACTTTTAGCAACGGTTAAAATGACCAATCGATTTGAATTTCGTGCCAATCCTCAACTGATCATTGGCGGCTCAAAATTTATGGCTTATCGTTTAGGGCCTACTAAACCCGGAGAAGCTTCTTTTCAAAAACAAACGTTACCGGCCACACTCATTAGCTTACCATTACAATTTAAATTCAATTCCGACCGTATCGGTAATTTCAGAACCTATTTGTTAGGGGGTATTAAACTAGATACAGACTTATCCAGTAATTCATCTGCTCGTTTATCGGAGGATCTGCTAAAACTGAAAAGAAATGATTTTGGCTTTGAAACAGGTATTGGGTTTAATTTTTATTTACCCTTTGTAACCGTTTCTCCGGAGATCAAATTCAGTTATGGGTTATCCAATATTCATCAATATGATCAGAATCTTAAATACTCCAATGTTTTGGATAAGATTCAATCCCGCATGATCATTTTCTCTATTCATTTGGAAGATTAAGGTTTACTGCTCATGATGTAATAAATTGCAGCATTGCTAATGCATTGCTTATGAAAGATTATATCATTAAAAATACCGCCATTGTAAACGAAGGCACTATTACACATGGTGATGTATGGATCAGAAATTCAAGAATTGAAAAGATCGGAGGTTCATTGAATCCTGCTGTGAATGCAGTGGAAATCGATGGTAGTCAGCAATATCTTTTACCCGGTGTTATTGATGATCAGGTTCATTTTCGCGAACCCGGACTTACCCATAAAGCCACGATTTATACCGAGGCAAAAGCAGCTGTGGCAGGTGGTGTTACTAGCTTTATGGAAATGCCGAATACGAGTCCACCTGCGTTTACTCAAGAATTATTGGAACAGAAATATGAAACCGGAAGAAATACTTCACTGGCCAATTATTCATTCTTCATGGGTACTTCGAACGATAACCTGGATGAAGTGTTACGAACCAATGAAAAGAAAAATGAGATCTGTGGTATCAAAATATTCATGGGCTCTTCTACCGGAAATTTATTGGTAGACAATCCATTGATTCTGGAAAAAGTATTTGAAGGTTCTGAAGTACTAATTGCTACCCATTGTGAGGAAGAAAGTATCATTAAAGAAAACCTGGCTGCACTAAAAGCTAAAAAAGGTATTCTCGAGCCTTCTGATCATCCGATCATTCGAAATGAAGATGCTTGTTTTGAATCCTCTTTCAGGGCTATTCAATATGCAAAAAAGTACAATACACGATTACATATCCTGCATATTACGACAGCCAAAGAATTGCAGCTTTTTGGCAATATGCTTCCCCTTAAAGACAAACGTATTACTTCGGAAGTGTGCGTACATCATCTGCACTTTACCAGTGATGATTATGTCCGTTTGGGTAATCAGATCAAGTGTAATCCTGCTATCAAAGCACCCCAAAATAGACAAGCATTATGGGAAGCTTTATTAGACGATCGTTTGGATGTCATCGCCACAGACCATGCACCTCATACCTGGGCAGAAAAACAGGAAGACTATGAACATGCACATGCCGGATTACCATTGATCCAACATTCATTGGGACTCATGTTACATTATGTGAAAGAAGGAAAAATTAGTATTGAGAAAGTAGTAGAGAAAATGAGTCATGCTGTAGCACAGTGTTTTCAGATCAAGGAAAGAGGGTTTATTCGTGAAGGATATTATGCAGATCTGGTATTGGTAGATATGCATCAATCGAATACCATTCAAAAAGACAATATTCTTTATAAATGTGGCTGGAGTCCACTTGAAGGCATGACACTCCCCGCAACCATCAACTACACTTTTGTCAATGGACATCCGGTTTATGGAAAAGGGGTGTTCGATGAGTCTAAGAGGGGAATGAGATTGAGCTTTGAGAGATAGTCCATAGTCGATGGTCCATAGTCCATGGTAAAAAATCTACCATGGACTATGGACCATCGACCAAAAAACCAATCATATGCAAATAGACAAAACCACACTAGCTGATCTCTCCATTTTTCATAGTGAGGAAGAATTATCGGTTGTTCATTTTTTAGATCATACACAAACCGGTGGTGGTAGAGATTATTTGTATGATATCGTGTCAAAGCCTTTAGCCACTGTAGATGCCATTCTCAGTAATCAACAGATCATTAAGGATCTGATGCAGGTGAGCGACCAATGGCCGGCTTCTATTACCAATGGAACCATTATGGTGATCGCCCGATTTTATGAATCGCAGATCAATAAGTATCCTACACAGCCCAATGTATTCAACAGTTTCACGTATAAACTTTTCAATGCGCCTGATTTTTCTTTGACACGTTATACCATCACACACTGTATTGATTTTATCAAAGGAATGATGCAGGTCAGTGCGTTGTTAAAAGAAAGTAGCAATAGCACACAGTTGAAAATATGGGCAGAGAGAATTGATATGTTGTTGAACAAGGGATTAATCCCCGAGATCGGAACACAATCAAAAGAAGACTTGGTCAATTGGCGTATCCTCAGTTATGCAGATTTCATTCGTTCGCATTATAAGAATCAGGTTTTTGAATTGATTGATATCTATAGTAGAATCGATGCATTTCTATCTTTAAGTATCGCTTGTAAAAAATACCATTTTTCATTCCCGGAAGTGAGTCAGTCTGCACAGCCTTTTATTGAAGCAACAGGGTTGTATCACCCATTGTTACAAACCCCTACTGCTTACAATGTAGACATGAGTCGCGATAAGAATTTTCTTTTCTTAACGGGAGCAAATATGGCCGGGAAAAGTACTTTTATTAAAGCAGTAGGTGTAAGTGTATATCTGGCACATTTAGGAATGGCAGTACCTGTGGCCAAGATGCAGTTGAGTTTGTTTGATGGGTTACTGAGTAATATTAATGTGGTCGACAATATCATAAAAGGAGAAAGTTATTTCTTCAATGAAGTACAACGTATCCGTAATACGATCGAAAAAGTCAGTGATGGCAGAAACTGGCTCATCCTTATTGATGAACTTTTCAAGGGAACCAATGTACAAGATGCTATGAAATGTAGTACCACGGTTATCGAGGGTTTGCGTAAAATGAAGAACGTACTATTTATCTTATCTACGCACTTATATGAAATAGGAGAACCACTCCAACAATACAGCAATATTCAATTCCGCTATTTCGAAACCAGTGTACAAGATGAACAACTAATCTTTAGTTATCAACTAAAAGAAGGCATTAGCAATGACAGATTAGGGTATCTGATTTTGAAGAGAGAGGGGGTGGTGGAGTTGCTTGAGAAGCTTTAGAAGTTTGATTTTTTGATCTGTGATTTCTTGATTTTTTACTCCTTCAAATCAAGAAATCACAGATCAAAAAATCACAGATCAATCAGGTGTTTCTACGTGTATTATTACCTGTTTTACTCATCTTGGTTTTTGCTTCTGTATTTTTCCTTTCTTTTGTCAGAAGGACTCCTTCGGAGATTTTTTACTTTTTACTTTCCCTTTATGCTCGTAAAAACATTCGGCAGTGCTGTTTATGGTGTAGAAGCCATTACGATTACAATTGAGGTGAATGTGAGTGCCGGACAAGGGTACCAGATTGTTGGATTACCCGACAATGCGATTCGTGAAAGTTTGCAAAGAACAGAGAGTGCTATCAAGACCAATGACTTTGATATGCCACGTACTAAGATCGTTGTGAACCTAGCTCCGGCTGATATTCGAAAATCAGGTTCTTCTTTTGATCTGCCCATTGCATTAGGGATATTGGGTGCGAGTGAGCAATTAGAAAATGTTGAGGCATTGAAAGAATATGTGATCATGGGAGAATTGAGCCTAGATGGAAGTATTCAACCTATTAAAGGGGCTTTACCCATCGCCATTCAAGCAAGAAAAGAAGGTTTCAAAGGATTGATTGTACCCAAAGCGAATGCACGTGAAGCAGGTATGGTCAACAACTTGAATGTATATGGTGTAGAACATTTGGATGAAGTGGTTGCGTTCTTTACAGATGAAAACAGTTTGCAACCTGTGATTGTGAATACAAGAGAAGAATTTTTCAGTGATCAATATCTATTTGAATTTGATTTCACAGATGTAAAGGGACAAGAAAACATCAAACGTGCTTTGGAGATTGCAGCGGCCGGTGGACATAACGCTATTTTAATTGGTCCACCAGGAGCAGGTAAAACCATGTTGGCGAAACGTTTACCTACCATTCTGCCTCCGCTGAGTTTGCAAGAAGCTTTGGAAACAACCAAGATCCACAGTGTAGCCGGTAAATTACCGGAGCATAGTGCATTGATCAGTAAGCGTCCGTTCAGGTCACCGCATCATACGATAAGCGATGTGGCATTGGTAGGTGGAGGTGGTATGCCTCAACCGGGTGAAATATCATTGGCGCATAATGGGGTCTTATTTTTAGATGAGTTACCTGAATTTAAAAGAACGGTTTTAGAAGTGATGCGTCAACCGATGGAAGAAAGACGGGTAACGATTTCAAGAGCCAAAATTGCCCTTGATTTTCCCGCGAATTTCATGTTGATCGCATCGATGAATCCTTGCCCCTGTGGATACTACAATCATCCCGAAAAAGAATGTACCTGCGGACCGGGTATGGTTCAGAAATATTTAAACAAGGTATCCGGTCCATTATTAGATAGGATTGACTTGCATGTAGAAGTAACGCCGGTTGCTTTTAGTGAACTGAGTAATCAGCAACAAGGAGAAAACTCTGCAAGCATTCGTGAACGTGTCATCAAAGCGAGAGAGATACAGTCACAGCGATACAATGGAGAAAATGGTGTCTATGCCAATGCACAAATGAGTAGTAAACAGCTCCGAGAAATTTGCAGGATCAGTAGTGTGGGAGAAAACTTACTCAAACGAGCGATGGAAAAATTAAACCTAAGTGCAAGAGCTTATGATCGCATTTTAAAAGTGAGTAGAACGATTGCGGATTTGGCAGGAAGTGATGATATTCTGCCGGAGCATTTGGCGGAGGCGATTCATTATAGAAGTTTGGATAGGGAGGGTTGGGCAGGCTAACTTTTGGAAAGTCTCTCGCCGTTGTTGGTCGCCTGACCAACAACAAAAATCGCACAACATGATTCGATTTGACCATTACCCACAATTCATTACAATTACCAATTACAATTGGATACCATTATTAAAAAATGATTATCATAAAGATATTGTCATTGAATCTCTTAAAAAAAGAATAGAACTTGAACAAGTCAATATTTATGCATTTGTAATCATGCCAAATCATATGCACCTAATTTGGCAGTTACATGATGGTATCCATAAAAATAATTTTCAAAGAGACTTCCTAAAATTTACGGCTCGCAGTATATTATGGTTTATGCGTATGAATGATGACACAAAATTATCATTGTTAAAAGTAAATGCTGCTGATAGAAAATTTCAAGTATGGGAAAGAAATAGTCTAAGCATTGATCTTTATTCTGAAAAAGTATTACTTCAAAAACTCACCTATATACATAAGAATCCAATTAAAGAAAAATGGGGACTTGCTACACTTCCGGAAGATTATAAATACAGTAGTGCAGCTTTTTATGAAACTGGGATCGATACATTTGGCATATTGACCCACTTTAGAGGGTAGTTGTTGGTCAGGCGACCAACAACGGCGAGCAAACAGGCTTTCCTGAATTTCCATGCCAAACCTATCGACCGCAAATACAAATGGCATGACTGACTATATTCGAAACTTTTAGAAAGTTTTGGAACTTTCCAAAAGTTAACTCTCATTTTTTTACTTATAAAAAGTTTAAATATTATTTTTTTGCTTTCTGCTAATAAATGGAGTCAGAGGAATCAGGCTTAGTAATAGGCAGCTTATAATTAACAAAAGACTCCACTTTAAAGTAGAATTTCCTGCTCGAAAATAATCTTCATTTATTCGTAAAGCATAAAT
This sequence comes from uncultured Sediminibacterium sp., assembly GCA_964392685.1. GTDB lineage: Bacteria > Bacteroidota > Bacteroidia > Chitinophagales > Chitinophagaceae > Sediminibacterium. Next base: position 43,894 of record CAYMQQ010000007.1, read on the forward strand.
TATCATTACTTGCAAAATAAACAACTCGAGGAAACGTGCGCTTAGGCTTTTAAATAGTGTTGACTTATTAAATACTTGCAATAAAAAATATGGTAGCCAGGCAAATACTAAAAAAAAGATCGAGTAATAATATGCTGTCATTATAAAAATGAATCGAAATGTATTATATTCCCCGTGATGTATTTTTGCAGCTCTTGGAGATATCGTTTCATCAATGATGGGTATCAAGATTGCATGTAATACAGGTAAAAAAATAAAACATACAAGGAAAAATAGAATTATTTTTTTCATGGAACATAATTATTATGGTAAAGAGCTTAAAGGTAATGTTCTGTTCATTACTGCTCTAACCTTATCCCAATTTGGACGAATGATCGATGGGGTAACTACAGTAGCATTTCCGCCATTAGTATTCACATAGGAACTGAACATTGTTTGAAAAGATTTCCACAGGTCGTTGGCTGTGTCAAATGGTATCCCTGTGGTAGATTGAAGAAATGTACCCGATAAATTGGTTAATCGATCAGTTGCCTTTGTATAAAAAGTATAGCTTCCATTAGCGTTTACAGTAAAGCCAAATTCACGATTTCCACTTATTGGATGATCACCATTTTTGGGATCATGTATTGTTGTAAAAATCCATTTATTAGGATGAGATGGGTCAAAGGTCGTTACTACAGAGCCGCGATCGCCAGGAATCGAAAGCTCCACAATAGCAGCATTTGGGTTTGAACTTTGCCATAACTGTAAATCGTTAACTCCTGCAAAATTAAACGGCGTAAAGCTAGTAATAGTTGCATCAAGCATCGAATTAATATTTATTCTGAAAGTATTTAGTAATTGCTGAGCGGTCAATTGTTGGCCGTTTATAATTGGCAACTGATTAACAGTAATTGGATAATAATCCATATTTACAACACTTGAAAATGCATCCTTAATACTTTGGACACGCGCAATATCTTTTGCAGTCATTGGCGCACCTAGAAAACCGCCACTTGTTATTAGAGTAGTATGAATTGTTGATAATCGATCTTTAATAGCTTGCGACGGCATGAATGAGGCGAGTGAAATCCATTCCTGTTTTAAAGCTGTTGTTGGAGCATCGAAAAGATTTAGTAAGCCAAATGGATTATTAAGTAATCCTATTTGAATATAGTTCCAAGCACTTTCAGCGCTTAATTCTTCGGGTATTAAGTCATCAAAGCTGCCAGGGCTTGGAAGCGATTGATTGAATACCGATTCGAATGGACCTTGTTCAATCCAGCTTGGAGGGTAGTTAATAGTGTTAGATACCATTCCTGGTAACAATAGCTCTGGGTCTGTACCCGGAGAATAATGAGGTCCAATATAAACACCCGCAAATCCATATAGAGACGGAGAAGATGGCGAAGGCCCACCACCTCCTTCTCCTGCTGGAATCAGTTGACAACTTAGTACAGTCCATTTTCCGATTGATGCATGATAAATATAATAAATTTTATACCCATCAACTTCTACTACCACAACCTCACCGTCAATCGGAGGGTCAGAATTGAGCTTTACTTTTAGCAAATTGGGTGTTTGCGAAACTCCAGTTTGCATTGACAGATTGGTAAAAAGAAAATCTGCATCCTGATTATCTTGATTGTATGGCGGTGAGTAACTCGCAATACGATTGTTTATTCTCTTCTCAAATGATGCAAATATTGTTATTGATATATGCGCATTTATCGCTTCAGTTAGTGTTTTTGGTTTGTCGATCAAGATTTTATTTAAGTTTGTTGTTCTGTAAACATAACTTGTATCATTTAGGACATAACAAGTAGTGAAAGACGTTACCTTTTTCGTTAACGAATCTATCATAGGAATATACAGGATTAAAGTACTAGAATTAGTATTCTGAGTACTTGATGTTCTTATTGGAATAGAATTATTACCTTTCGATAAAAATGGAGAATTAGAAAACAAGTCTCTGTTACTCACACATTTCTCCCATACAGGAACCCCATTGGCTTGTATAAATTTTTTTAAAAAATGGAAATTTTCTTCTTTCCTTCTAATGTCAGCTACTACACCAAGTAAAAGCGGGGAAGCACTTTCGGGAGTCTTCAAAAAATTTTCTACAATTAACAAGTCATTTGTTTGTTGAGATAAACTTTTTCCAACAGTAGATTCTTTTTTACAATTAAGGAAAGACAGTGAAAGGATCATAGTAATTGCCCATAATCTTGCGTTCGTTTTAAGGAAATTTTTTTGGATACTCATCGTATTTTATTACAGATTTATAATATTAAAAATATAAAAAGGATATGTTAATCAAATCTTTTCAAAGGCCACTATTATAACAAGAACCGTTACTACTTCTTTAAAATGAGTACAAAAAGGCTACACTTGAGTTTACGATCTATATCGACATATCAAAATAGCCGGGTGAATTCAAAGAAAGTCATACTCATTTATGAAATGTTAGAAAACGTGTATGAAATACGATTCATCAAAGGGGGAATAGATGAATCAATAATGCATTATTGTATTTCGCTTTAAACATAAAGCAATATGTTGAAATTCATAATGTGAAAAACACCCTTTTTTTTAATAATCTTCTGGTGTTTTCCTCGTTGACAATTTTGTACATAGGAACACAAAAACACACCCCTTCACAGGGTGTGTTTGGTGATAATCGAAAGAACATACTTCATCCGCTTCTTTGCTGGAACTCGCTTGTTCCGCTCCCAATTCGCAACCGTCCCTTCATCCACTCCAAGAAGCTTTGCCAGCTTCTCGTTGCTTAATCCATGCTCATATTTGTACCGCCTGATCTTCCCACCGAACGTTTCCGTTTCATGATCGAATGGGTAGTAACCGAGAAATGAAATGATGGCAGGATAGTATTTCAGGGGGAGTGTGAGCGGCCGTTTTCCCAGTAGCAGACACAGTCTTTGGAAACCTTAAAGAGTTGTGCGACATCCGTTTGGTGCAGTCCCATATCCATCCTTCGCTTTCTGAGATGCTCGCCGATGGTCTTCGGGTTTTCCGGATACCCTTGAGCCTGAGGCTTTTGGGTCTTTCCCTGATAGCGGGAAAAAGGCAACGCATCTATGCCCTTGTGGATACTATAACCACCCTGAAAAAGAATGTACCTGCGGACCGGGCATGGTTCAGAAATATTTAAACAAAGTATCCGGTCCATTATTAGATAGGATTGATCTACATGTAGAAGTAACTCCGGTTGCTTTTAGTGAACTCAGCAATCAACAACAGGGAGAAAACTCTGCAAGCATTCGAGAACGTGTCATCAAAGCGAGAGAGATACAGTCACAGCGATACAATGGAGAAAATGGTGTCTATGCCAATGCACAAATGAGTAGTAAACAGCTCCGAGAAATTTGCAGGATCAGTAGTGTGGGAGAAAACTTACTCAAACGAGCGATGGAAAAATTAAACCTAAGTGCAAGAGCTTATGATCGCATTTTAAAAGTGAGTAGAACGATTGCGGATTTGGCAGGAAGTGATGATATTCAGCCGGAGCATTTGGCGGAGGCGATTCATTATAGAAGCTTGGATAGGGAGGGTTGGGCAGGCTAACTTTTGGAAAGTTCCGAAACTTTCCAAAAGTTCATAGAAGCAGTATCCATCAATATATCGAAATCCCATCTTCTCATCATAAGTACTCCAACCAAACTTTTGGAAAGTTTTAAAACTTTCCAAAAGTTATCAATAGCAAAATATCCAATGTTACACCCATCTCATTTTTATCATCTCTACAATCATGCAAACGGAAGTGAAAACCTATTCCGAGAAGAAAAGAATTATTATTTCTTCCTTGAAAAAGCTAGAAAATACCTTACGCCCTACATGAATGTTTATGCTTACTGCCTTATGCCCAATCATTTTCATTTGCTCATCAGAATAAAAGAAGAAAAACAGCTTTACGAACTATTATCCAAATCGAATAGCTTTAAAAAGATGAGTGAAACAAATCAAATTCAATACATGTACAATAAAATCAGCAAATCTCTTTCCAATCTTTTTAGCAGCTATACACAATCCTATAACAGAATCTACCAACGAAGAGGTAGTTTATTCATGCCCAACTTTAAAACGAATGATATTGAAGACGATCTTGCTTTTTGTGCTGTCTCACATTATATACATGCTAATCCGGTGCATCATGGATTTGTAAAGGATATAAAAGATTGGAAACATTCATCTTTCTTGTCTTTGTGTTCCGATAAACCTACAAAACTTGAACGGGATTATGTTTTAACCATATTTGGAAATAAACAGGCTTTCCTAAACTTTCATGCCAAACCTATCGACCGCAAATACAAATGGCATGACTGACTACATCCGAAACTTTTGGAAAGTTTTGGAACTTTCCAAAAGTTAACCTTCAAAAACTCACCTATATACATGAGAATCCAATTAAAGAAAAATGGGGACTTGCTACACTTCCGGAAGATTATAAATACAGTAGTGCAGCTTTTTATGAAACTGGGATCGATACATTTGGCATATTGACCCACTTTAGAGGGTAGTTGTTGGTCAGGCGACCAACAACGGCGAGCAAACAGGCTTTCCTGAATTTCCTTGCCAAACCTATCGACCGCAAATACAAAAGGCATGACTGACTACATCCGAAACTTTTGGAAAGTCCAAAAGACTCCTTTGAAGTTTCGAAACTTTCCAAAAGTTGACACGTAATACAAACTAAAATCTATATGATAATACCGGAGTAAGTGTAAGTGCTTCTAAAGAATTGGTTGAAGCGAGATAGTACAATCGACTTTTGATTCCTAGTCGAAATTTTGTATCAATTTTTTTCATGTAGGTAAAGCCTATAAAAACTCCCCCTTCTTCCAATCTACTATTATTGAAGTTCCGCTCCTCAAACAAAATACCTCCACTTGCAATATCAATTTCTTGTTGAAAAGGTCGTACGTAAAATAATCCTGCTTCTGCAAAAAGAGAGGGATCTTTCTTTTGAAGCGCATACTCATAGCCCAATTGAAAGAATCTATTTTTATGCGTAATCTTAAAATCTGCAATACCCACAGCAACGCCATTAATTGTAGTTCGGTAGGATACTGTTCTACTATTGACAGACCCTGCATATCCAAGTGTTAATGCACCTCGTTTACCAACTCGATATTTTAATTCAATACCGCCCATCGTACCAATGGGTGCTTTTTTATAAAAGCTGGTTTGAGAGAACGAATTCGGAGACTCATCGTAGCTGGTAACAAAAAAATTACGTTGAAGACCATAATTTCCCTCGATTGAGAATCTGCTACGCTGAGCTGTTACAAATAGAGCGGAGAGAAGAAAACAAATGATAAGAC
>CAYMQQ010000008.1:0-29171 GCA_964392685.1 uncultured Sediminibacterium sp.
TGGTATTTATCACCAATAACCATTCTGATTTCCTTTTATATCACCACAAAAATTGCTGAGGGTCTATTCAACTAGTTATTTATTCACCTATTAATATAAAATCATGAAAATCAAAAATCTAACATTAGCAACCCTATTTACCATTGCTCTTTTTGCATGTAATAGTGGCGATCCTGTCAACAATGCTATTGCCGATATGGAATCATTTGTAACTTCATGGGAATCAAAATTCAAAGAAAAAAAGCCGGAAAAAGATGAACTTGACCGCTTTAAGAAAGAATATGAAGCCATTTCCAAGAAATATGAGGGTCTAAAACTTGAAAAGAAAGATCTCACTGATGAACAATATGAAAAGCTGGAAGAGATCCAAGGAAAACTAATGAGGCTTGCTATAAGTGTTACAAAGGATGATATCTTAGATAAAATTGCATTTTAGGATAGCATATAAACAGAAATAAAAAGAGGGTGTAATAATACATCCTCTTTTTATTTGTCAATGAATTAACAGAAAAAGAACTTTTCAAATAAAACATAAGGAATCATCTAAGCATTGATGATTCAAAATATAACATCGCTTTTATTAACTATAGTTGTCGTTTTGTAGCCTATATAATTTATGTAAGAAAATCTTTTATTGTATCATATACGACTACTAAAGGAATTTACACGTACACATAAGAACATGTCATTATACTTATGAACAAGTATCAAGAAATAAAAGTAAAGACTAACACAGAATTGTATAATTCTAACAAGAGGCAATATAAAAAGAGCCAGACCTCTTTTACTTTGAATTAAATTCAATAAAGAGTCTGGCTTTTTTAAATAAACCCCCTTATAACCAATCGTTCTTTTTCTTATTTTTTTAGTTGTAAAGATTTTTGATACCGCTGGCTTACCAGTTCTACTTGTTCTGTGTTATAGGTCTTTAGTTTTTTTGCAGATATCTGGGCAATAAAAGTATAATCATCATTGCGCCAGCCCCACAAAGGAAAAGATACTCCGGGGGCAATAAGAATCAGATCCGGATAACTCTTTTTAGCATCTTTAATAATCAAGGGAAGTTGTCCTTCAGCTACTAGGCTTTCTGTAAATGATCCTTTTTCATTCTGAATATATAAGCTAACACTACTTCCGGCATTACCAGATGTAAATGTATTTCCCCATAATAAAAAGATGTCTTCCCTTCCATCATTATTCAGATCAACAGGAAATACCTGAGCATTGAAAGGAAAATCTTCTGCTTCATCCATATAAAATGCATCTTTGTTTTTTGTAAGAATAAATGAGGTCTTTTTAAAGAGATCATTTTTCTGTTGATTTGAAAGTGCTGAAATTTTCTTATTGAACAAAACCTTTGCACCAACTGATAATGGTACATCATTGTTGGCATCTTTTTGTTCTGTATTCTCTACTGGCTGCATGCTACAATTTGCAACGAACACAGGCAGTAATAAAAGATAGATGATTCTATGTTTATTCATATACCTGCTTTTTTATTTATACTGTAATACAATGATTGTTTTAGAGAGCTCCTGAATTTCGTATTTAGCTCCTAGTCGTTTACCAATAAGTTCTGCTATACCATCGGATGTCATGCTGGTTTGTAATGCCACAGAACCGTTACCCTGAACAAGAGACTTATCCAATATTTTCCCTTTGGTTGCGAGAAGATCTGTCAGGGCCTTGAACTTAGCAAAATCTACATTTTTCACTTGTATATTCATCGCTTCATTCCCCGTTTTTACTGTTGTATTGGTTGATGTTGGTTTAGAAAAACTGAGTCCTTTAGAACAGAACTGTTCCAGCATATAATCTGCAACTAGTGTACCTGCACTTCTTAGTGCTGATTTAGCCGCTACGAACTCTGCATTATCTAAAGCGCCTGCTTCCAAGCCATTAGAAATGAGTATACTGGCATCATCAGTTCTTACTGCTTTTATTTCAACCCTTGCTCTACAAGTTACTTGAGTGCCTTGAGTTCCTGTGCGCTGACTGAAAGCTTCACCATATACAACTATATCTGCTCCAAACTCTCTACCCAATGAAATAGCTAATTTTGGATCTTTTGCTGCATCAGCAAATCGTGCCCCATTCTTGATAGTCGCAAACATTGCTGCATCAACAACTTTAAAACCAGCCTCAATTAATTTTCTATTAATCTCTGTTTCAGCAGCCGGATCCGGAATTCTTTGAGAAATATGAAACTCAGGCAAAATGACCATGACTTTCGGAACATATTCGCTATTTAAAACAGAACAGTTTGTCGCATTATACACTTTCATTTCAGGATTTTGAGCATCTGGCAATGGCATTTTTGCTTTGCGTGATGCTATGAATTCTACTGACTGATTAATCGCTTTTTCACAAACATCTGCCAGTGATTTATTTGAACTGGAAAAATTTAATATATTGGATTTACCTTCTACTTTGAAAGACTTCGACTCAATAATCTCTCTGGTTTCAGCATTGATTAACTGAAGAATAAACGATACTCTTGCTTTATTTCCTCCGAATGAATTAGGGTCGCCCAGTCCAGGAGAAAAATCAGTGATCTTGCCCACGACTATCACCTGAGGACCCTTCATTTTTGCGGTTTGTGGACCCGTTCCAGCAGCAGTATTACCTGATTGTGCAAATATGATTTCCTCTGTAAGAATACCTGTTTGACCTATTGATAATAACACATTGAAACAATTGACGTTTTGCATAGCGTTGGTCAACATTTCTGTAAGCTCTGTTGCAACTGATGACATTGTATTTTGGTTTGTAACCATAAAACCCGCAACAGAAACACGTACTTTTTCATTTTGCTTTAATCCGGCACATTGTTCCTGTACTTCCTGGATACTGAATTTTTGAGAAAATCCGAAACAATGAAATCCTAATAACAATGTGAGAATAAGTGATGAGTGAATTAACTTTTTCATAAAAGAGGTTTATAGTGAAAAAATTCAAGCTTCAAATGAAAATTCAATTGAAGTATCTACAAACCTAATAGGCTTCATTTTGCTTTTCTAGTACGATTGATTATTCGGGCACGCCTATTTATTATTTGATAACTCTTGTTTATATAAAATTTTTATACTATTTTAGGTTTCCCCCATTCAAGATATTTTCAATATTGCAATGCTGCAGTAAGTCCTTTTATTGATTCCAGTTTTGAATCATGTGGAGGAACTATGCGCAATCATTATTAAACCATAACAATTAGTTTCTATTGTTAGCCCATTACTGAATACCCCTCTATATGTCTAAAATTCAATCTGCAAAAGAATTACTTGAAACTTACCGTCAACAATCAGCCAGATTACTTCCTGAACCTATTTATAAAAAAATGGTACCGGAAGAGGAGCAAATGGCTGAGCTGGAACACCTAAAAGAAACCATTCAATATGAGCGCTTCTTCTTTGTAGTAAACCTGCACACGATGGAATTGCAGCACCAGCATGGCGTTGAGCGATGGTTGGGATATAAAGACAAAGACTTTGACTTTTATACCTACTTAAAACTTATTCATCCTGCGCATGTAGCTGCACATAATATTACGTCTACCACCCTGATTGAGGGTTTGATGAGTGGCGATTGGAATATTGAGTTCATGAAACATCGTTATATCACCAGCGCTGCATTACAACACAAGGATGGACATTATCTTCTTTGCAAAAGACTAGCATGCATTTTTCAGTATAACGATAAAAATCAATTATTGGAATACATCAATGAGTTTACAGTGGTAGGGGCCTATAATGGAGAACCTTTTTCTGTACGGGCTACGAATGACCAAGGTGAAGAATTGCAATGGCTACAAGATTTTTTGGAAAGAACACAGCGAATTTTTCAGGAAAAAAATCTCTTCAGTTTTCAGGAGCTGCGTATTCTGCGAAAATACGCGTATCACGATCAGCTATCTGTGGCAGACATTGCCAAAGCTTTTAAAATACAGGAAAGCTCTGTAATTACTTATCATAAAAGAATTCTGGAAAAAGCCAACCATCTTTTCTCGAATAAGTTTTCTAATGCTAAACAGGTGGCTGTTGTTTTAAAACAACAAGGACTTTTATAAACCAAAACACTATAATATGAGTAAACAAATTACGTATTCCAAAACCGTAAAAGTTTTTGAAAAAGATTTTTATGCCAGTCAAAGTAATACTGCAAAAATGAAAGGGCTCAAGCTTTCTAGTAAAATGAAAGACATTTTTAATGCTATGAAAGATATAGCCGTACCCGATTTTACTGAAGAAGGATTTATTAAATTTTATGCTCCAGGGTTTATTCGTGCAGATATGCGTTACATATTAGATGCAAAAACCAATGAAACAATTGGATTTTTATTCACGAGTTTACACAATAGAAAAGTAAGTGGGGGACGTAAGGACGGGTTGGTGGGTACAGCATTTCCTGCTATTAAAAAGGAATTCAGAAACGTACCCGGATATGACTACAGTAGGGTTAAAATGTATATTAAATTCATTTGGTATTATCTGAAATACATCATGAAAATTGAAGGAAATCTTCCTCTGCTAAAGGTAGAGGAAATGGAATCTTTGATTAGCGAAGAAACACAAAAGCCTCTATTTGAAACTTTGTCGCTCATTGAAGAAGCTTTCAAAACATCTAAGATTAAAACTAAAATGGAGATACAGATCAATGTTGAAAACCCTAATACCTTTGCTGATATCTGTCGCTTCAATCTGGTATCTAATTTTGAAATACCTCGAAACAAATATTTTAAGCGGTTATTAGAAATGAGCAAAGAAGATGTAGTTAAAATAAACAAAAAAAATGAGGAAGACTATACGACCATGAATAAAAGACCCCCTGAAATTATTAAAGCCCCCTTTACCGTAAATATTCATGATCAAAAAGCAAGTAACCTGAACACAAATGATCCTTACAAAAGACATTTCATCATTACTAATCCTGAATATCCTGATTATGCATTCAAATTTGTAATACCGGTTGATAAAGGTAATATCATCAATATGCTTGTAAAAGCATGGGAAATGGAAAGAAAACAAAACATTATTCAATTTATTGATAACTACTGCAGTCTTCCCTTTATTCAGCAAACTATTCCAAGTAGAAAAATTAGAGATTTAATCACTATCAGTACCTATTTGAAAACTAATAAATATCATCTTCTCACGGATGACCAAATAAAATTACTACTTGATGTTTTAGGATACAATCTAGCATAAACACCCAGTTTTGTATCGGTTCAGAACATTTTAGAACTGAGTTTTGCTTACTGTCCCCCTTTAGGGGACAATGAACAAAACTCAGTTCTTTAGTTTTATTCTCGAAACTACACTTATGAACCGCTACTTTTTGGGTATTACGGGAACGATTTTGCTTTGTATCGCTTGCAGTGCTTTTATTGCAGCACATCAAAGTGGCATTGGTTGTTTACTGCAATTATTGATTTGTGCTGTTACCTGTATCATCATCATTACCTATTTTTTTATTCAACTGAACAACAAGCTAAAACAGCAACAGGAGCAAATTTTAAGATTGCAAATCAATCCACATTTTCTATTCAACGCACTCAACTCAATTGGCGATTTTGTTCAACAAAATGAGGCGGTACATGCAGACCAGTACTTGTCTAGCTTTTCAAAACTCATGCGAACTACGCTTGAAAACAGTACGAAAGAACAAATCTCATTAAAAGAAGAGCTATATAATCTTGAATTATACTTACAACTTGAAGCATCTAGATTAAGACAGAATTTCACTTATGAAATACAAGTACAAGATGACCTTTCTATTGAAAACATTATGGTACCGCCTATGATCTTGCAGCCGTTTATAGAAAATAGTATTTGGCATGCTGTATCGAAAGTTCCGGATGGAAAGATTTCTGTCGCTGTGGCGCAAAAAGGGAAACAATTGGAATATCGTGTATATGATAATGGACCCGGCTATCATCCAAATAATATATTGACCCAAAAGCATAAAAAATCCTTAGGTATTTCTATTTCTAAAGAACGTATTCGCGCTTGCTATCGGGGTCTATTTTTACCTTCAGGTTATTTTCAGTACCGGAATTTGGCCAGAGGAATCATGTTTACTTTTAGAATACCATTGATCAAATGAATGGCACTATGATAAAAACAATCATCATCGATGATGAAATGCACTGCATCAACCGACTGAAAAGTTTGATTTCAAATTATCATCAAAATCAAATCTCAGTATTGGATGCTTTTCAATCTGTAGAAAGCGGTATTAAAGGCATTGAAGCACTTAAACCTGATCTGGTTTTTCTTGATATTCAGATTGGCGCCAAGAATGGGTTTGATGTATTAAAGCATTTTGATAAAATTGATTTTGACGTAATATTCACTACGGCATACGATCAATATGCTGTGCTGGCTTTTAAATGTTCTGCAGTAGATTATTTACTGAAGCCTATTGATATAGATGACTTGAACAAGTCGCTGGAAAAGCTTGCTCAAAAACTAGCCAAAGAAGATATTGTTAAGAAGTTTGATACGCTGTTATATAATTTATCTGCAAAAGAAAGCCAAGAGAAAAGAATTGCTATTCCAACAATTTCCGGTTATCATTTTATTAGGGTAGCAGAAATTATTCGTTGCGAGAGTAACGTGAATTATACAACCATGTTTCTTATTGATAAACAAAAGATCACAGTAGCAAAAACTTTGAAAGAATATGAAGATATGTTACACCCTTTCGGATTTTTTCGTGTACATAATTCACACCTGATTAATATGCTTTATGTAAAGTCGTATAATAAAGGAAAAACCGGCATCGTAACCCTTACAGACGGCAAGGAGATTGATGTTTCGAGCAGAAGAAAAGACGCATTTCTCGAAAAATTAAAAGCGTTTTAGTAAACTTTTTCTTTTCCTGCAGCGATTATTACACACTTAGCTTTTTCAGCATGCGAAACTTCTGATACTGCTATTTTATGAAAAAGCATTTCCGGATTTTCACGCATATTGCTCATGCTCTTGGTATACAAACGATCATAATAATGTAGCAGTATTCCGAATGCACCTAGGAAATCATCTTCAATTAAATAATTCACAGCATTTTTTGTTTCCAATCCACCCAATCTTTTCTTGATGCGTATAGTAGCGTTGATCAACTTTTCTTTATCAAAACTTCCATATCCTTTTAAGATATAATTTAATCTTTCTTCAAAAGGAATATCTAAAAAATATACGCGACAAGTGCGCATATACTTAAAAATTGAAATCGGAATATTGACTTCTCCAATACGCTGACTTTCATCTTCCAGCCAAATGGTATTGTTATTTGCAGATGCAACAGCCAAAGCATTGGCTAAAAGATTTTCAAACATTTCCTGTTTGGGCTGTTGTGGTTGTCCGAGATTACCAAAAGCAGAACCTCTGTGACAGGCCAGTCCTTCCAAATCAATCACTGTTTCGCCTTGTTGTGCAAGTGCATGTAGTACCTCTGTTTTCCCACTACCCGTGTAACCACCAATGATCTTGAATGGGTATTCTTTTTCAAACTGTTTCAATACCCAGTTGCGATAAGATTTATATCCACCTACTAAGGTATACACTTTAAATCCATACAAATCCAACAACCAAGCCACACCCGCACTCCGCATTCCCCCTCGCCAACAATATACCAGCACCACTTTATCTGCTATCTCTATCGGCTTAGTCTCTTTCTTCCTATTCTTATTTCCGTCAACTGTCAACTGTACACCACCAACTACTCTCTCCACTTCCTCCACCATCTTCACCATTTTCGGACCAAAATATTCCAATCCCAGTTTAATGGCTTTCTGTTTACTCTCTTGTTTGTACGCAGTACCCACTACTTTTCGTTCTTCATTAGTGAATAAAGGAAGGCTATGCGCATTCGGAAAACGGGCATGCTGATATTCTCCTTCACTTCTTACATCAAAGACAGGATACTGCTTGGACAATGTGATAAAATCTTCTATGAGCAGTCGGGTTATGGGCATGCATACAAATGTAAGTGGACTTTATTGTAACTTTTCAGCATGAAAGAACTTCTTGTGATCAGACATGCCAAAAGCAGCTGGGCCAATACCTTTCAAGGGGATTTTGAGCGTCCGTTAAACGACCGCGGACATCGCGATGCTCCTGCAATGGCCGAAAGAATATTGAAACGGGGCATAGGTATTCAATGTTTTGCATCCAGTACTGCCAACAGAGCACTTACTACTGCGGTGTATTTTGCTGAAGCTTATGGTAAAAGCAGAAAAGATATACTGTTGTTTCCCGAATTATACCATGCGCCGGAAGAAACTTTCTACCAAGTAATTGCTAAGCTGCCTTACAACTGTAATACTGTTGCTCTCTTCTCTCACAATCCCGGCATCACGGGTTTCGTAAATAATCTCACCAACACGCGCATAGATAATATGCCCACCTGTGGCATTTTTGCTATCAAGGCAAATACCAATGAATGGAATTTGTTTAAGCGTGCGGAAAAGGAGTTTTGGTTTTTTGATTACCCGAAACTGGATCTGTGATCTTTGATTTTTTGATTTTTTACTTTTGACTTTTTAATTCTTCCCCAATTCAAGAAATCAAAGATCAAAAAATCAAAAATTTCTCTTTCGAAGATTCACCAAATAGACACCGCTAAAAATACAGATGGCTGCCAGTGCTTTTGTGATAGTAAAATGTTCCCCCATAAATACCATGGCGATAATAGCGGCGAAGACAGGTTGGGTATAGATATATGAACCTGTTGCTGATGAACCGATCACTGAAAGTCCATATACATTAAAGAGATAAGCAAAGAAGGTTACAAACAAAGCCACAAAAGCCAATGCGATCCATTGAGTTGTACCAAAAGCAGCCCAGTTGGTATCGATGAATTGTTCAATTCCAAAAGGAAGAATCATGAAAGTGCCGAATGTAAAAACCCAGCGTAATACATGTATCGGTTTATAATGTTCCATTAACGGCCGCACCAACACCAAGTAAAATGCATATGATATGGCATTGATGATGATCATAATATCGCCCAGTAACATATCTTTTCCGCTGGCGCTATTGTCTTTCATCAGTATCAATAGGGTAGCGCCACCAACACCCAATGCAAGTCCGGCAATTTTATAAAGCGTGAGCTTTTCTTTGAGTAACCAAGCTGCTATGATGGTGATGAAAATGGGTGTACCCAGTGATAGTAAAGAACTATGGATGGCTGTTGTTAACGATAATCCCTTGATAAAAAGTAATTGATTGATGGCCACACCTGTAAGTGCACACAATAAAAAACGAGGAAGGTGTTTTCTTTCAAAACCTGCATTACTAGGTTTCATCAAAAAAAGCAACCAGAATAATAAGAGACTGGATAATACCCGAACTACATTCAAAGCAAAGGGTGCAATGAATTCAGGCGTAATGGTCTTTACTACCGCATACCCAGCTCCGAAAATGAAATTGGCTGCTAATACAGCGAGATGTGCTTTGGTGGTTTTATTCATTGCTTTGCAAAAATAAGAGAGGCAAGGTCGATTTAAGAAGAAGCTTTTACAAATACTGTTGCCATTAGTCTTTGTAAGTCTGGATCTTCAAAAAATTGAAAAGAAGGGAAAACGGTATTTGACTGATCTGCTTTTGTTAATACATCATTCAAATTCAGTTTAGATTGATCAACATGCATCGCATAACCTTTTTCTGCACATCGCTTCGCTAAGTATTCTTGTTCTGTTTGTCCGGGTGTAGGTATTAAAAGGGTCTTGCATCGCAAGCGTGAAAAATCCATCAGGCTACTATAACCACTTCTGGCAATCACCAGTTTAGTTTTTAATAATTGTTCCTGTAAATTGGCTGCCGAAAGGTGGTTCAGCAGTTTCACCTGCGGTGGTACCGAGATGGAAGAAGTATCTGCAGGCAATCCTCTTACCAATACTACCGGTTCTGTGAATGTTGACAATTGCGACACTATTTTTTCTTCCAATATGGTTCTTTGCGGTTCAGGACCGGATAGTAAAATAGTGATTGCTTGTTGGTCGGCATGATTTCCTTGCTCAAAACGCGACAGTAATCCCATATAAGTAACCGGAATGGCTGGTTGCTTACTAGGGTGGGAAAGTATTCCCGCCAATCCACCCGCTTCTTCCTGATCAGGTACCCAACAAGTGGTAAATCGATTGATAAACCGATAATGAAACCATCGAATGATCGGCTCGAGTAATACCGGTGCTTTGATATTTAACTGATGGGTAATAAAAACCGATGGGCATTTTTTACTCCATAGTCCATATCGGTTATCCGATATCACTAGATCGATACCATATTGTTCAATCGCATCCTCCAACCAGCGGTGTTCCCATTGAACAATACGTAGTAGGGCTGGCAATTGTTGCATTATTTTGAAGGGCAGCCAACCTTTGGTTCGACTGTAACGTACCCTGTAGCCGGGGAGTTTGATAAATGTGTGATCAGGGAACTCTTGTTGCAAAAGGGTTTGTTGAGGTCCATCGGTAGCTATGAAAACCTTGTATCCAGCATTGTTCAAAGCGCGGATCAATGGAATACAACGTGTAGCATGACCGAGGCCCCAGTCCAATGGTGCGATGAGTATGTTTTGTATGTTAAAATCGGTAGGCAGTGCTGATGGGTTTATGATGGTTTGATCGAAAGCTGTATTTTAGATCATTATGAAACTCAAAATAAACCAAATATTCGTTCTGCTGTTACTTATTACCATGGCCAGTTCCTGTGGTATATTCCAGAAAGGAAGGAATGGCAGAGGGGGCTGTAACTGTCCCAATAATGTTCGATAAACCGTAGAGGTATGAAAGACATGAACCGTGATCTCTGGCTGCTCTGTAAACATGATTACATGACACAGTCTGAACTCGATCGTCAGGTGAGCCTGTTGAATACCCTTTTATACCATGCTGAAAATTGGAATAATTTCTGTTCTTCCCACGAGATCCTCGATATCAACCGCCGCAAAATCATCCGCAAGCCACATCTGATGCAAAGTATTTTGCATGAAAGAAGGTTGAAGGCGTTTGTGTTTGTGAACAATTTGAATTGAGCTGCAAGCTGCAAGCCTCATGCTTCACGTTTGATATCTAATAGTATTAGACTTTTACTTTTATACCAAGATTAGCTGCTGCTTAACTAGCAAAATACTTGCAGCGTGAAGCTTGTAGCGTGCGGCTTATAAAGCTCATAAAAGCTTCCCTAATGCACTCTCCAGCTTCTCCAACATCTCCCCAATCTCTTCTTTCTTACAAGTACCCACACTTAAACGATACCATGGACTATTGGCACCGGCGCCGAAGGCTGAGAAGGGTACCACTGCTAGTTTGGCTTCTGCAAGGATGTAAGACGTAACGTCTGATTGTGTTTCAAGTTTTTTTCCGTCGGCAGTAGTTTTACCTACGAGGTCTATTTTGATGGTAAGATAGATCGCAGCTTGTGGTGCAACGGCATCAACCGGATAGCCTTTTTGTTTGAGGGCAATAAAACCATTATGAATATTTCTCAAACGCAATTCCACTTCTGATTTGAAATGGCTGAGGTAGCGTTGAATATTTTCTTTCTGCAATAAATATTGAGCCACGGCTTTCTGTTCTGCCATGGGTGCCCAGGCACCTACATGACTTAAAATCGCTTTCATCTTGGCGATCACCGTACTCGGTCCTAAAGCCCAACCTACACGTACACCGGTAGCTGCAAATACTTTGGAGATACCATCAATGAAAATGGTATAGTCTTTCATCGCAGGTCTTAAGTGCAGTGGATTATAGTGAACAGTAGTGCCATAGGTGAGTGTCCAATACATTTGATCAAACATCAAATAACATTTCTTCTCGCCTTCACCTCTTTTTGCATTTTCTTCCAATATCAGATCACAAATAGCTTCCAGACTTTCTTTTTTGAGCGTGGTGCCTGTTGGATTCTGTGGTGTACAAATACAAATAAGTGTAGCGCCACTGATATTTTTTTTGATGTCTTCTACAGTAGGCATGAAATCATTCTCTACCGTACACTCCACCACACAATGCACCGCATCGGTCAAGTGTGTATAGTGATTGTTATTCCAGGAAGGAACACCATAGATCACTTTATCGCCTTTGTCAACGATGGCTTTGAACAAAGTATAGATCAATGGACGACCACCGGCTGCTATTTGAATTTCATTGGGTTCAAAACTCAATCCTTCCCATTCTTTGATGAATGCTGCTACAGACTTACGCAGATCCAACACACCTTCTGCTGCAGGATAGCTTGTGTTTTTATTGCGATAAGAGTCGATGATGAGTTCTTCCAACTCTGTAGGAATGGGAAATACAGAGGGATCAAAATCACCGATGGTGAGGTTATAGATCTTCTCACCATTGCGAATACGTTCACTGATGGCATTACCCAGTTTCACGATCTCACTGCCTGATAAGGTTTCAGCTAAATGACTCAGTTTTGGCGTACTCATACTAAAGGTTTTGTTCCGGCGGCAAAATTAAGTTTTTCCAATGGAGAACGGTGGAAATATTGAATGATGAATCTTGAATATCGAAGGGAAATTGACGGTTGGGTGACATCAGAATGATAAAGCCGCAGATTCGCAGATTCATTTGATTAAAAATCTGCGAATCTGCGGCTATATATATTATTAAGAAATTTTTGGAATGTTACCGATCAAACCAAGCTTTTTGAGGCCTAGTTTTTGGATAACCGTTTTCAGCACGAAACTTTTTTCGTTCTTCGGTAAAGTCCCACCAAGTTTTTTGCATGTCATGTGTGTTTGCAAAGTTCACGACCAATCTAAATTGGTCTTCCACACATGGGTCAACCCAATATCCTTTTTTCTGTTCGTATTCGTCTGTGAGTTGGGCGCCGTTTTTTTGTTTGAGATCGTTGAGTGAATAATAACCCAAAAACACAAGGTCTTCGGCAAACTTTATTCCGACTGACGGAACCGTTTGAAATGCCGCTAACGCATAAATTTCTTTTGCTCGTTCATAGGTAGTATTTAATAGCACTTCTAATTCATCCGGTGCGAAGTCGAGAATATTGGCAATTTTGATTTTATGCTTTCTCAAGTTAGCTTTCTCTATTTCGGTTAATAGAAGTTTTATGTTTGTTTTGTTTTTCATCCTCGGCAAAAGTTATTGATCATTTTTCTTTTTCAGAAGCGCGATATCTTTTTCTAACTCTTGTAAGCTTTGTTCTTTTTCTATTGCTTTTTGTGCGAGTTGGTATTTCTCAAACTCCTCTTCTGATCTCTTTACTGCCATTTCGTGGCTGATCTTTCCTGCGTGAGAGAGCAATTCTCTTCCGTTTAATTGCAAAATGGCATCCAAGCGCTGAATCCAGTCATTCATATACATTGGCGTACGCTGCTGCGCCATTGTTTCGGCAAAAGCAAGGTATTGTTCTACCAAAAGTCCGAGCAGTTTTATTTCATCTTCATTTAGGTAATTCTTGGCAATGCTTGTATCTGATTTTTTGATGGGAACCGCTTCTTTCTTATCATACGATTGCATACCCATTAAAGGAAGATTCGCATCTGCTCTGCGATACACAAGCTCAGCTGCTGTTTGCTGGCTGATGGCCCACAGTAGTTTATTTTGAACCACTTTAAAGAATGTGATGGTTTTTTCGTCTTTGGGGTCATAATCAATACTGGTGGTGTAGATGTCTTTTATTTTTTGATAAAAGAACCGTTCCGAAATACGTATTTCCCGAATGCGTTCCTGCAATTCGTTGAAATAGTTCATCGAAGTGCCCGACTTAAAGCGGTCGTCATTTAAAGCAAAGCCCTTAATAATATATTCCTTCAACCGCTGGGTTGCCCAAATACGAAACTGTGTGCCTTGGGGGGATTTTACGCGGTAACCTACTGAAATGATGACGTCTAGATTGTAGTGATCAATTTCTCTCTCCACCATTCTATTGCCTTCTTGGCGAACCTGTCGGAATTTCCGACAAGTTCGATTTTGCTCCAACTCACCCTCCTCAAACACGTTAGCAACATGTTCCGCCACGGTGCTTCTACCTTTACCAAATAAGCTTGCCATTTGATCTTGTGTAAGCCAAACGGTTTCTTCCTCCAGCCGAACATCGATTTTAATGTTGCCTTCGGTATTTTGATAGATGATGATTTCGCTGCTATTCATGTACACTGATGCTTTTGTTTTTATGACCAATTACTACTGGACTGAAAAAGCTTTTGCCTCGTCTTTACAGAATTCTTATTTTCCGTTCATTTAACAAAGATATAGTAAGGTGCTACTATTCATACGGAGTGAAGTTTCCTATTATTCTTTTCCGGTTTATCCGTGTATTTCGAATAAGCTTTTGGAAAGTTTTGGAGCTTTCCAAAAGCTATTGATCATTGAATGACTTCTATTTGATATCCAAGAATGTGATTTCAAAATGTTATATCTTGTTTAGATAATATGTATGAAACCATTTTGGGACAACTGTATTTTTTTTAAGTTCTACTTCTTTTCCATTTACTATCTCAGCGAATAAATAAGAATCTTTATATGAATTATCAAACAACATTGATTTATTAGAGTTTTTTATTGCGCCATATAGATTATTCATGGTTCTATAATATCTCCGAGTAATTATATCTGCAGGTACATCATGTCCGCCAAGCGTTACTCTTTCTTTTACCCTGCTTATATTTACTTTCGGACTATTTGTAGCTATGAAAAAAAGACGAACCTTATAACCCAATTTAAGTGCATGTTTCATAAACTGTACTTTGTCAGGATTACTCATTACTGTTTCAAAACTAAAAGAAAAGCCGTTTTGAAGTAGTTGAGTTCTTATTAGAGAAGCAATGCCTCCCGCTAAATAAGACCCTCTAATGTTTTTATTTTCTTTAATACACAAAACATTCTTTTCTAAAGAAATCAGCTCCCACAAATCTGTTTCGTTTCTTTCCTGAATTATTTGTTTATAGTTTTCATAATACTGTTTGAGTATTACATCTGTAATTGAGATTTTGTATTTATCAAAAGAGATACAAGCACTTGAGATTAATTCAGATTCGATATCATCAGCATTAACATAAATGCTGGTACTTGTATTATTATTCATTTCGGAAAAGATCGTTGATTTTCCTGAACCATTCGGACCTGCAAAAACGTTTAGCACTTTTGAACTCATATCAATACTTCTTTGTTTCTTCTAGAGATATTTTTCCTGGCTAATTTTCGTTTTCGCCTATGATAGTTTCGATACCGTTTTCATCGATTTGAATCAACTTGTCATCCTTCATCATTATCATAGGTATCTTATTTTTGCGCGCATTAAGGTAAGCATTACGAGTAGCGCGTTTCGCCGCTTTGGCTACGGCTTCTGAGTCATCTAAATCAATTGGCTGTTGTTCTTCACGTTCCAAAATAGCGCCTTCTTCTTCCTTTGGAAAACCAGTCTTCGATTTTGTAAACACTACACTTCCAAGAGCCATTCCCACAGCTATCAGTTTTTTAATTGTAAAAACGTTTTTTATGTTTTTCTTTTCACTCTCATTTTCCATATACCGAATATAATTAATCTGATTGGTACTTGCAAGAGGATTAAATTACTCCACAAAAAAGGGCTGCAATTTTTTGCAGCCCTTTACTATTCAGTAACATTGCTTTTACTCCATCGCCTTATAATCCTTAAACAACTTCAACTCGATCTTATCTGCCACTGCTCTAAATGCTTTCCATTGATTATCAAACAATGCATTAGCACGGGTGATGACTTCTGAAATTTTATCTTCTGCTGTTTTCATCAGTCTTTCTTCCTGCTCTCCCGGTACTATTGTTTTACCGGTGATATTGGAGCGCGCTTCATTCAGATAGCCATTGATGGTTATCTGTGGTATATTACCATAGCCCTGCTTGGTTTGTGGTTTACCATTCAGCATTTCACGAATGGCTTGTATTTCTTCACGAATAGGCTTCATGGTTTTGCGAATGGTATCTGCTTGTTTCGCATCGATATCGCGCAAAGCTGTTTCTACTTTATTCATGATTCCTTCTGCATCACTGAAACGCTCATTCAAAGTACCCAGTCTGATCGAACTCTTATTCAAACGATCCGTTGCTTTACGCAATGCATCACGCACTGCTTTTGGTGTTGGTGCATATGGATCATCATTCACAACAATTGTGGTACTATCACTGATATTTCTTCCAAGATTCATCACCACTTTGTACGTTCCCGGATCAACAGGTAATCCTGCCGGTTCTGCAGTAGCTCCACCGCCACCACCAAAACGTCCGCCACCGCCGCCTCTACCGCCAAAACCTCCACCACCGGGTATTCTCACACCTCTTCCTTCCATTCCCCAGTAGTAACGGTTCAATCCGGTATCTGCTTTAGCAGTAAGTGTTCTTACAAGTACATTGTTCGCATCATAAATGCGCATGGTTACTGTATCGCTCAATTTGTTGCGTCCGGTATCAGCTGCTGTTTTATTTACAAAGAAAGTGATCGGGGCTCCTGATCTTCTGTTCTCACCTTCATAAGTGCCCCATACACTATACTCAATACCCGATGCATTTTTACGCTTGGCCTGATAACCATCAGGCAATGCAAAAGCAGTCAGTTTATTGCTGAACACTTGTCCTTTATTCGCAGCCAATTTGCGAAGCGGGCGAATATCATCCAGTATCCACAGAGCACGTCCAAAAGTTGCGATCACCAGATCCGCTTCTCTTTCTTGAATCACCATATCATAAGTAGATACAGAAGGATATCCATTTTTGAATTGCTGGAAATTGGTTCCATAATCCAAGCTGATGAACAAACCTTGCTCTGTACCTACAAAGATCAAATTCGGTTCTGTTGGATCTTGTACTACACACAAAGTATAACCGGTTACTTTTTTCTCATCTACGAGATTTGTCCAGGTTTTACCATAATCGGTTGTACGAAATAAATAAGGTTTGTTATTACCTCTGCGATAATCATTCACTACTACATATGCTTCACCGCCATTATGTCTAGATGCACGGATCTGTGGAACCCAAGCGCCTGTTGGCATTCCGGGGATCTTACCACGGAAATTGGTCCAGGTTTTACCGCCGTCTCTTGTGAGTTGTACATTACCATCATCGGTTCCTACCCAAATCACACCTCTTTCTTTTGCAGAAGGTTCGATAGCAATAATAGTACAATGGTTTTCAGCACCCGTAATATCTACGGATATACCACCATTATTGCTTTGATCAATTTTAGCGCTATCATTCGTAGTCAGATCACCTGAGATCTGTGTCCATGAAGCACCTTTATCTGTACTCATGTTTACCATCTGACTTCCATAATAAATAGTCTTCTTATCAAAAGGATCTTGTGCAATAGCAGCATTCCAGTTGAATCTTTGACGAACACCATTCGCGGTTGTTGGCGGACGAATGCTCCATCTTTCTCCGGTGGCAATATTATAACGTCCTACATTTCCACCCTGACTCATACTATATACCCAATTTGCATCTTCCGGATCCGGCATTACATCAAAACCATCACCACCACCTACTGCTTCCCAGAATGCATTACGGATGCCGCTTTGTCTCCATACATACGCCGGACCATACCAACTACCATTGTCTTGCAAACCTCCCATTACATTGTAAGGAATTTTATCATCTACATTGATATGATAGAATTGTCCGAGTGGTAATTTCTCATCAAACTGCCAGTTCTTTCCACGATCACGTGTAATAGCAATACCACCATCATTACCATCAATGATAAAGTTGCCATCTTTTGGATGGATCCAGAATGCATGGTGATCAGGATGGATACCTGCATAAGGGATCACTGTCTTGAAGGTTTTACCAGCATCTTCACTCACGGTAATGATCTGATTGATATTGTACAATCTGTTTTCATTGGTAGGATCAACAGCTATATCCTGAAAATAAAAAGCACGGTTGGTCACCACTGCTGCATCACTGTTCACCAGTTCCCAATTATTACCACCATCATCACTTTTATACAATCCATTTTTAGTGGCTTCTACCAATGCATATACACGTTTGGGATCATTGCGTGCTATGGTAATACCAATACGACCATAATCACCATCTGGCAAACCATTGGACTTGCCCAGTTTGGTCCAGTTTTTACCACCATCATAGGTTACATAAAAACCACTGCCTTTACCACCACCTTGTAAACTCCAAGGAGTACGCTGGTGCTGGTACATGTTCACAAATAATTTATTCGGATTCGCGGGATCCATCACCATATCACCTACACCCGAAGTATCATTGGTGTACAAAATTTTATTCCAGGTAACACCACCATCGGTTGTTTTATACACACCACGTTCAGGATGTGCAGCAAAAGGATTACCGATCACACCTACATACACTACATCCGGATTATTCGGATCGATGATGATGCGGTGGATATTACTGGTTTTTTCCAGTCCCATCATTTTCCAGGTTTTACCACCATCAATACTTTTGTAGATACCTCCACCTAAACTGATAGAGTTACGCGGATTACCCTCACCGGTTCCTGCCCATACCACACTTGGATTACTTTGTGTGATAGCTACAGCACCAATATTTAAAATGGATTGATCATCAAAGATCGACTCCCAGCTGGCGCCACCATTTTCAGTTTTCCATACACCACCACTCGCTGTTCCGAGGTAAATGATGTTGGGATTGGTCCACACTGCATCGATAGCAGTTACGCGTCCACTCATACCGGCCGGACCGATATTGCGTGGTTTCATGTTTTTAAAGTGTTTTGAAAGATCTGCCTGTTGGGCAAAAGAAAGAATTGCAGTGCCTAATAGCATTGCAGCAAACAGTAGTTTTCTCATTCCATTGGTTTTTGGGATCGGGAATTTCTGCAATTAATGGGGGATTGCCAAATTAGATGGATAATTGGGTGAGGAAAGAGGCTACAAGCGGCAAGCTGCAGGCGGCAAGAAATTTTGATACTAATAAAACTCAGTGTCCTCTGTGCCGCACTCTGTGTAACTCCGTGGTAAAAAACCACAGCGTTACACAGAGGTTTGCGCGGAGTTACACAGGGGGTTCTTTGGAGTTTACCTATATTTATTGCAAACAACCAACACTTGAATACAAAATCAGTTTTCAGAGGCTCTCCCATACAAGTAGGTATCTATGCTGCAGTAGCCGCTTTTCTTACGTACACCATGATCTTCGGTTTCCGCAAATCATTCACTGTTTGCACATTTGATGGAATGACCGTTGGTACGCTGAGTTATAAAACCGTATTGGTGCTGAGTCAAATGATGGGTTATCTGATGGCTAAGTTTTATGGTATCAAATTCATTTCCGAATTAAAACGTTTTGGCAGAAATAAGATCATTCTCTTATTGGTAGGCATTGCATGGATGGCATGGCTTTGTTTTGCACTGATACCCGCTCCTTATAATATCATCTTTCTCTTCATCAATGGTTTTCCATTGGGCATGTTATGGGGTGTCGTCTTTTCATATGTAGAAGGCAGAAGAAGTACTGATTTTATTGGAGCTGCATTGGCGGTGAGTTTTATCTTTTCGTCAGGTTTCGTGAAATCGGTGGGAGGATGGTTGATTCAATTAGGCGTCACAGAATTTTGGGTGCCCTTTTGCACGGGATTGGTGTTTGCGTTGCCGTTATTATTGTTCATCTATCTGATGGAACGCATACCTGCACCAGATGCTGAAGATGAAGCCGCGCGTATGAACCGAACACCCATGAGTGCTGAACAACGCAAAGCATTTGTTCGCTCTTTCTTACCGGGTATTATTGCTTGTATTTTTATTTATGGTTTTGCCACCATCTTCCGCGATATCAGAGATAATTTCAGTGCAGACATGTGGAAGGAAATGGGCTATTTGAATCAACCGGCTATTTTTTCAAAAACAGAAACACCCATCACGCTCGTGATTCTTGTACTCATTGGCAGTATGGTCATCATCAAAAACAGTTTTAAAGCATTGATGATTGCACATCTATTTATTGCCATTGGATTTATCATTGCAGGTGTAAGCACTTATTTATTCACTCAAGGAATGGTGGCGCCTATTTGGTGGATGACATTGGTGGGATTGGGTTTGTACATGGTATACATTCCTTTCAACTCTGTATTCTTTGAAAGAATGATCGCAGCTTTTCGCTTCACAGGCAATGTGGGTTTTCTGATCTATCTCGCTGATTCATTTGGGTACCTAGGCAGCGTGAGTGTATTGTTGAGTAAAGAAATTTTCAAGGTACAATTGAATTGGGTTCAATTCTTTTCTAATAGTGTGATGATATTATCTGTGGTGGGAGTTGCAATTACTGTGTATGCGGCTTGGTATTTTTATCAGAAGAAAAAGACTATTTGACTTTTTGCGGAGGATGGAACGCAGATTTTTATGATAATCATGCTTTGCGCAGATGAGTTACAAAAAATCATGACGTATCATGACAATCATGTCCAAAGGACTCTGGCGGAGAAAATCCGTGTTCAATTTCATTAATGTTGCCAACAATAGCTTCTTCCAGATTGCGCATTTCTGCTACACCTGGTTCCTTTTTTTGTTTTTGCTATACATTGACCAGATGATTTTTCAATGACAGGTTTCTTTTCCGCAACAGGTTTTCTTTTAACAGTACACACACCGCAGCTTCCTCCTGATGTACAATATTTACAACTCGAACAGCTACTACAAGCTCTACATGTACTACTTCCGGTACATTTACCAGAAGCCGTAATACAACATGGGTCTTTTTTAGCAGATACATTGAAGAGGAAAAATAAAACGTAGATAAATATCAATCCTCCTTTTTTCATATAGAAAACATTCTACATGAATATAGAAAATGGATTTCGGATGTGCAAGTTTTGAATCCAATAATACATGAATTGAAATGGGACGCAGATTTTTATGATTGATTATGATCTAGGCAGATAAAATATCATCATAACCCATCATAAAAATCCGCGTCCCATCCTTCGCATAAAAAATGGTTCATAACAAACAGTCAATACCATTTGCCATGAACCATCAGCCATGGGCTACTAACCCTTCTTCCCTTCCTCGTATTTCTTCTTCGCCGCTTCTGCTTTTTCAAAATCGAGGATCACGCCATTAATACAATAACGCAAACCGGTTGGGGGCGGACCATCTTCAAATACATGCCCTAAATGACTTTTACATCTTCCACATTGTACTTCTGTTCTTACCATGCCATGTGTGTTATCCGGCAGATAGATAATCGCACTCTTGCTAATAGGCTCATAAAAACTTGGCCATCCGCAACCGCTATCAAATTTGGTATCACTTTTAAACAAAGCATTACCACAAGCCGCACAATAATACGTTCCTATTTCCTTGAAGTTCTCAAACTTGCTCGTCCATGCACGCTCAGTTCCTTTTTGTCGCGCGATATAATACACATCAGGTGAAAGAATTTTCTTCCACTCCTCTTCTTTCAGATTCACTTTTGATTTGTCGGTTCTCGAATACACCGGATTGTTCTTTTCTGTACTATCCATTTTTACCTCTTTCTGTTTTGTTTGTTGTGAATAACAGCCCTGCACTATTAAAGTTGCGAGGAGCAGCATCTTAAAGCCCTTCATATGCCCATACTTTTGATACATTAAAATTACGTTTATCGTGGGTGAATAGTTTACTCTTAAACTGACGAACAGTTGTTTTTTACCTTACAATTTGCAGTTATTCAAGGTTTTAATGTCTTGTTAAATGTTTTTTAAACGATGAGGCTTATATTTGTTCTTCACGTAAGGTTAGTTAGTACATGTTTAATATTATTCTGTTTGGACCTCCGGGCAGTGGAAAGGGAACACAAAGCGAAAAACTGATCGCTGCTTACGGACTGAAGCATTTATCTACCGGTGATTTATTAAGAAGTGAAATTGCAGCCCAAACACCATTGGGACTGGAAGCCAAGTCTATTATGGACAAAGGTCAGCTGGTACCCGATGAAGTGGTGGTAGGTATGATTAGCTCTGCGCTGGATCAAAACCCTCAAGCCAAAGGATTCTTATTCGATGGTTTCCCCAGAACCGAAGCCCAAAGTATTGCGCTGGATAAGCTGTTGAAGCTGAAAAATACCGAGATTGGAGTGGTGCTGGCATTGGATGTAAGCGAGGAAGAACTGGTAAGTCGTTTATTGAATCGTGGTAAAACCAGCGGTAGAAGCGATGATACCAATGAGTCTGTGATTCGTGCCCGTATTGCAGAATACAAGGCCAAAACTACTGTGGTAGCTAACTATTACAGCACTTTTGACAAAGTAGTGCATATCAAAGGAGAAGGTTCTGTTGACGAAATTTTTGAATCACTACGCAGCGAGATCGACAAAAGAATGTCTTAATCTAATTATATATAAGAGTTTAACAACCAATAACCAACTGCACCCGCTCTGTTTTTTGAGCGGGTTTTTTATGCTCAACCCGCTGTCAATAAGCTGTTAAAGCTGAACCATCACTACAAGTCCTTTCCTGTTACAGCCTTAGTTTTGCCGTCCCCCCGTTCTGAATTGGTGCGGTAGTAATGTGTATGATCAGCAAAAAAATTCAACTCGTTCTATTCTGTCTGGTAATAGCTTCCGGTTTTTCTTTCAAAGAGAAATCCATAGCTATTACAAACAAGCATATATCAACTTTGCATGTTAATGCAGCCACTGCCATCTATGAAAACCTGGATCTCGCGTCACTCGGACTTTCCAAAAAAGCCTATGAATGGGCATTAGCGGGTTATGAACGTTTAAAGTCGGGCGGACAAATTATGCAAGAGCATATTTTATCCGTAGTTGATTTTAGTCTGCCTTCTAATCAGAAAAGATTATTTGTGATTGATGTATTGAAAGGCGAATTGCTCTTTCATACCTATGTATCACATGGAAAAAATTCCGGTAAGTTGATGGCCAAAAAATTCTCGAATAAAGCCAGCAGTTTTCAGAGCAGTATTGGTTTCTATACTACCGGAGAGCCTTATCAGGGAAAACATGGCTTATCACTTCGTTTGATCGGGAAAGAAAAGGGCATTAATGATAAAGCATTGCAAAGGGGTATTGTAATTCATGGGGCGGATTATGCAGAAGAAGGCATTGCAGCCAGACAAGGTTATTTGGGAAGAAGCTTGGGGTGTCCCGCAGTACCTCAATCTATTCATCGCGAATTGATCGCTACCATTCAAAATGGAAGTTGTTTTTTTATCTATGCACCGATACTCGGCTACTCCAAACGGTCAAAATTCATTTAATCATTTGTTCCGACCGTACAACCTATTTTAACAGCTATTTGCCCTTATGAGCTGTCTATCTTTATTATAAGGTGCAACACGTAGAATTTTTTCATACCGACCATTTCGAACAGAACTACAAGCGGCAAAAAGCAGCTTCGTCTATTTCGTATTTCATCGACTTTTTCTGGGAAACAGATTTTGATCACCTGTGGGACTTGTATCCCAAGGGTTTTTCAGATGCCCTATTCCCAAATACCGGCTACACCTATCTGATCAATTTGGGTACTCCTTTTGTAATGCAGGTAGGAGAAAAGCGTTTTGACATGAAGACCGATGGTTTTCTTCCCAGACATCGCGCCATTGAATGCTTCCATCAAAAGGGAAATAAACTCTTTGGTATCAAGTTCAAAATATCACCTGTGATTTTTGAGAAGAAAATCAACTTCTCAGAATACCGAGAATATATTTTCCCCTTAAGTTATTTGATGGACTCTGGTATGTTGAGTAAAATAAAAATCTGTTCTTCATTTGATGAGCGGGTTTCTATTCTCACTGATTATTTTGAAAAGATCATTGATCAATATTCCGGCTCTTTAAAGCCTATTGTAATTGTTTCGAATATATTGGCACATTGTGAAACCAAGAGAGATTTTATAACACCTGTTGAAGATTTTGCCAAACAATACAATATCTCTTCCCGAACATTACAGCGCTACTTTGAAACAGCTACCAGCATCAGTACCAAAACAGCTATTCAAATCATGCGCATCAGAAAAGCCACTGAACATCTGGCTATTGATCCGGACACGTTTAACAGTGCAGACTATGGCTACTATGATCACAGCCATTTCTACAAACACCTCAAAAGTTTCCTCCAAAAAAATACACTTAAAAAATTACAGCCTCATTTGAAGTTGTTGGAGAAGTTGCATGGGAGATAGTTAATAGCTAATGGTCCATAGTCCATAGCAGAACCCATATTCTTCTTGCTATGGACTATGGACTATCGACTATGTACAAACCCCTAGTTTCCCGCCCTGCTTCTCTCTTCTTCCGACGCCGTTGTTCTTCTGCGGGCGGCTTGTACGGTGTTTTTACCGAAGCGATAAGTGAAAGTTAAGTTGGCTACTCGTGTTTCACGATACGCTCTCCATATTTCGATATAGTTATTATAAGTGATGGTTGCACGTGGTAGATTGGTCCAGAAAATATCTGTTACATTGAAACGGATAGTTCCTTTTTTATTCAAAATAGATTTCTGTACACCCAATGCCAAACCCCATTGCGGGCGCGCTACCATGAAACCGTATTGTCCACCGGAATTATAATTCACATTCAATTCACTGAGCCATCCGTTACCCATCGTGAAACTGTTATTGGTTCTGACATCAAAAGCAGGTTTACCATTGTTCAATGTGGTACTGCCCAATTTTCCATTGAAGTGATTATAAAATACATTTCCATTATTCACCATATTCCACCAGCTGTTGATACGGAAAGGAGCAGACACAGTCAGTCCATAATAATCCTGTGAGCTCAGATTGATAGGTATCTGCACAGTGACATTATCATTGGATGGTAAATTAGGGAATACATCCTTGAATCGTGCAATAGCAATATTTTGATTTTGTTTGGTATGACTATAACCAAATGTGAAATTGATACTCTTCATCGTATAACTTAACTCATAAGACCAGGTCAATTGTGGAAGCAATCCGGGTCTGCCGGTGGAATAGGTCGTTACATCAATCAAAAACAAGAATGGATTGAGTTGCCCGTAACCCGGACGATCAATTCTTCTACTCACAGATACACCAAGTGTTTGGTCTTCTTTCAATTTGTAATTGAAGAAGGCACTAGGGAATAATTGAAAATAAGAAGAATCAAATTTTTGATTACCCTTGATCTGGTGTGTATTGATTTTGGTATGTTCTCCTCGCAGACCCAGTTGAATATTAAACTTTTTAAACTCCTTACTAAAATTTACATACGCTGCGTTATTGTACTCGTTGTACTTAAAGCGGTTAGTTTTGTTCACATCATCTTGCGGAATACCGGTACTCATATCAAAGAACTTCGCATCATTATCTGCCGACACATAACTGGTTTTTGCACCTACTTCAAATCTACCTCCGTCTTTTAGTGGATTGGCATAATCGATTTTAGCTGTACGTAAAATCAATTTACCTTCCTGATCACCATCTAAAATATAATCCGGTTGTAAAGGTGTGCCGTTGAGAGTATAATATTTGGTAGCCACCCTTGAAAGTGAGGAAGAATTGTATTCGCCATAATCGATATCAGCTGTTAATTCTTTACCATTGGTATTGAATGAATGTTTGAAATTGATATTGGCAACGATATTCTGCGCATCATCATTATTATTGGCTAGTGTAGCAAAAGTGGATGCTTTATGTTTTTGTGCATCGATTACATCAGATGCATTGATCGTTTTTCTTGAAAAATTGTTGAAGTTCGCACTCACTACAGCTCCAATAATCGTTTTCTTTGATGGAAACAGATCGATACCAAATCGTGTATTGTGAAAATGAAAAGGTGCGGTGGTGTAATTATCCTTTAAGTCACCTCCGCTGTATACTTTGTTATCATCGAAGAAATTTCTATCCAAAATCAAATGATTCAGGTTTTTTCGATATCCATAGGTATAGTTACCGAATAGGTTGATTTTTTTATTGCGGTGATTGAATGTAAGTCCTGCATTGGATTTAGGATATACCCCTTGTCCATAACCAAGCGTCATTGTACCATTGGTTCCTAAACGTTGGTCTTTTTTCATTCTAATATCAATGATCCCTGAATTTCCGGCGGCATCATATTTGGCAGAGGGATTAGTAATGATGTCAATTCGTTCAATCGTATTGGCAGGTAGACCTCTGAGATAGTTGGCCAAATCAGCACCAGACATAGGTGTTGGTTTACCATCAATCATAATGATCACACCTTGTCTGCCTCTTAATCCAATCACATCATTTTGATCCACCGTTACTCCGGGTGAGCGCTCTAGCACTTCTAAAGCAGAACTTCCGGCACTCACAATACTGTTCTCTACATTGACTACAATGCGGTCGGTAAGTTTTTGAATAAAGGGTTTACGACTGGTAACGGTTACTTCGCTGGTACTGCTGATAGCCGTTTGTAAGGTAACGGTGCCAATATTTACTTCGTTGGCTGATTCGTCAATTGCAATTGGTGCCGAATACAAGGTGGTATAACCTACCATTGAAATACGGATGCGATAATTACCTGTAACTAAATTTTCGAAAATGATGGTTCCTGTTTTATCGCTAATTGCTGCTTTTAACAATGAGGAGTCTTTCAGACGCAATAACTCAGCGGTTGCATTCTCCAAGAACTGTTGTTGTTCATTGCGAATACTGATACTGATTTTCCCATTTTTAGATGACTGAGCTATGGATGAGATACTTATGAAGACCAAGCCCATTAAAAACAGATACAATTTTCTCATCGTTTTCTTTTTTAGCAGTCAAATATGAAATTGTTCGTAGAAACGACCCTCGGTTTTCGTTTGAACAGTCAAAGAAGAACAATGAGTGGAACCTCGTTAAAAAAGCGCCGTCTGATTTTTACATTAATTATATAAGGTCTTTATAGATCCTCGCTCAAGATCCCTTTTTATATTTGTTAATGCAACCTTTACTACTGTTACACGGTGCCATTGGATCAATGGATCAACTGATTCCTCTTAGAGAGGAACTTCGTTCGGAATTCGATGTTTACAGTTTCAATTTCCCGGGTCACGGTGGTGCAGGCCCTTTTGAATCCTTTTCGATAGATGCATTTGCCAAAGCAACCGCTGATTTCATAAAAACACATCAACTCAAAAATCTACCGGTATTTGGTTATAGCATGGGTGGTTATGTTGCGTTATACTTAGAGTCCATGTATCCAAATACTTTTCAAAAAGTGATTACACTGGGAACCAAATATGAATGGAGCGAAGAGATTGCCGCGAAAGAAATCAAAATGCTGCGACCGGATATTATCGAACAAAAACTACCTGCATTTGCGCAGCAATTAGCCCATAGACATGGCGCCACGGAATGGAAAAATGTGCTAGATAAAACCGCCGCCATGCTATTAGAATTGGGTAAACGACCATTACTTTCTTCTACCGTTTTACAAAAGATTACTTGTCCAACACTTGTTTTATTAGGTGAAAAAGACAATATGGTTTCACCAGAAGAAACACAAAATGCTGCAGCGGCTTTGGTTAATGGACAGTATGAACTTTTACCCAATACCGCCCACCCCATAGAACAAATAAGTGTAAGCACATTGTCAGCAAAAATCAAAGGTTTTTGCTTACGTCATTGATGATGAATCTTCACCAATAGTTTCAAGAACTCTTCAGGTTCAAAAGGCTTGGTAACAACGGCGTTGATTGAAAGATCACGCGCGCGCTCTTCTACTTCAGAAGGTAAGCTAGCAGTGAGTGCTATAATTGGGATATCAATACCCTTACCGCGAATGATCTTTACTGCTTCATATCCATCCATCACAGGCATGTGCATATCCATTAAGATCATTTGATGTTTCGTGGTATCCAACTTACGAATCGCTTCTTCGCCATTAACTGCCACATCAATGGTTGCTCCCCATTTTTCCAAAAATGTTTTTGCCACCAATACATTCAATTCATTGTCTTCGGCCATTAATAAAGAAACACCAGAAAGCGGACGTCCTTTTTCAATATCCTCCGGCACGGTTTCTCCTTGAGAAAAATTAAACGCTTGTGATATAGGGAATGTTTGCGTGAAAAAGAAAACTGATCCTTTACCCGGCTCACTTTTTAGTTGCAGTTGTGATCCTTGTAGTTCCAGTATTTTTTTGCAGATGGCAAGACCCAAGCCCGTGCCGCCAAAACTTCTGGAAGTAGATGTATCAGCTTGTGTAAAGCGATCAAAAATCAATTTCTGTTTTTCTGCCGCGATACCAATACCGGTATCCTCTACTTTGATGGTAAGCGTGATGTGTTGTTTTTGGATTTTCTCTTGCTGAATGATCAACCTTACATGACCTGATCTTGTAAACTTGATCGCATTTTGTAACAAATTTCCAATGACCTGACTAATACGAGTAGGGTCTGCAATAATACGATGATGAAAGGCCGGATCTTTTTCTAAGATCAATGCAATTCCTTTTTCATCGGCCAGTGTTTTCAATCCTGATAAAAGGTCGTGTGATACTTTTACCAAGTCCATATCAATGTATTCAAAATTGATCTTACCGGCTTCAATTTTATTATAATCAAGAATATCATTCACAATATTCAAAAGATTATTGGCAGAAAAGAGCAGCACATTTAATTGCTCTTTCTGATCTTCTCTTGGTTGATTGTCTAAGAGTATGTGTGAAAGTCCGATCACAGAATTCAGCGGTGTTCTGATTTCATGTGACATATTGGAGAGGAAGTCACTTTTAGCAATCAATCCTTGCTCAGCTTCTCTTCTGGCTTTATTCAATAAATATGAATAGCGATAAGAAAGAATCAATGATTGCAAAAAGAAGAATGATAGATATCCAACAAACAAAAGCTCTTTTTGTGGTGCTACAAAACCGAAATACTGTAAGTTGATGATGATAAAAATGATCATCACTACACCAGTGCTTAGTAGCGCATATCCGGCCCCCAATCTTTTTCTTTTATAAGCAATTATATATACATAGAATGCATGCGCAATCACAAAAAACATCACCACCAGAAATGGATTGATCAATTGTGTGAAAACGGCAGGAGGAAAAATGAGGGTGATCAATGATAAAATGATACAGGCCCACATTTCAATGGCTGTAATAATCTTATTGGAATCCTCCGGATATAGATTTTGTGTGTAACGTGTAAAAAAGATAACACTGACAAATAAAGACAGGTATTCCAAGTGTATGGTAAGCGCCCAGGGAAGATCCGGAAAAACAGTATGTAAAGAATATTGAGATGTGCCAATGAT
>CAYMQQ010000008.1:29271-48939 GCA_964392685.1 uncultured Sediminibacterium sp.
ACACCCGATTGTACAAAAACCTTATCATCTACAAACAGTTTATAGCTGGTATAAGTATCGGGAATATCAAGTGCTAAATTGGATGCGTTCTTTGGCAATAAAATGGTAAGCATATAAGAAGCATACCCTTTTGCCGTAATTTTTTTTCCGCCAATGATCATGTTGTCCCAACGTTTGGGAAAACTGATCATTCCGGTCATCTTGTCGGCGGTTTCACCGGGTTCACATAGTTTTTCCCAACAAAGTCCCCATTCACCATCCAATGGAACAGATTGTTTGGATAAATCGACAGTACGAAGATCGATGACACCATGTTTAGCGACCGGTAATTGTGCAAATGAAGAAAATGAAAAAAGAAAGCAACAGAAAATAATCACGGAAATAAGTATACCTGTTCTGTTGAATATTGAATACATGCTTATCTGCTTGCTTGATAAAATTCGCTGCAGGGGGTATCAGCGCTTCCGTTTCTTAAATGTATTAATTCTTCTGCGAAAATTTCTATTTTAATCTGTTTCAATAATAAAAAAATCAATCCGTTCTTTCTTATAAAAATACTGCCGCCATCATTGTTTTTAAGCCGCTCATCCGCAACCACATTTTTATGTGATTCAGACAACTCTTGTGTTGTAGCAGTTTTGCACAAATAAACTAAAAACAATCACATGAATCATTTAACACGTTATAACCTTTTTCATCAGATACATCAGGGTTTAAGAGCCATGTTGTACCACTGCTCTTTACAGGTACAGCATACCAATTTTTCCGACGAAGAGCAAGCGTCTACAACTATTGCACAACTTAAAGAGCTGATTTGGCTCTTCGATGGACATGCACACACCGAAGACACAAAAGTGTTTTCATTACTCGCAGATAAAGCACCTGAAGTCATTGCAGATTTTGAGCAACAGCATGATAAAGACCATATGCTGGCTGCTCATTTACAGGGCTGTATTGAACAGTATGAAGTAGCGGTGAAACCTTCTGATAAAGTTTTTGCAGGCAGACAAATACAGTTCTCTCTTGCGGAGTTTACTGCATTCAATTTGTCGCACATGAATATGGAAGAAGTAATCATTAAAGAATTGATTTGGCAACATTATACAGATGAGCAGTTGCATGAGTTAACCATGGAGATTGTTGGCTCTCTTCCACCCGATAAAAATGCACGATACAGCTACTGGATGTTAAAAGGATTATCGATCCAAGAAATTGCAGAATGGTTTCGTGCCATTCAGGCTACAGCGCCGTCTTTTGTAATGGACCAAATGATGGAATTAGCTGCAGCTGCATTGGATTGTGCCGATTTTAATGAAGTTCAAAAATCTTTGGCACTGGAAATGGCTTAATGATTTTCTTATTGCAAACAGAAAACCCCGCAATGCGGGGTTTTTCTTTAGGCGTATATGGTTGGGTTAGTAAGCGCTTTATTATTGTGGTTTTGTCTCCAATAATTTGAAGAACTGATCCAACATCGGCTGAATAACAATACGTGTTCTACGATTAGCTGCACGTCCTTCAGATGTACTATTATCTTTCAAAGGAATATACTGACTTCTTCCGGCTGCTGTCATACGCTTGGGATCAATTCCATAGGTTTCTTGTAGGATACGCACCACTGTTGTTGCTCTCCGTACACTCAAATCCCAGTTATCTTGAATTGCCGCCGTCTTAATAGGAAGCGAATCTGTATGTCCTTCTACAATAAACTCTATTTCAGGTTGGGCATTCAACACTTTGGCAACCTTACCAAGTACTTCTTTTGCTCTGTCTGTTACTTCATAACTCGCGCTTTTGAATAAAAGCTTATCAGAAATATCAACATATACCACTCCCTTATCTACTTTGATATTGATGTCTTCGTCATTCAAGTTACCAATGGCACCTTTCAGGTTCATCACCAATGCCATATTCAAAGAATCTTTGCGAGCAATAGACCCTTGCAGATCGCGGATATAAAGATCTTTCGCACCAATATTTTCAAGCGACTTCTTAATACTTTCAGCCTGTGCGCCCGTTACAACAGAAAGATCTTTTAGCTGATTCAATACTGTTGTATTATTCTGCTTCAGAAAATCGATCTGCTTGTTCAGGTCTGCAATTTGATCTTCCAATGCCTGCTTACGGGCATTCAGTTCATTGTTTTGTCCTTTTGATTTGGCCAGTTGATTTTCCAGGTCTTTAATCTGGTCTTGTAATTCCCGATATTTTCCCTGCATTTCCAGATAAGCCCCGCTCAGTTGTACATACTTGGCTTCTGATTCTTTGAATTTTTTACTACTCACACAGGAAAACAGCAGTACAGAAGAAGCTACTGCAACTATAAAACGATTGGTTCTCATGCATTTATGATTTGAAATGTGATCATTCGATAACTATAACGAAAGAACCATTACAATATTGTGCCAAAAATGAGAGAAAGAGCGGACCAACCCTATTCAAAAACAATCAATTGTTCCGAACGCAGCCAATCTGTATATGCATGACCGTATTGTTGATCAATATTTTTTCTTTTGATCTTAAGTGTCGGGGTTAATAAACCATTTTGAATACTCCATTCTTCTTTACAAACCACGAGTCTTGCCAATTGCTCATGGTGTTCTAGTTGTGCATTCAGGTTTCGCAATAAAATCTCTAGCTCTTGTTGTATATCATTTGCCGGAACCGTTTTTGCCTGTTCCGATAAAGTACACAAGACCAGTGCCGAAGGCATACCCGAGCCTACCACACAGACCTGTCCAACATAAGCATGGGCCCCTAATGTATTTTCCATCGGAGCCGGTGTAATGTATTTCCCCTTTCCTGTCTTGAACTGGTCTTTGATTCTTCCTGTGATGGTCAGATACCCTTGTTCATCAATGGATCCTTCATCTCCTGTTTTCAAAAATCCATCTTCGAAACATTGGGCCGACAATTCCGGTTCTTTATAATAGCCTAACATAGAGGCCGGACTCTTTACCTGCACTTCATTGTCTTTACCTAATCTCACTTCAACAGTTGCATAAGGCTGACCCACTGTTCCAAATTTGGCAGCATGTTTTTTATTCACGTGAGACAACGCTACGTTCTCTGTCATACCATATGCTTCTTGGATTATGATTCCCAGTTTTGCATACCAATGTAATAATGCCGGATTGATCGGCGATGCTCCTGTGAAAATATGCTGTGCTCTTGCCAACCCTAATTTTTTGCGGATCATTTTTTTAATCAAGGTACTGATCAAAGGAATTTTTAATAAACGATCGAGTTTTGCTTGTGGCATTTTTTTCAGAACACCTTCCTGCATCTTTTCCCAGATACGGGGCACTGCCAGAAAAACAGTAGGCTGTGTATGTGCAAGATTAGCAGCAAAAGTATCCAGGGATTCTACAAAGTATACCGTACTGCCTGTGAAAACGGTTCCACATTCTACCAGCATTCTTTCTGCTACATGACAAAGCGGTAAATAAGAAAAGAAGATTTCTTTTTTGATCTCAGGAAAATTATCGAGGAAGGACTGTACTGCAAATGACATGGCATGATAAGTATGCATCACACCTTTTGATTGTCCGGTAGTTCCTGATGTATATACAATACAAGCCAAAGCATAAGGATCTATTTCAGGTACTCCTTGCAATGGTTCATGGCTTTTTACCAAATCATTCCAATTGATACAATCTGCATTCGGATAAAAAGGAAATGTGATCTGTAATAATGAATCAGGTACTCCCTGGCGAATGGCTTCCGGATTGTCCAGCTTTCCAATAAAGATGGCCTTGCTTTCGCTATGAATAATGATATCGCGCAAAGCATCTGCAGTAATATTGGGATACAAGGGCACAGATACACATCCTGCCATAGCAATGGCCAGATCGGCCATGATCCAGTGAGCGCAATTTTTACTAAGTATCGCTATTTTATCATCTTTGCCATATCCGAAAGAACGCAAAGCCGCAGCCATACTTCTGATTTGTACGCCTGCTTCTGCCCAAGTAAAATTTTGATATACACCCTTCACCGGTTCCGCTAAAAACAGCTTTGAGGGTGTTGCTTTTTCATACTCGCAAAATTTGTCAACAATATTGGGTTGGTTCATGTTTTGGGGGTTATCATGAATTAAGCAAATGATGATTCTTTCAGATGTGAAAGTCCTTGTTCCGGAATTTTTCCTTGAACAGGTGCATAGAAATCTATGATCTTTTTGAAGTCTGCTTCCTCGTTGTCTGTAGTAAGAAAAGGTTCTGAAAACCAGGTTTCTTTTTTCGTGAAATCCATGGCAGCCATCACAATGGGTACTTTCGCTTTTTTGGCAATATGATAAAAACCGGTTCTTAACCGATCTACTTTTTTTCTGGTTCCTTCTGGTGAAAGTGCCAATACAAATTCATCATGTTGTTCAAACAGCTCAGCCACTTGATCTACCATATGCTTATTATTGAATCGATCTACCGGATAGCCACCCATTCTGCGAAAGAAAAAACCAAATCTTCCCTGAAACAGTTCTGCTTTGCCTAAATATTTTACATGTGTGAGTCGGAGTACACTTCGAATGGCAAGACCCATTACAAAATCCCATGCACTGGTATGTGGCGCAACTATGACGATGCATTTTTTCAGATGGTAAGGGAAATTATCCAGCACTTTCCATCCAGTACTCCTCAGGTAGATTTTCCAGAGTATTCTCATGGCAAGCAATTAATACAAGATAAGAGATAATTTGAAAGTGCAATAATTTGATCTGCCTTAGGCAGACAAATTTTCTAGTTTTTTCTTCAACGCAAACATTTCATCTCTCAATCTTGCAGCTTCAATAAAATCAAGATCGCGGGCAGCTTTTTCCATTTGCTTTTTGATGGCGTTGATGGCTTTCTCCAATTGCGGAATCGTTTTATATTCTACTGGTTCTTCTGCTGCTGTTTGTATGAGTGGTTCATCTTTTTGTAGTGCATATGGATTGGACGGATCATATCCTTTAATATCCAACACTGAAGTTTGTGCAAATACTTGTTCCTTTCTTTTTGAATCCGTTTTAGGTGTAATACCGTGTTCAATATTATAAGCAATCTGCTTTTCTCTTCGTCTGCTGGTTTCGTCAATGGTTCTTTGCATGCTTTCTGTGATCCTATCCGCATAAAAAATCACCAATCCATCCACGTTTCTGGCTGCACGTCCTGCTGTTTGCGTCAATGATCTTTCATTACGCAAGAACCCTTCTTTATCGGCATCTAAAATGGCAACTAAAGAAACTTCCGGAAGATCCAACCCTTCTCTTAAAAGATTAACACCCACCAATACATCAATCACTCCTAATCGCAGATCACGCAAAATTTCAACACGCTCTAAGGTATCTACATCACTATGTATGTATTTGGATTTGATATTGATACGTCCCAGGTATTTATCCATCTCCTCAGCCATTCGCTTCGTAAGTGTGGTTACTAAAACCCGATCTCCTTTTTTTACTCGTTTATCAATTTCATCCAAGAGATCATCAATCTGATTTACGCTGGGTCTGATCTCAATCGGTGGATCTAATAAACCTGTTGGTCTTACCACTTGCTCTACCACCACACCTCCTGTTTTTTCCAGTTCATAATCACCCGGTGTGGCACTTACAAAAACAGTTTGTCCAATCAGTGATTCAAATTCATGAAAGTTCAGCGGACGATTATCCATAGCGCTGGGTAAACGGAATCCATAATCTACCAATACGAGTTTTCTGCTTCTGTCGCCACCGTACATACCTGCGACTTGAGGAATGGTTTGATGACTTTCATCAATCACACATAGAAAGTCTTTGGGGAAATAATCCAACAAACAGAAGGGACGGGTACCGGGTTTTCTTCGATCAAAAAAGCGGGAATAGTTTTCAATACCATTACAATATCCCAATTCGCGAATCATTTCCAGATCGAACTCTACTCTTTCCTTGATACGTTGTGCTTCAATAAATTTTCCGGTATTCTTA
Source organism: uncultured Sediminibacterium sp. (assembly GCA_964392685.1). GTDB lineage: Bacteria > Bacteroidota > Bacteroidia > Chitinophagales > Chitinophagaceae > Sediminibacterium. The sequence goes on from CAYMQQ010000008.1 coordinate 35,219, forward strand.
AAATATTCAACCTGTGCCATCATTTCATCCTGTATCTCATTCATCACCTGTTGTATCATGTCTTTAGGTGCGAGGTAAAGATTGGCCGGAAAGATGGCCGCATTTTCCATCAACCCAATTCTTTTGCTCGTAGCTGTTTCAATGCTTTCTATTTCTTCAATTTCATCGCCAAAAAAAGTAATCCGGTATCCAAAATCTACATAGGGTAGATTAATATCCACCGTATCTCCTTTCACACGAAACGTACCGCGCTTGAATTCTTCCTGACTTCTATTGTACAAGGCATTCACCAGTTGATGTAAAAAACCTTGTCGTGAAATGACCTGACCTTTATGAATTCGAATGATCCCGTTTTCATACTCGGTCGGGTTTCCCATACCGTAGATACAACTTACGCTGGCAACAACAATGATATCTCTTCTTCCGCTCAGCAATTGTGAAGTGGCCTGTAGGCGCAGCTTATCCAGTTCTTCATTGATGCTCAGGTCTTTTTCAATATAGGTATCGCTCACCGGCATATACGCTTCCGGCTGATAGTAATCATAGTAACTAACAAAATAGCCTACCGCATTTTCCGGAAAGAATTGTTTGAATTCACCATACAATTGTGCTACCAGTGTTTTATTATGTGTCAATACCAACGTGGGTCTTTGTACATGTTGAATCACGTTGGCCATGGTAAAGGTTTTACCACTACCTGTTACGCCTAGTAAAGTCTGGTACTGTTCGCCATTCAGAATGCCCTCCGTTAATTGTGCAATGGCAGAGGGCTGATCGCCTGCGGGGGAATAAGGTGAATAGAGGTTGAATGGCATTTGATAACACTTAAGAAAAGAGGTTAAAGTTACAGGAGATAATATTTAAACAATAGAGAATTTTGTTAGCTTGTATCTCTATTTTATAAGTATTTGATACAGTATATTTACAAGAGAAGCGTTGCATCAATTGATTATTCCATGGAATTGAGTTCAAGACCTGATATCGATATCTCAGCTTACCATCTTGAAAATTTTTTCGAGCTCTCTGCAGATTTATTTTGCATTGCGAGCTATGATGGTTATTTCAAAAAAATAAACAGTTCTGTTATTAAAGTGTTGGGTTTTTCAGAAGAAGAATTAATGTCTCGGAAAATATCCACCTTTATTCATCCGGATGATCAGGATAAGACAGCGCAACACCGAAAAGAGTTACTCAACGGCTCCCCTCTGTATCATTTTGAAAACCGCTACATCACCAAAAGCGGTGATATTGTTTGGTTATACTGGACCTCCATGCCGGTTGCGGAAGAAGAGCTGGTTTATGCAATTGCAAAAAATATTACTCATAAAAAGAAAGAAGAAGAAGACAGAAATAAACTGATTTCTGAATTGTCTGCATTGAATGCAGATCTAAAGCGACTGTCTTATACAACATCCCACGACCTTCGTTCACCGGTCAATAATTTGTTGAATGTTTTTAACCTACTCAATAAAAGAAAAATTGAGGATGAACAGGTACAACAGTTTTTATCAATCCTTAAATCAGGCACAGAACAACTGAAAGCAACTTTGAATGATTATGTAGACGTGCTCACAGAAAATGACCGTTTAAATGCTGAAAAAGAATCTGTACTCTTTGAGGAAGTGTTGAAAAAAGTAACACATTCTATCAGTAGCCTGATTATTGATTCTCGTACCATTATTCAAACAGATTTTGAATCGCTTCCATCTGTTCTTTTCAAAAAAAGTTATTTGGAAAGTATTTTTCTTAACCTGATCACCAATTCCATCAAATATGCCATGCCCGGCAGAAACCCCCTCATTGATATACATAGCTGGGCAGAAGATGAAAAACAATACCTAAGTATTACCGATAATGGAAGTGGATTTGATATGGAGCTGGTAAAGGATAAAATATTTGGAAAACACCAGCGTTTTCACGACCATGCAGATAGCAAGGGAATTGGTCTGTACCTCGTTCACAATCACATTACCAGTATGGGCGGAACCATTCAGGTGAATAGTGAGATCGGAAAAGGTACCAGTTTTGTGATTTGTTTTTAAATCCATTTATTTTATTGATTGATATGTCAACTCGAAAACATTTTTTTCTTTTGTCCGGTCTCATTTGTTTGTTCCTGACAACAAGCGCTCAAAAATCAAATGAAGAATTCTTTGCTTTTAAAGAAGATTGGTCGCCCGCAAACAGTATCGATAGGGCTACCTATTTTATGTACAAGCTAAAAGAAAATGATACCACTTTTTCTTGCCGCTTCTACCATAAAAACGGCCCCATGATACGATGTGAAACTTATCGTGATAACGAACTGCAAATACCACATGGCCGTTTTGCATGGTATAATAACAGTGGTCATATAGACAGTACCGGACTGGTAAGTTTCGGTAAAAAAGATGGTTACTGGGAATACAAAAGACCGGATGGAACCACAATAAGCGTAGTGCATTTTAATAGTGGCAAAAGAATCTGGACAAGAAACTATGATACCAGAACCGTTTATTATACTGACGGAAGACCCGACGAGCCGATGGATGCATTGTTTTTCATGAAAAATAATTTTACCAGCGATAATAAACCTCCTGAATTCAAAGGTGGGGTACGAGGCTGGATCAACTACCTCGAAAAAAATCTGGAGACGCCGGGAAGATTCAGACAAATATTCGGCCCTGGTACAAAAGGAACCGTTGTAGTAAGTTTTAAGGTTGACACAATAGGAGCCGTTTCAGAGCTGAATATTGATAAATCGGTAGAGTGGTCGGTAGACATGGAAACACTTCGTGTTTTTAAAAGAAGCCCAAAATGGGAGCCCGCCATTCAAAATGGAAAAATTGTCAGCTATTATCATCGACAATCTATTACCCATGTAATTAATTAACTAAAAATCAAGGGGTTAGTAGATAGGTCAAAGATTTAATATTAAATAATTGTTACCATTTCGTAAATTCATTAAGCATAAATGCAGTGAATTTGACGAAAAAGGGGTACATATTATTCATAATCACAGTTTTATACATATCCACGGCCTTTTCACAGACCCGCGTGGAAGGCTCTTTGGTAGTCGTTGATTTTTACGGGGACAGCTTATCCTTTCCTGTTGACGCTTCCGTTCATGTCCCTTTTGAAGAACAACTTTCTAAAAAAAGCATCAGCAGTTTTTATGAGAACATGCTCAAAGGGCCTTATCAACCCATGATACAAACCTTGGTTCAGTACCGAGATGAGAAGAAGTTGGACGACTGGTTCTATTATCAACTCATCAGAACCACCGCCGAAAAGCTGAGTCCGAAAGCAGATAATTACCATCGTTATACTTTGTACAAATGGTTTTTATTGAATGAATCCGGCTATTCCTCCACTACACGTTTTAGAAATGATACTTTGTTATTGTATGTAAGAAGCGAAGAAGTGATTTATGATGTGCCATATTATATGGCAGGTGATCAACAATATGTTTGTTTAAATTATCACGACTACAACAGCAATGTAAATTTTGATGCCATCACTTTTACTACGCTTTCTTTGTCGGTGGGAGGCAACAATCGATTCTCTTATAAAGTAACCAGCTTGCCTGTCATTAAAAAGAACAATTACACGGTTAAGCAAATACAGTTCGACTATAAAAACAAAGACTATCGGTTTAATGTGGTATTGGATCAGCAGATGCAAAAAATATTTACCAATTATCCGGTAGTAGAATATGCTTCACAATTCGGTATTCCGTTAAGTCAGACCACCTATAATTCTTTGATTCCCGTACTGCGTGAAGCCGTGAAAGGAATGACACAACAACAGGGAGTAGACTATTTGATGCAATTCACACGCTCGGCTTTTTTGTTCCAAACAGATACAAAAGCATACGGTAAAGAAAAGAGGTTGTCTGCAGAACAAACCCTGTTTTACGATTACAGCGATTGTGAGGATCGCTCGGCATTCTTCTTTAATATTATTAAGGAGATCTACAACCTACCCATGATTGTCTTGTCGTATCCAACACATATTACTGTTGCTGTTCACTTTGATTTTGCCAATGGCACCCCCATTGTTTACAATGGAGAACAGTATTGGGTTTGCGAACCCACTCCACAAAAAAAGAACCTCAAGATCGGAGAGATTCTTCCTTCCTTGAAAAAGCAACCCTATGAAATAGTGTATGCTTATAAACCTTTTTGATTCCGCTTATCCTTCTTTCCAATAGCTTAACCCTTCTTTTTCTTTTAAGGCTGAAAAAAAATTTATCTTTTTTGTCTGATCGGGTCTACGCTGATCGTCTCTTAGTAGTAAACCGTTCATTTAATCTTTAAAACAATTTGTATGAGCAATTTTATGTTTCTATTTCGCGGTGGTTTAGACCCTTTTACTTCTTCTCCGGAAGAATTGCAGCAAAACATGGAAAAATGGATGGCTTGGGTTGGACAGCTCCAGGCCAATGGCATTTATGTTGCCGGTGAAGCGTTGATGCCCACGGGTAAAACCTTACACAAAGCCAATGTAGTAACAGATGGGCCGTTTATTGAAAGCAAAGAAATGGTTGGCGGCTTCTTCATTGTGAAAGCCGAATCCATCGATGCCGCCATTGAGATCGCAAAAGATTGTCCGGATCTTGCTATCGGTGGCTCTGTTGAAGTTCGTGACGTTGTTGTATTTGAGTAATGAAGCAGCTGGAACCAACAGAAGAATTCATCGACCATCTTTTCCGCCAGCAAGCGGGAAAGATGGTTGCTGTATTATCACATCTAGCCGGATTCAAACACTTACATCTGATTGAAGATGTTGTGCAGGAGTCTTTTATTAGTGCTTTTCAACAATGGAAACTCAAGGGAGTTCCTGAACAGCCGGAAGCATGGTTGATGAAAACAGCCAAAAACAAAGCCATTGATCTGCTCCGAAGAATCAACTACCATACCCGTTATGTACAGTCGCAACAGTCAAGGGATTATACAGAACAAGTAACGCAATTCTTTCACGAATATGAGATCAGCGACAGTGAGCTGCGAATGATCTTTGCCTGTTGTCATCCTTCATTGAAAACAGAAGATCAAATTGCGCTTACCTTAAAATTGGTTTTCTCTTTTTCCATCAATGAAATAGCCCGTGCACTGGTATTGACAGAAACGGTAGTACAAAAAAGAATGAATCGCGCGAAGTCTCTCTTGGCCAATCAATCTATTCCTTTGGAAATACCTGCGGGACAAGCATTACAAGACAGAATGGAATCTGTTCGTACGGTTCTATACCTATTATTTAATGAAGGTTATTGTTCCGGAAAAGCGGATGAAATGATTCGAAAAGATCTTTGTGTAGAAGCCATGCGCTGTGCTAAGATTATTGCAGAACATAAATCGGTTGCAGATCCCGCCAATCAAGCTCTACTAGCTTTGATGTGTTTACATGCTTCCCGTTTCGATAGCAGGTCTTCTAATGAACATGGAATCATTTTATTAGAAGAACAAAATAGAGATTTATGGGACCGAGAGTTGATGGGTATGGGTTTCTACTATCTCAATATGGCATCATCCGGTGAAATACTCACACGGTATCATTTAGAAGCGGCCATTGCTGCCGAACATTGCAAAGCTTCTAAATATGGTGATACCAACTGGCAACAATTGTTACAATGGTATGAACTACTGCTTCGTATCGATACATCTCCTGTTATCTTATTGAATCGTTCGCTGGTAATTCACGCAATGGGTGAAACCGAAAAAGCCATTCAAGCTATTTTAGCAATACCGGGAATAGACATGCTCATTCATCATGATCCACAATACAGCGCTGTGTTGGGTTATTTGTATATGAAGCACAGTGATACAATGAAAGCCAAAGATTATTTACAAAAAGCACTGGCTATAACAGATTCTAGGGCAGAGAAAGAACTGCTGCAAACGCGTATTGATCAATTATCTACCAAAAATTAAAGCCGCCTCTTTTCAGAAACGGCTTTGTTCTCATTCATCAATACTTATTCTTCCAGTTTTCTTACAATAGCCTTTACTTTACTATCGATCTGTTTATCACTTAACTTTCTTCCGTTTATTTCAGAACTTGTCCATCCTTGCCAGATGGTTTTATCCGTATCCGCATCCATCATGGTTAAAGTTAGTGTTCCTTCTTTTACAGTTCGCGCATTCTCATCAAACCCAAGAAAATGTGATGGATAAAATACCGGCACCCATCTTCTGCTACCCGGATTAAAAAACCAGCGGGTGAAGGGTTGTGTATATACCGCATTGCGATCGATTTTCTCTTCTTGCTCAATCATCACATCATACACCAGGTATACATCAGGATTGCTCTTTACTTCTTTCCATCCTTTTTCGGCAAGATTTCGGTCAATGGATTGCCTGATCTTTCGATTGGTAAGGTCATCGTTTTTCGTTGATGCGTTGGCCTTTTCTTTTTCAGCCTGTGTTCTTACCCAACTATATGTTTTTATCTTACTGAAATCAACATTGCTGTCTTTTTGAACATAGGCCGTACGACTACAAGATACCAGCAAAAACATAGCTGATACAATTGTTGCTGTCCATTTCATTGTTTTCATAATAGTATGTTTTATGTTCAGGATTCTTTACACTATTATAGATTCAAGCATCGTGCCTATGATTGCGAAAAAGAAGATAAAATTTTGTCAATCTGTTGTTAAAAACAATGGGTTATTTGGTGGATGTAAGGTTTAATATGTGCATAAAAAAAGCCGCAATGATTGCGGCTTTCATACACATGAGAATTGGTGAACGAACTGTTGAAACAGTTTGCGTGGTTATTTAACAGATTTACGCAGGTAAAGATTACCATAAGTTGATTTCAACGAATAGGCGGGTCCTTTACCGGTCGCCAAAGTAATAGAAGTATAAAAATCTTTTTCTTCTTTTTCGGTGATATTCAATTTTAGGTTACTGTAGATCTGTCCATAATGAGTGGTAACAGATAACTTACCGGTTGTTGCTTCGTTGATTGAGGCATCAATTCCTCCGTAAGTGGCATCTACTTTTAGTTGTCCATTGAAATTGGCAAGTTCTACAATACCATAAGTAGATTTTACAAATGTATTTACGAGGTTTTCAGGAACTTTGATATCTAGGGTAATCTCTATTTCCACACCTTCAGAATAATATTTAGCACCTTTTAAATCGGCCGTAAATTCTTTATACGCTTCTTTGGAAGTAAATACAGTTTTCTTTCCATCTTTCATCACCGTGTATCGCTTGGGTAGCTTGTCCATGTCTTTGATGATGTTCTTAATTGTTAGTGTATTACCCTCAGAACTTTCGATCAATTGAAAAGCATCATTGTTTTCGCCATTGTTGATGCTGACAGAAGCGGTGATAGAAACTTCATTTTTATCCCAGGTGCTTACTTTCACCACTTTCGGATAATCAAAAGACAATTTTAATTCCTGTCCCGATTTTACCGGATAATTTTTTGTGATGGTCTGTTGTCCTTGGGCAAGACACAGCAGGGTGCAACACAATACAGTGAGTATCGTTTTCATACAGGTATATTTAATAAGATGAAAGTATTAGTTAGCCTTACGGAGGTATACTTTTCCGTAGTTAGAAGTAAGCGTCATATCAATACCGCCGCCATTTAATTTTCCTTTGATATTGTTATCGCTATACTTGACCATATCACCGGATTTTTCGATCTCGATTTTAAAGTCAGCAGAAGCCAATATCTCACCCCATGAAGTATTCATTTTTAAATTGGCTTTCGTGGTTACAGGCATCTCTACATCCACATGTTTGTAAACCGATATCAGCGATATGGGTCCTTTAACATTCTGACCCAGTTTTACATCTACACTTCCGTAAACTGATTTCACAGTAAGTGGGCCGGTGGTATTTTCAAGTTCTATATCGTTGTATAATGCAGATACTTCAATTTCACTTTCCACATTTTTGAAAGACGCTTTGGAATTGTTCATTACCTTGTTGAAAGAGTATGAGATAGAAACACCTTTGGGTACTTTGATCCTGATCTTGTGATCTCCTTTACCAACCGGATTTACTTCGATGTTTCCGCCTTTATCTGTTACATTGATTCCGATTCCGGTATTATCTTCCAAACCAGAGCCGCTGATCGGACGCAAGCCTTTTGCTCTTTCGTCATCTTCTGATTTCATTTTACTGGATGAAAAAAGGATTTCATTTCCATCATATCCTTCAACAGATACGCCCGGCAAATTGATGATGAGCTTTCCTGAACTTTTTGCAATCTTATAATCCTGTGCAAACGCTGCTGTTGTTGCAATAAGTGCTACAATAGTGGTGAATATGAACTTTTTCATTTTTTGTTTTCGTTTTTATGGTTTTATGATAATGATTCAGACTTAACCGTCATGCATGAACCGGTAACTGTCTGTTTGTATTATGAGCCAAGTGTTAAAATGCTTGAATAGGCGCGTTCTTTTACTGCATCATTCGTATTTACATCCTGCACCATTTTTTGTAGATCGTCAAGAATTGATTTTTGTTTCATTTCTGTCAACACATGTATCAATTCTATCTGTACCATCGGGTCTTTTTGTTTTTTCAGAGATGCAATCAGCTTTTTCTTCACATAATTTTCTCTGTGAAAACGAGACAACGCTTCCAATGCCGCCAGTCTTACATTGGTGCTGGGATCTTCGTTCATGGTTGAAACCAGCGCATCAACGATATCCTTGTCTGCCGCTTGCATGCGATACGCTTTCATGGCTGCAGCAATACGCGTGCTGGGTGATTCCATATTTCCCAAACTGGCAAATAACATCTGTTTTTGTTGATCATTTTCTTTGATCAATTGTTGAGCGGCTTCACCCATTGTTTTTTCAGGTGTTGTTGTAGCTGCCATTGTATTTGGCTGAATCGTCTCCTCTTTGGGTACTATTGGCTTGTTGTTTTGCTGTTGATCTTGATTAGACGCAACCAACCCTTCCGCAGTTGATGGATCTTGATTTACCCACCAAATAGCAAAGCCCGCCAATACGATTACACAAGCTGCCGCTACCATTCGCAAGGTTCTAAAAGAGATCACCAATGCTTTGGGACGCTCTTCTTTCACCGGCGTTTGTGCCATTCTTTCCTGAATTCGAGATAACACATCTGCGCCCGGAGTACGATCATCAAATGCTTCTCTGTTTTGTTGTATAAATTTTTCCAGTTCACTGCTCATGCAACACCTCCTTCTTTAAGGCTTTTTAATATTTTTTGTTTTGACCGATGATATTGGATCCTCACGTTGTTATAGGAGATCCCCAATATTTGTGCAATTTCTTCCTGTGGAATATTTTCGAACAGGTATAGTTGTACAATGGCTCTATTTGATTCCGGTAATTGTTGGATCGCTTTTTTAACCTCGTCAACTTTAAACACAAATTCAGACTCATCAATACTCTCTTCTTGTTTTAAGTAGCTGTCTTTTTCTTCCAACTCCACCCATCTCACTTTCTGCTTCCTGATCCAGGAAATGGATTGATTGATGGCAATTCTTTTGATCCAAGCCCTGAACCCCCCCGTATTTTCAAACCGGTGAATGGCTTGAAAAGCTGCTACAAATACTTCCTGTAAAAGATCTTCTGCCTCGCCCGTATGGGGTACGAGACGGTAAATGGTGTTGTACACTTCTTTGGAATGCATGTGGTAGAGTGCGGAAAAGGCCGAGGTATCGCCCCTTTTACACTGTTCCACTATTTCCTCGCTCGTTATTGTTTTTACCAGTTCCAAAGATGTTTGCCTGTAGTCTTGTTATCTAATCGCAGTTTCTGCATTTACGTTACAAGATATTCCCAATTTTTTCTTTTAGGGCATAAAAAAGCCATCCGCCTAAGGCGGATGGCTGAGATTTGGATGGGTGTATTGATTTAGTATTTCTTCTTCTCTCTGATCTCCAACACTTCTTTTTTCAGTGGAGCCAGTTCATTAGGATCCAGGTGATTCCAAGAAGTATTGAATACCTGCTTATAATAATCTTCCAGGGCTTCAATCATGGGGTTGATAACACCCGGATCGCGACTGAAACCAATATTAAAGCTTCTCTCAAGCGTATTGTACACGGGTGCGATATATACTTGTTTCTGCTTCAGCGGAATACTCTTCGCCCATAATTTTTCTTTGGTAAGTGGTTCAGCAGCAACCAGGTTTACTTTACCGGATAAGATAAAGAAGCCGGCATACTTATATGCTGTTCTGTAAGTAGCATAGCGCCCTTTACCAGATACATATTCAGAATAAGAGTTCCAGTTTACGTTGGAGCTATTGATATCAAAATCAATTTCTACCTGCAATAACAAGTCGCTTTCTTTTTTATCATTGTATACCACCTGATCATAATACTCGAATGGTCCACGTACCGAATATCCTTTAGCGGTTAATGATTCGTTGTAGTCGGCAGCCATTGCTTTAGAAAAATCACTGAATATTTTATAATTCGAGTAAGCAAATTTTTCTTGATAAGCCGGATCTACAAGCAGAAATACTACCTGAGCAGATTTAGCAGGTGCTTTTTGTGGTGGTTCAAAGTCATAACTAGGTGCTTTGATGGTAGGTGCCGGTGGTGGTGCCGTTACTTTTGGTCCGGAGCTTGCCACATACAATACTGCATAAGACAATACGACCAATATTGCCATTAGATTTTTGTTCTTTCTCATATTCGTTTTGTTTTGTGTAGGATATATACGGTTAAAATCGCCATTTGGTACATCAATACATCTATCCAATCTCCGGTTCCATGCATCCAGCCCAACCATTGAAATAATTCGGTTGCCGAAACCATCAATGCTATTCCAATTTTCCAGCCCTTGGGTATCTTCTCCCAGCCATCCCAAACCATTACCATGGCCATCCATAAGGAAACACCCCATAAATAATCAGGTATCCATATGGAGCCGGGAAAAGAACTTGTTTCTTTTGAATTGTATAGCAACCATCTTTCAAAAAAAACCGGAACTTTTCTTCCTTTCAGGTAAATCAAAACTCCAGCGATCAGGGGAATCACAACCCAGACCCATCTCACCATCAAAACCCTTCTATTCGCGCTCAAGCTCTTCTGTATTAATGCGGTCATCAAAAAAGACGACTACATAGTTTTCCGATTTCAGTTTGGCAATCAGATCATCACGGTATTCTATAATCTCCTGTAGCGTTGCAAACAGCTTCGGTGATTTCCATGTCTGTGTTACTTTATCTTTAAAATAGCCCAGCTTTTCAAACTTATTTTTAAAATGCCCAACTGATCTTGTTGCTACAGAACTATAAAAATCCCTGGCTTTATAAAAACCACTGATGATCGCAAATTTTTTATAGTGCGCTGAGCCTTTCGGGTTACACTCTATACAGGTGGTGGAAAGATACATGAATCCATACCCCCCCGTTGTGTCGGCAAATTTGTCGACCTGTTGGGTTGAATCAGGTTCTTGGGCCTTCAATACCGTAGTTCCGAAGATGAATAAGAGGCATACCAATAACTGGCGATAACTTAAAACTCGTTCACGCATTATATAGTAAAATTAGGCTTGTTTAAATCTATAAAAAATACCTGAAAATGAGTAGTTTATCTTCTTTTTTCTATGATTCTTAGTTTCGTTTCACATTATAAATAGCTACGGGCGGATCGAGGTACTGGTTTCTGTCATTCTGCATATAAATCTTTCGCACGATATTCATTCCTTTGATCACTTTTCCAAAAGCTGCATAACCCAATTTGTCTTCTACATTTTCTCCTCCTTCATCAAGTCCGGGTTGGTCATCAATGCAAATAAAAAATTCACTGCCTGCCGTTCCCGGTGCCAGTCGGGCAACCGATATCACACCGTCTTTATGTTTTACACCGGTTTTACCGGTGCTTTCATGTGGTATGCCTGTAATGCTTCTTGCTTTTTCATTTTTGGTTCGCCATAAACCGCCTTGCAAAATTTCTGTCTTAGGTGCATTTGATGGCTGATTGTTTACATTTAATACACGATAAAAAGAAGTGTTCTCATAAAATCCTGAGTCTACATAACTTAAAAACGCAGCGGTGGTAGCGGGTGCTTTATCTGCATACAGCTCTACTTCTATTTCTCCATATTTTGTTTCAATCACCACACGTGGATTTCCGGAATTGGTGGGCTCTTTACAGGTAATGAGGGCTGATAAAAGAAAAAGATAAATCAGTTGCTTCATAACGATTCATTCACTTCAAACAAAAATAACTGCGTCTTTTCCAAAGCTGATAAATTATTATCAGCAATCATCCATAAAGATCGTTTTCCATTTTTTAATCTTGGGCCCAAACACATGCCTTCTACATTATCAGTATACATACCCAGCTCATCCAGATTCAATAATAATTTTTTTCGAAGTGGTTTTTGGGGTGGATTATTTTTTAAGTTGTTGATCTAGCTAATATCTTCCGCATCATTCAAATCAACCATAAAAATTTTAATCGTACATGCTAATCTACCCGTGGAGAAAGATCTTTCCATTACGAGTAATTTATTATTTCCGATATCCATAATATCCGGAATACCATTCACCATAAAACTCCCCGGCGGATTGGGTGCATACGCCACCGGATCGAGTTTATATGCATACTGAGCAACCGCTTTCCCATTGGATACATTGAATTTGTACAAACGTACCCAAGCATCATTTGGTTCCAAGCTTGCTTGCGGACCATCTTCATACCTGGGTTCTTCTAAGCTCACGAACAAATTTTGATAGTTATTGGTGAATGTCGCACAATCTAAAAAAACATAGAGTCTAGGCACTTTTTACAGAGCAGACATCCGCAAATTATCCGGCAATGAAAAGCTGCGAATATATTTTCCCGATCTATCAACTACTTGAATAGAGGGGTCTGCGATCACGGTATCTTTTGCTGTTACGATTCTTTCTCCTTCGCTGGTCCATACAATTTGTCTTGTGATGGGATGGTAACGAATGGATTCAGGATCAGGTGTCAGTTGTGGGTTTTCTTTAGAGGAAGGATAGGATTGTCCGTTCGGTTGTTGCAATGTATCGGCTTGTTGGAATAAAACCGTATCGATCTTCTCATCCTTCAATATAACCTTCATCGTGTAAAACCGCGCCGGTTGTAATGCAGATCGGTCATCACTAATAGTATAGAAAACTTGTTCTGTTTTATCAAAATCTATTCCCGATAAACCACCCACAGTTGTTTGCTGAAATGAAAACTGATACGGGATGTCATACACATCAATCAACCGAAGTGAGGTTGGCGTTACTTGCAGTGTTCCCTTTTTTGCTGGAGAACAGGCGTATATAACAAGTAGACAACAAGCAACTATAAATGATTTCAAAACCTAAGTAATTTTTCTGTGTCCTTCTGTGCCCTCTGTGGCAATCAATAAAAACAAACCCTCCTAATTTTTCTTCACCCTCTTCTTATGCGAAAACAACCAAGGCAATAATTTAGGCTCTGCAAAAGCATTGGTCCAACTATCATGTGCCACACCCGGATACTCTGAATAAGTAACATCTTTGGCGCCGGCAGTCATCAACGCTTTGTATAATTCGCGGTTGGGCTCCGGCGATACCACCGGATCTTTTTCTCCATGAAAAATCCACATCGGAACTTCTTTAGCATTTTGTAACAACAATGGAATATCAGCAATACCACAAATCGGAAATGCCGCAGCAAAAAAATCAGGAAAACGACGTAATAGGTCATAGGCACCAAAATCACCAAACTACAACCCTCCTAGATAAACCCTTCTTGGATAGACATGACGATTGTCTACCAAA
>CAYMQQ010000009.1:0-8856 GCA_964392685.1 uncultured Sediminibacterium sp.
TAAAGAATAAAGTGAATATGGTATTTTTATAACATATAAATTAGAAATAAGTAACAGAGGAATGTCCAAATAAAGATGGGCGTTGAGTATTAATAATTCTAAATTCATTATTCATCATGTGGGTAGAAGAAAATAATAAACTGTATAAGAAATTTCAGTTTCAGAATTTTTCTGAGGCTTTTGCTTTTATGACAAGGGTGGCTATTGAAGCTGAAAAGATGAATCATCATCCTTACTGGAGTAATGTGTGGAATACTGTTGAGATATGGTTAAGCACACATGATGCCGGAGATATTGTTACTGATCTTGACCATCAACTTGCACAGAAAATTGATAAACTCTCTTAATATGGCTGTGCCCGCTGATTTAGTGTTAATGATAAGTCCGGCAGATACAGCTGATAAAGCGGTATTGCAAAATTTTGATGCGCTACATCAGGCATTCAAAAAAAATGAAGTTCAAGCTGTAGTGTTTGAACAAGACGCCGCTGATTCTATAGATGCTATTTTCCCCTCCTGTTGGTTAACCACTTTACCGGATAGAACAGTAGCAGTGTTACCTATGTACCGACGAGATCGAAGACAAGAAAAAAGGGATGATATTCTTGAATACCTACGTAAATATTTTCTGGTCAATGATATTGAAGATTGGAGCGAATTTGAAGTAGATGGATTTTTCCTTGAAGGTACTGCCAGTATGGTGATGGATCATGAACACAAACTCATCTATGCCTGCTTATCGCAGAGAACCCATACAGCCATGCTGGAGAAATTTGCAGCAGCACATCAGTACAAAGCCATTGCTTTTTATGCTACGGATACTTCCGGAAAGTTTTTATTGCATACCAATCGTATGTTATGTCTGGGTTCAGATTTCGCATTGTTGTGTGAAGAAGCGTTTGCCGATGATATGGATCTGATGGCGGTGAAACAATTACTATTATCTACCGGCTATCGCATCATTCCTTTCTCACATGATCAGTTAGAGGCGTTTATGGGGAATGCATTTTTTTGCGTGAATGCTAATGGCAAAGGTTTTTTATTCCTTTCTGAAACTGCTGAATTAACAAAAGAGCAAGAAGAAGCGATTAGCGCATCTGTAACAATTATTAGTATTCCTATGAGTGCTATAGAACATGTTGGCGGTGCAAGTGTGAGCTCTATTGTTGCACCCGTCTTTATGCCAATTGCTTAAGCGATAATGGGCCGCAGATTTTTTATGATTATTATGATGAACGCAGATTTCACCTAGACCAATAAATCATAATTGATCGTAAAAATCTGCGGCCTATCCTTCGCATTTAATCATCAAGCGACTACGGTGATTGTCTTCTCAGTTTTACCCATCATTTTACCGATAGGATTGATGAAACCGTCAAGTCCATTTTCACGAAATGTAGTTTGTACTTGCTCCAATGCCTCAGGCGCAACGGCAATGAGCAGCCCGCCATTGGTTTGCGGATCGGGAAGAATATTGAAAGCTTCCATCACATTCACACCCGTACCAAAACCGGTTTTGCTGCTATAGCTGTTCCAGTTACGATATGTAGCATCAGGAACTATTCTTTGTGCGAGATAGTTTTTTGCAGCATCTATCACCGGTACTTTTGAATAATACAGTTCAGCAGACAGCCCACTGCCCTCGGCTACTTCGAGTAAATGTCCAAGTAAGCCAAAGCCGGTCACATCTGTCATCGCATGCACCCCGTTGATTTTTCCCAATGCAGCACCCACTTTATTCAACTGCATCAATAGTTGCAATAAAGCTTGTTGGTCATCAGCACTCAGTAATTCTTTTTTTTGCGCCGTAGATAAAATGCCTACGCCCAAAGGTTTGGTGAGTAATAACCAATCGCCTTCTTGAGCGGTGTTGTTTTGTTTGAGGCTTTTTTTATCAACAAGTCCATTGACGGCTAATCCAAAAATAGGTTCAGGAGAATCGATGCTATGACCGCCTGCCAGCGGAATGCCTGCTTCCGTACAAACAGCACGTGCTCCTTCAATCACTTGTTGAGCAAGTTCTGCGGGTAATTTATCAACCGGCCATCCAAGAATGGCGATGGCAAGAATAGGCTGTCCACCCATAGCATACACGTCACTGATAGCATTGGCGCCGGCGATTTTTCCGAATGCGAAAGCATCATCTACAATCGGCATAAAAAAATCGGTTGTACTAATCAGTACTTGATCATTACCAAGATCATAAGCTGCTGCATCATCCTTAGTAGCATTGCCTACCAATAATTGTGGGAACAAAGCGGCGGGCTGATTAGATTTCAAAATCGTATCCAAAACAGCCGGAGCGATCTTACAACCACACCCCGCACCATGAGAAAAATGGGTAAGACGAATAGAAGAATTCATGTGAAACTGATTAGGGTGCAAGTTAAGGGGAGAAGAGAAGAATGATGAATAATGAATATTGAATGATGAAGTATGTAGGACCGATATCATTCGATATTCATCATTTAATATTCATTATTCACCCAGTTTACTTCTCCAAACACAAACCGATCTGCCGGACCGTCTTTTACCAGTAACTCTCCGTTTTCATTAACACCAAGTATGGTGCATGTGAACCGAGTGTTGAGTCTTTTGAGTTGTACGATTTCGTTTCTTTTGAACAAATACCGGTTGTATTCTTCTAATAATACTGAAAAGGGATGGTTGAATAGTTGATGCACACGTTTGGTAAGGTCGGTGCAGAGTTCTTTAGCGAGTTGTACCGGATCAAAAGTTTTGCCCGTGATTTGTTTGAGTGAAACAGGGTTAATCAGTGTAGGGTCGAATGCGGTTTGGTTGATGTTGATACCCATTCCCGCAACTGCCCATTGCCACTGTTGACCCCGAATTTGGTTCTCAACCAAAATCCCCCCTGCCTTTCTGTCACGCCAATAAATATCATTGGGCCATTTTATACGGGTCTCATCACCCGCATACCTGCTGAAAAAATCATAACAAGCCAAGGCAACCGCAACACTTAATCTGAATTGTTGCCCCAGTATCAAAGGATTTGGGTCAATGATAGCGGAAAGAATGATGTTTTGCCCCCCCTCGGTCACCCAGGTTTTCCCATGTTGACCTTTCCCTGCCACTTGCTGATGCGCAAAGAAAACTGAACCATGTGTTGCCATATTGTGTTGAATATGGGTCATGGCATAGATGTTGGTACTATCTGTTACAGATAATTCCACGAACGGCTGTCCGATTGGTGTTTTAACGATGTCTGATGGCAAAGAATTACTATTTTTGACGAAGTTACCGATGTCAAAGGTACACAGACCGTTCAACACCAAGTAGGGTGTTAAAGAAAGAGGGTCAGAGGATCCGGATCATTGTTTAATTTAAATCAACGCTATTATTGGAACCGCTTTCAGTTTTACAAAGCCGCACGAAGAGTTCGGTATCTAGACTTACCAGAAATTCTAAAATTTTCAAGGCTATTATTAAAGCTATTCAGGATAAAAAAGGTGAAAATATCATCAGTCTGGATCTCCGAAAAATACCGGAAGCTTCGGCTGACTTTTTTGTGGTTTGTCAGGCATCCAGTACCACGCAGATCAGGGCTATCTGTGATTCAGTGGAAGAAGAAGTGAAAAAGAGTTGTGATGAGCATCCCTATAAGCATGAAGGCAGACAAGCATTACAATGGGTACTGATTGATTATGTAAACATTGTGGTGCACGTGATGCATCCGGATGCCAGAAAGTTTTACAAATTAGAAGAAATGTGGAGTGATGCGGCTTCGCAAATACATGAATAAATAAAAATTATAGGATCACTGAATATATCGGATCCTGAATCGTCAATACAGAGAGGAATATGTCACAGGAAAACAAGCAATCGAAAATGGAAAAAGGAGATGGTCAACGTAAGGGACCAAAATTCAATATTTACTGGGTATATGGCATCATCGCTATTGTGCTGATTCTGGCACAGGTTATGAACTTTTCACCGGAACTGAAAGTGATTTCCGAGCAGCAATTCAGAAATGAGATATTGCTACCCGGTGATGTACAGAAACTGGATTTGGTGAAGAATAAAGAACAGGTGCATGTATATATCAAGCCAGACAGACTCTCCAAAGAGTTTTATGTAAAACAATTCAAAGGACGGTTATCTGCTGATAAAGTGAAAGGGACTCCGCTTTTTGCGTTTGAAGTGGTAGACTGGAAATCATTTGAAGAAAGACTTGATGCCTTCTGCAAAGCTAATAACGTAGCTGAAGTGGAACTTCGTCCGGTGAAAGCCCCGGAATGGTTTGGTCCATTGTTACAAACGGTGTTTACCTTACTCATCATTGTATTTGCCTGGGTATTACTCATGCGTAAAATGGGTGGTCCATCCGGCGGCGGAGGTCCGGGAGGTATTTTCAATATCGGTAAATCAAAAGCTACTTTGTTTGATAAAGGCGCAAAAGTGAACATCACTTTTGCAGATGTGGCCGGACTGGATGAAGCAAAAGTAGAAGTCATGGAAATCGTTGATTTCCTGAAGAATCCTAAAAAATATACTTCACTGGGTGGTAAGATTCCAAAAGGTGCATTACTGGTGGGTCCTCCGGGTACCGGTAAAACCTTGTTAGCAAAAGCCATGGCGGGTGAAGCACAAGTACCTTTCTTTAGCTTGAGTGGTAGTGATTTCGTGGAGATGTTTGTAGGTGTGGGTGCCAGCCGTGTACGTGACCTGTTCAAACAAGCCAGAGAGAAAGCACCTTGTATCATCTTTATTGATGAGATCGATGCCATTGGTCGTGCACGTGGTAGAAATGCCATCATGAGTAATGATGAAAGAGAGAATACATTGAACCAATTATTGGTGGAGATGGATGGTTTTGGTGGTGATACCGGTATCATTATCCTTGCTGCTACCAATAGACCGGATGTATTGGATAGTGCGTTATTGCGTCCGGGACGTTTCGATAGACAAATTTCTATTGACAGACCGGATGTTAAGGGTCGTGAAGCGATCTTCAAAGTACACTTAGGTCCGATCAAAATATCTGAAACATTGGATCTGCATAAACTGGCTGAACAAACACCGGGTTTTGCAGGTGCTGATATTGCCAACGTATGTAATGAAGCAGCATTGATCGCAGCGCGTAAAGGAAAAGAAGCAGTAGATATGAGCGACTTCCAAGATGCTATTGATCGTGTGATCGGTGGATTGGAAAAGAAAAACAAAATCATTGCTCCGCATGAAAAATCTGTGATCGCTTATCATGAAGCCGGACATGCCGTGTGTGGTTGGTTCTTGGAGCATGCATATCCTTTATTGAAAGTAACCATTGTACCAAGAGGAACGGCTGCTTTGGGGTATGCGCAATACACACCTACTGAACAATACCTATACAATACAGATCAGTTAATGGATCAGATTTGTATGACATTGGGTGGTCGTGCTGCAGAGCAGATTTTCTTTGGAAAAATTTCTACCGGTGCTGCGAATGATCTTCAACAGATCACCAGAATTGCTTACAGCATGGTAACAGCTTATGGTATGAACAGCAAAGTAGGTAATGTGAGTTTTTATGATCCTTCACAGGAAAATACATTTACCAAACCATTTAGTGAAGAAACAGGAAAGATCATCGATGAAGAGGTAAGAGGTATTATTGATGAAGCGTATCAGCGTACTATTCAATTGTTGACGGAGAAAAAAGAACAAGTAGAAAAACTCGCAAAAGAATTGTTAGATAAAGAGGTACTACATAAAAGTGATGTGGAAGAGTTGATTGGCAAAAGACCTTTTGAGGAGAAGAAATTGTTAGAAGTAGAAGAGACGCTACCAGCTGCAACAGAAGTTATTGCTGAAGAAACAGTAACACCTGATACAAACACTACAACAGATTCAAACGAAACGGTATAATGTCACAATCAGCAAGAGATACCATTTTGAAAAAAATAAAACAGGCACTGACACAACCGGTGCCTGTTCCCTTTCCCCAACAAACAGAACAGTCTTCGGTATTCCATGCGCCGACTGAAGAGTTGGACCTTTTATTTGCAGAAAATTTCACCAAACTCCAAGGCTACTTCTCTTATTGTGAAAATGAGAAGGAGCTGGCTTCACAGCTCAATATGCTTTTCATTAAACGGGAGTGGAAAGAGTTGTATTGTAGAGAAGAGGAACTCAAGCAAATACTTACAGATGCGGGGTTTCACGCCATGACAGCCCCGGATGTAGAAGGTTGTGATGCTTCTATCACAGGCTGCGAATACCTCGTGGCAAGAACAGGAAGTATGGTGCTATCCAGTGGGCAACAAAGTGGCAGAACGGTGAGTGTGTATGCACCTATACATATTTGTATTGCATATACAGATCAGTTGGTCTATGATATTGATGAAGCTTTATTGTCATTACAAAAAGAATATGGAGAGCAATTGCCTTCCATGATCACATTGGCAACCGGTCCGAGTAGAACCGCCGATATTGAAAAAACACTGGTAGTAGGTGTGCATGGTCCGAAAGAAGTATTTTGTTTCCTTGTCCAAAGAACTAACTAAATCGTATGTCGATCACCGTATTGCCTTTATTTGTGTATGGTTCACTCAGAAGTGGCTTTCAGCATCCTGCATACGCATATATCAGCAAATATTTTGAATTGGTAGGCACTGCAAAAGTGAAGGGTGCGTTATATGATATGGGTGAATACCCGGCGGCAGTTCCAACCAATGCTGAAACTTGGATCACCGGAGAATTGTATACCATTCAGCAAACGGCTGAATTTCCATGGGCCATTGGTCAGTTGGATGATTATGAAGGCATCAATGGTGAAGCAGATGAGCCGGTATTATATGCTCGTGAGAAAACGACGGTATACTTGAATGATACCGCTGTAGAAGCATGGATCTACTGGTATAAAGGAAATGTAAGTGGCAGACCTCGTATTGAATGTGGCGATTTGCTGGTATATATGCAGCAAAAAAATAAACAGTAAATTCACAGATCATTCATGCATCAAACGGATGCACAATTGTTATTTGCCTAATGCCATCCATTACACCGCAACAAAAAATATATTTTCTTTCAGATTTTCATCTCGGCGCGCCTGATTATGAACAGAGCCTTGTTCGTGAAAAAAAAGTAGTGGCATTTTTGGATAGCATCAAAGACAGTGCTGCCATGATCTTTATTGTGGGAGATATTTTTGATTTCTGGTATGAATACAAACAGGTAGTACCCAAAGGTTATGTACGTTTACTCGGTAAGCTTGCTGAACTTACCGATCGCGGGATTGCGATCCATTTTTTTGTCGGTAATCATGATATGTGGATGCGCGGATATTTTGAGAAAGAACTGAATATTCCGGTCTACCATCACCCTAAAGTATTTGAATGGAATGGGAAGCGTTTTTATATTGGTCATGGTGATGGGCTAGGTCCGGGTGATCATGGTTATAAGTTTTTGAAAAAGATATTTCGAAATCCTTTGTGTCAGTGGTTGTTCGGATTATTGCATCCTACTTGGGGAATTGGATTGGCGAATTATTTCAGCCGAAAGAGTCGTGAAAAGACCGGCACTTCCGATCAGCATTTTCTGGGTGAAGAAAATGAGTGGCTGATTATTTATTGTAAAGAAATATTGGCTAAAGAACATTTCGATTACCTCGTGTTTGGTCATCGTCATTACCCCATCGACTTTAAGCTGAATGAAAACAGTCGCTATATCAACCTCGGCGACTGGATCCGCAACTTCACCTATGCAAGTTTTGATGGTACGGATATGCAACTACATCAATGGGAATCTTAAAGCTTCTTAGTAAATTACAGCATGGAAAGTTTGTTGCAACAAAAGATACTGGATAATACCATTGAAGCATATCTCTATGTACTAGGTACCATTTTGCTGATGTTGTTATTGAAGCGCTACATTTCTAAATACCTAGCTCATCAGTTATATAAGGCTATTACAAAAAAAAGAAATCAAACTGCCCGTCAGTCTTTTTTAGATCTGGTGGCAGGGCCATTGGGATTGTTTCTTTTTTTATCTATTACCATTATTGCCATAGACAAATTACAATTTCCGGGAGTATTGGATTTTAAGGTCTATCGTATTACTTCACGTCAAATGATTGAGTCTATTGCCAATGCAATTATGGTAATCGTTTTCATTCGGCTTTGTTTGCGTGTGATTGATTTTATTGCTATCATATTAGAGGAGAAAGCAAACCTTACACCCGATCAAACAGATAATCAGCTGGTTATCTTTTTCAAAGATTTTTTTAAAGTGATACTGGTGATCATCGGCTTATTATTGATCATGAAATTCTCTTTTAATAAACCCGTAGGCAATGTGTTAACCGGATTGAGTATAGTGGGTGCTGCACTTGCTTTAGCCACAAGAGAGAGTCTGGAAAATTTAATCGCTTCCTTTATCATATTTTTTGATCGTCCATTTGCCGTAGGTGATCTGGTAAAAGTCAATGGATTCACCGGAAATATTGAAAAGATCGGATTAAGAAGTACGCGTATCAGAACTACAGAAAAAACTTATATCTCTGTTCCGAATAAGCAAATGGTGGATACGATCGTAGACAATATCAGTTTGCGAACACAGCGTAAAGCAGAACTTCGGATAGAATTGGATTTGGCAGCTTCAGCAACACAATTGGAAGCGTTCACCGTGGCAGTCAAAACGATATTGAATAAACCTGATGTTCTTAGCACAGTTGTATTCCTCGCAGAAACAGGAAAGAATGCTCATGTGGTGATCATTGAATTTTTCACATCCATGGATCAGTCCATAGAAACATTCAATCAACTAAGACAGCAGGTAAATCTTGAAATTATTAGTTGGCTGGAAGCAAATCATTTACAGTTGGCTGCTGCGAATACTGATGTTACTGTGCGACAAG
>CAYMQQ010000009.1:8956-41373 GCA_964392685.1 uncultured Sediminibacterium sp.
GAAGCAAATCATTTACAGTTGGCTGCTGCGAATACTGATGTTACTGTGCGACAAGGTTAAGATCCTAAACCTGCTCTCAACTCTAATAAGAAAGATTTGAATTTAGTCAACGATTGTACAAGCTGAGCCTGTACATCGGCCTGGTGTTTGTTTTGTTTGAGATAAGTTCTTGCACCTTCAATGGAGAACTTTCGTTGGCGCAACAAGAAATAGATCAGTTGTAAGTTGCGGATGTCTTCATATCGGAATAAGCGATCTCCCTTGC
Organism: uncultured Sediminibacterium sp.; assembly: GCA_964392685.1. Classification (GTDB taxonomy): domain Bacteria; phylum Bacteroidota; class Bacteroidia; order Chitinophagales; family Chitinophagaceae; genus Sediminibacterium. The sequence continues at coordinate 9,222 of CAYMQQ010000009.1, forward strand.
GTGTTTTGCGGGGTTGGAGAATATCAAATTCATTTTCCCAATAACGCAGTAAAGAAGTATTCACTTTGAACCATTTAGCTACTTCACTAATGGGGTAATATAGTTTTTGCTTCAATGTTTCTTCATCCGGAATATCAACGAGATCAATTTCGGTATCTATTTCACGGAAAGATTTTCTGCCACGCTTGCCGGGTTGTTTGGCAACGGGTTCAGCAACTTTTGCCGGAGCAACTGCCGGTTCTTCAACAGCTTTTGTTTCTGTAACAATGTTCTTGGGCTTGATCTTGACAACAATACGCTCGTCGGCAAAAACAACCGGATCTTCTTGTTTGACCGGAGTTGCAGTAGCAACTGGAAGTTCAGGTTCAATAGCAGGTGTTTCAGCGATGGCTATAACAGGCTCAGGAACTATTACGGGTTCGGGTTCTGCTACAACCACAGGTTGAGGCTCTGATACAACTTCGTGAACAGGTTTCGCTTTAGGTGCTACCGTTTTTTTTGCAGGTGCACTAGCCGGTTCAACAGGCATTCCAAACAGATCGAGTTGCTGCATTTTTTGCATGGTATAAAAGTAAGCCATCTGAGTAGCAGGATTTTACGGCGTTTAGTTAAAGTGGAAAAGATGTAAGTATCTTGCGTTCCAATCATTACAGGATCGTATGAAATCAATCAAAACCATCTGTATTTGTGGTGCGGGCACTATGGGAAGTGGTATTGCCCAGGTAAGTGCCCAATCGGGTTATCGTACCATTCAGTTTGATCTGAGTGGGGAGATGCTTGAAAAAAGCAGAAAGGGAATCGACATCAGCCTTAATAAGCTGGTAGAAAAAGGAAAGATGAGCGGGGAAGAAAAACAAGCAATACTCGATCGGATACTATTCACTACCCATGCAGAAGATTGCGTAGCAGATATGATCATTGAAGCAATCATTGAGAAGAAAGAAGTCAAAGTGGGTTTGTTTACGCAACTGGCTGCTTTGAATAGTCGTGATACCATTTTGGCTACCAATACTTCTTCAATTCCGGTGAGCGAGATCGCAGCTGAAATTCCGCATCCTGAAAGAGTCGTTGGCATGCATTTTTTTAATCCGGCTCCATTGATGAAACTGGTGGAAGTCATACAAGGCAATACTACTGCTGCGGAAGTAATGCAACAGACCATCAATATCAGTAAACAGATGGGAAAAGTGCCCGTTGTTTGTAAAGATGCACCTGGCTTTATTGTCAATCGCGTTGCCAGACATTATTACCTGGAAGCCATGCAACTGGTAGAAAAAGAACAGATGGATTTTGCTGCGATTGATGCGGTGATGGAAGCCAGTGGTTTTAAAATGGGTCCATTCAAACTGATGGATCTTATTGGAATGGATATCAATTTCGGCGTAAGCAATATTGTATGGGAAGCACTGGGCAAACCCAAACGTTTAACGCCTTCATCGATACAGGCTGCTAAAGTTGCGGCGGGTGAGTTGGGGAGGAAAACGGGGAAAGGGTTTTATCAGTACTAATGATGGAACACGGATTATCATGATTTTCATGATCAATCATGATTCATTCATCTGCGTAAATCATGACAATCATGATCATCTGCGTTCCATTTTACTGTTCACAAAGCTCTTTCAACCTGTTAAGTGCTTTTGGATATTTCTCATTCATATAACCTATGAAATCTTCCGTAGTGTCTAATTCAACAGTAACGGTTGTAATTCCATTGTTTTCTTCAAAGTGATAATTTTCAAATCCATTGGCCCATTTTTCTACTTCCGGGCCCTCTGTAATTTCCTCATCCCCTTTTACAAGACCATAATGTTGAATGGAAACAAACTGGTTGGGAATATTATCAGCTATCTTGGAAACAATACCACCCTTTTCTCCTTGCTCATCTACGCCAACAAATAAAATTTTACTTCCCTTATTCCAACTTCCCTCATAAGTGGATGTGGGATTGAACAATGAAGTCCATTGCTCATAAGTTGATTTATTTTGAATACCAAGCATACAATCATATACATTGGTTGCAGGTGCGTTGATGTTTACTTTGAATTGTAATTTTTGCATGGCACAAGTTTTTTTGAAATGAATTGTATCAATGAGAAATGTAAACGATCAATATCTGTTGACCTTCTACAGAAATATTATTGCCAAACCGCTTCCGCAGGCGTATATCCCTTCACTGTAAAGCTATGTTTAAATCTATTCTTCCCCGCAAACTCTCCACGCTTCGTATAAATAGCAATAGCTCCTGCAGCTCCGGATAAGGGAGATAACATTGCCGGTGGACGATATACTTTTACCATCGCCACATCAGAAGGAGAAACGATCCAAATATCTTGTGGTGATACTCTAAACTCATCCAAATAAATTTCCGTAGGCTCGCCTCTCCACCTTGCCATTTCCACCATGGTTTCCTGATCTTTTTCAATGATCAGTCCGGGTACTTTCCCTTCCAGAAAACGAAGAATGCTCATGGAACGTGCCATGGTTTCGTCTTCAATTCCATCAAAGATCATCGCTTCATCGCGTTTGAATGGTCCGCTTGAATAATAGTCGTCGTATTGTTCTACTTTCTTTTTGAATTTACCCACTACTGTTACATTGGGTAACAGATCTGTACCCGAGCTGGTGGTCATATTAAATGCATAAGCAGCAGAATCTTCTTTGTTCATGAGTTTTTTCTGATTACCGACAGTGATCCATATCCTGCTCTCCATTTCTGGAATGAATGTAGAATCCAAAGGAGTTTCAATGCTGATGTTGAGGTTATTTTTGGCGTTCTTTTTAATGGGTGAAAAAACGAAATAGGCAGAATCTTCGAATAAGGTACTCTTCAAACGAAAAAAACCATCTTTATTCAGGGTGATGGTTTCTGAATAGGTCCGTTTGTTTTTTGGAACCATTATGTAATTGATATTGTTTTCATCATCAAACTTGTCTTTTAATTGTCCGGATAAACGGAAATAACCTTTTTGTACTAGAAAGTTCACAGCAAAATGTCCGTCGGGTAATGTTTTTGCCAACACCAGTGCAGCCTGCGCTTCACCATTGATAAAGGGATAACGGAATTTCCAGCGGGTGCCGGTACTGATATGATCGATCCATACATGTAAGGATGCCGCATTGAGTTTTGCTTTTTCAAAATCGGGGATGACGCAAGAGAAATCGAGTGTATCTCCTTTTTTGAAGGCTTGTTTATTGAGTTGTACCCATAAAGAATCTGTTTGTGAAGAAGCCATTAGACTATTGGTACAAATCAGCAAAAAGATAAGGGTTCGCATATTCATACAATGATAAAAAAAATAATATAATAATGCGATTTTGAATGAATGATGAAATGTTAAAAAGTCATACTCAGTATGACTTTTTAAGAATAGAGCAACAGTGTAATTACTGATTAGGGATCTGGTGATCGATCTTTAAAAATTAAAGCTGAGTTTTATAGATGGTGATAGGTTTTTAAACAAATCATTGAATACCAAATGCGGCTCAATGGACAGATGTCTGTTTTTTAAAACCGGAAGACCTATTCTCCAGGTATTTGGTTCATACCAGTTTCCTTTTCTGGAGAATAAATATCCCAGACTGAGATTTCCGGAAAATGTCAAAGCGTTTCCAGTTGATTTTTTTTCTGATTGCCATATCTGAAATACTCCAAAAGTATTCGGACTGATGGTAAGTTTATTGTTCAGGTCTCTTGAAAAGAAATATTGCCTTTCTATATAAAAACGAAAACTTGTACTAAAGAAATTATTGGTTTTATTAAAAGCGATGCCTGCTTCCACAGAAGGAACAATATTACCTCTGACAGCAGATAGGGAGAAGCCGAGTATCCCGGAAATCTTTTCGTTCCCTGTTGGGATATAAGAAACATCAACCGGGGAAAACATTTTCCCTGTTCTCATATTAAAACTCGCATTATATTTATAAGGAGGGCTGTTTTGTTTGTCGCGTGAATAAAAGCTTTCAACTTTTGGTTGTAAGCTACTAAGGCAATTTTTTAGAGCATCTGTTGGAAGTGTATGTATATCTGCAATGTTATTTAAGACAATCGTTACAGACATATTTGAATATCGGTCCTGTATACTTTTTTTGCCATCTGCGTCCATCACATTCCATTTAACACGACTCTTTGATAGCCCTATGATTCGAATGGTATCCTGATTTACTTTCAATTGCATTAACTCATCATCTTTGATCGTATACGTATTAGAGAACTGTGGGTGTGAGATAATTCTGATCTTTGGAATTGCATCTGTCATTACTACATCTACTCTTCGTACAATCCCATCTTCTTTTAATGAATCAGCCAAAGGGTTTAGCAGGGCTATTGTTTTCCCAACCAATGAGTCGAGATTCGGAAGTTGCTCCAGTTGGGAAATGTATTCAAGTTCAAGGAGAACTCTAATATTGTTTGAAAGGTAAAATGTAAAACGTGCATTTGATTTTCCCGGAGGTGGGTTTTCGAAAAGACTTTCCGTTCTATTCGGTAAATCTCTTGACTGAGCCTGCAAAATGGTGCCGGTTCCTGTTATGAACAGGAAGAGTAAGCATATTTTTTTCATGGTATTTAATTTTCTGAAATAGAAGTAGTATTACTAACAGACGGTACTTTCTTGAAGAAAAAAAGCTGTCGGGTTAAGTTTTCCATGGGTTGGGATGTTGACTCTAGTATCTCTGCTTTTTTGAATTCGTATTTGCTTAGATTTTTTAATTCAGCAGGTATGGTATAACCGGAGCTCAACTCATTGATATGAATAATCTTATATTTTTTGGGAGCTTGCTTTGTTATGATTGCTGTTGTTGATGTTGTGATTTGTTGTTTCTCAGTTTTATCATTTGCTACAAGCGTATGTATCGGAGATTCAGTGATAGCAATTATGTTGTGTTCTTGAGGTACTATTGGTGCGATGTTTTTTTCTGACTTGCTTTTTGGCATCGGTATAAAACTCTTTTTATTTTTTTTTGTGCTGAGTGTTGCAACATTTATAGATCCTGTATTTCGGATATTAATGCCCAGAGGTTCCTTCGTTGTGACTGAAATAGGCGTTGTCTGAACCTTATTTTGTGTTAGCTGCTTGTAGTTGTTTGTGGTACTAGTGAAGTAAAAGGAGGCTGTTAGAAGTAATATTACAGCAGCAGCTAAATACCATTTTTTTGGAAATTTCCTTTTTTCAGGTAACCGGGTCTCAATAGCTGACCATGCTTTCTGATTGTTGAACAGAAAGCTTTCAGGTAATTGCTGCATTTCAGTGATCGCAGTGCGTATTGAATCATCTTGCTTTAGGTGCTGCATATACATTCATTTGTGCGATAGATTCTTGTAACTTTTTTCTGGCCTTGTTTAGTTGACTCTTGCTTGTACCTATTGAAATATTCAATTGGGCTGCAATTTCATCATGGCTATACCCTTCTATCACATATAAATTAAAAACAGTTCTATATCCGATCGGCATTTCAGTGATCAGTTTATAGATCTCATCTACCGATAATTTTGAAATAACATCATCTGTCCCACGGATATCAACAGCATTTTCTTCAGCTACCAGATAAAAATTATTTTTCTTCCTAAGCTCCTGCAAACATTCATTGATCATGATCTTTTTCATCCATGCCACAAAAGCGGCATCTGTATGATACATAAAGCTTTCCAGCGAATTGAAAATTTTTAGAAATCCATTTTGTAACATCTCTTCCGCTTCTGAATCGGATTTTAGATAACGTCTGCAGATGAGATATAATTGAATGGAATAACGATCATACAGATACTTCTGTGCGGTAATGCTTCGCTTTTTACATTCTTTGATTAACTGCACCAACTCCATTCTATTAAATATGGTTTGTTAAAGACTAAATGCACATTAAATTATTTCGGTTGCCTGTAACCCAATCATTTTTTTAAAATAATACCGTTTGTTTAACAATCTTAATAACTTGATATTTTATATTCAGTGTTATTGGAGGTTTTAAAGTCTCTTTCAACAATTGCAATTAATTTTGCTCCCCATGCGTATCGCTATCAATGCCATTTTTCTACAGAACAATCCGATGGAAGGATATGGGCATTATACTGCGGAAGTGTTACGTCGTATGGTGGCCTTGCATCCGGAAGATGAGTTTTTATTATTGTATGACCGTGCATGGGACACAACTTTTATTACAGCTCCTAATGTTCATTCGATATTAGTACCCCCGGCCGCACGCCATCCTCTGAGTTTTAAATATTGGTATGATATAAAAGCTACAAGAGCCGTAAAAAAATGGAAAGCAGATGTTTGGTTTCAGCCCTATGGATTTTGTAGCGTTACCAGTTCTGTTCCGCAAGTACTCATGATCCATGATCTGGCTTTTTTACATCATCCCCAATACATCAGCTGGTACCAGCGAGCTTATTATCGTTGGTTCACGCCGGTATTTCTACGCAAGGCAAAACAGATCATTACCGTATCTGAATTTTCAAAAACAGATATCATGAAAACCTATCGAACTGAAGAAGCAAAGATCCAAGTGATCGGCGGCGCAGTACGGAAAGGATTTCAACCCATAGAGTGGGAAGACAAACAAGCGGTGAAAGATGGGTATGCAGATGGAAGAGAATATTTCTTGTTTATAGGGGGTATTCATCCCCGGAAAAATTTATTGAACCTACTGAAAGCATTCTCACATTTTAAAAAATGGCAACACAGTAATATGAAGTTGCTGGTAGCAGGTAGAAAAGCCTGGCAATACGATGATCTTTTGGAAAAAATCAAGACCTACAAATACCGGGAAGATGTGGTGCTATTGGATTATTTACCCGAAGAACAATTACAAAGAGTAACAGCCGCAGCTTATGCACTGGTATATCCATCTTGGTTCGAAGGTTTTGGACTACCCATTTTAGAAGCCATGCAATGTGGTGTTCCCGTTATTTGCTCTAATACCAGCAGTATGCCGGAAGTAGCCGGTGATGCTGCTTTGCTGGTTGATCCTGCCGATCCTGATGCCATTGCCAAAGAAATGTTGAGTCTATACCGAAATGAAGGTGTTCGTAATGCTTTTATTACCAAAGGCTTGGAAAGGGCTGGTCAATTTAGTTGGGATACCAGTGCTATCGCCATATATGAATCTTTACGCAAAGCAGCATTGAGCGTATAAGCCTTCATTCAGCTGCTGATTAAACCTTATTTTTGCGCCTTATTTTAAAATCTTTGAATTACGTATGCATACTTCAACAATAAACATTGATGTTCACTTAGACGAACAAAAAGTACCACAGTCCATTCAATGGAAAGCGAGCGATAGCACGGCAGATATGGCACAACCTGCAAGAGCCATGATGGTGGCTTTTTGGGATGCGGCGGATAAATCAGCCCTGCGCATTGATCTCTGGACCAAGGAAATGATGGTGGATGAAATGGCCGATTTTTATTATCAAACCTTAATGGGTATGGCAGATACTTATATGCGTGCTACCCAACAAAAGGAAATGATGGAAGACATGAAAGCTTTTGCCAAAGAATTCTATAAGAAATTCCGCGATTCTCAATTAAAAGAAAACCAATAAAACATACCGCTATGAGTTTAGAAGAAAAAGTAATGACAGGTATGAAAGAAGCGATGAAATCGAAAAATGAAGCGCTTCTCCGTGGTCTACGCGCCATCAAAGCTGAAATCATCAAAGCTAAAACAGAACCGGGTGCTAACGGACAAATCAATGCCGAAGGGGAATTGAAGCTGTTACAGAAACTAGTGAAACAAAGAAAAGATTCACTGGAAATATTTCAACAGCAAAACCGCGAAGACCTCGCAAAAAAAGAACAGGAAGAAATTGCTGTGATCGAACAATTCTTGCCCAAACAGTTGGATACAGAAGAATTAAAGAAGATCATCGCTGAAATCATCACCACTACGGGTGCCTCAGGTCCACAAGACATGGGCAAGGTAATGGGTGTGGCCTCCAAACAACTCGCCGGACAAGCAGATGGGAAAACCATTTCTGCGGTGGTGAAGGAGTTGTTGGCAGCGGGATAAGAAATACGTGAATGGTCAATTGTGAATGGTGAATAGACCTAAGAACATATTGGCCATTGACAATTGACCATTCACAATTAACAATTCACCATGCTCATCGACATCATTTTCCTCCTCTGTATGATCCTCGCTCTTATCAAGGGCTACCGCAATGGACTGATTGTGGCGGTATTTTCATTTGTGGCCATTGTAGTGGGATTGACGGCAGCGATGAAATTATCTGCTTATGTGGCGGAGAAATTGGGGCAGCAGACAAGTATTTCTCAGTCATGGTTGCCTTTTATTTCTTTTGCGATTGTCATGATTGCGGTGGTCATATTGGTGAGATTGGGTGCTACAGCGCTTCAGAAAATGGTAGAAATGGTGTTTTTAGGTTGGCTAAACAAAATCGCAGGAATTGTTTTGTATGCGGTCATTTATACACTGGTATTAAGTGTAGTTCTGTTTTATGCAGAACAATTGCATTTATTTGATAAAACCACACTCGAGGCTTCGCAAACTTATGGTTTTATACAACCCTGGGGTCCAAAAGTGATCGATGGCATTGGAGAAGTCATCCCATTATTTCGAGATATGTTTTCTTCTCTTACTGATTTCTTTGAGACCGGTACAACTCCTGCCGGTCAGGTGACACAGTAAAAGCATACATTTTTGCTTATAAATCAGTATCTTAGTTAAGATTCGGCACAATCTGCAGCTAGTTTCAAACGTTTCTTATATTGTTAATGGTTTTTCTTTTATTTGTAACGGATATCATGCTTGCATAAGAAATTAACCCCATGAATTACGAGATTAAACATCAAGACAAGTTCAAATACATTGAAGAAGGGGAAGGCGAACCTTTGTTACTGCTCCATGGATTATTTGGCGCACTCAGCAATTTCAAAGACCTCATTGAGTATTTCAAACCAAAATACAAAGTGGTAGTGCCCATGCTGCCTCTTTTCGACCTGGATATTTTTCATACCTCTGTTGGCGGATTGGAGAAACACGTACATAAGTTCATTGAGATGAGGGGATATGAAAATATTCATCTACTTGGAAACTCTTTAGGTGGGCATGTTGCTTTGGTACATATCTTAAAACATCCGGAAAGAATTAAATCGCTGATCCTTACAGGTAGTAGTGGGTTGTTTGAAAATGGAATGGGTGACAGTTATCCGAAGCGTGGTGACTATGAGTACATCAAAAAGAAAACACAACTTACTTTTTACGATCCCAATACTGCTACCAAAGAACTGGTAGATGAAGTATTTGAGATTACTAATAATAGATTGAAAGTCATCAAAATTATTGCACTGGCGAAAAGTGCGATCCGCAATAACTTGGGTGAAGAATTGAATCAGATCCAGCAACCTACTTTATTGATCTGGGGGAATAATGATACCATTACGCCACCTTTTGTAGGAAAGGAATTCAACCGATTGATCCCAAACAGTGAATTACATTTTGTAGACAAATGTGGCCATGCTCCGATGATGGAAGTACCCGATGAATTCAATCGTATTCTCGATGGGTTCTTGCAAAAATTAAGTGTTGTTTCACAACCTTCCTAAAGGTTGACGCGTATATCAATTGAAGAAAGAATCATGCTCGCATCGCAGCTCATCAATACCGGATTTCCAGCGGTCAATTTATTTGACAAAGTTTCTTTTGCCTTACAATTGATGGAGGATTATGACTTGTTGCATCTTCCGGTACTCAGTGAGGAAAAATTTGCCGGCGTCATTGAAAAAGATGAATTGCTGGATGCAGAAGAAGAAGGCTTACTCGCTTCGCTGGAACAATCACTCAAAAAGATATCCGTTAAAGGAGAGGAACATTTTCTTGTTGCATTAAAGCTGATTGCAGAAAATGAACTGACCTTATTACCTGTTATCAATGAACAGAGCGAATTAGCCGGTATCATTTCTTCTCGCTCTATGATGGTGCACTTATCTCGTTTCTTGGGAACAGAAGAAAGAGGGGGTATCATTGTATTGGAAACCGATAAACGACATTTCTCTTTTGGTGAGATCAGCAGATTGGTAGAAACCAATGATGCTTATATCACCCAACTCAATACCTATCCGGAAAATGATTCCGGACAAATCATTGTCACCATTAAGATCAATAAAGTGGAAGTATCTGATATCGTTGCTACTTTCCAGCGTTATGATTATTCCGTTCGCTATTACTTTGGTGAAGAACAATATGCCAATGAGTTGAAAGAGAATTATAACCACTTGTTGGCTTATTTAAACATGTAGTTTATTCTGTTATGGTCTCTTTTCACCCATCTATTTTCTAAAAATCACCTGCATTTCTTTTCGTTAACAAGATTTTCTATGTCATTGTCATGTATGAAGAGACGTTTGTATCAAAGCTATTGATCAAAATCTTGAATAATGCATGAGTGTATGGGAACTTCAATTAAAATGAATGAAAAGAGCCGCTAGAAACGCATATTCCCTATTTTTACAAGCTTACTATTTTATAAAGGGTTTCATGCGCATGAGGTTATTTATTTCTTTTATGGTTGTTCTCCTATCCTCATGCATGCTGTATGCACAGGAAAAAACCGAGCAGGATTCTACTGCTAAAACACCATTGAGTTTATCGGAAAGAGTTGCCATGCGTAGTATGTATCAAGTTGTTGGTGACATTCAACTCAGTGGTAATAAAAAGACCCGCGACTTTATTATTTTTCGTGAAATACCCTTCAAAAAAGGAGAACGGATTGCAGATAGTGAGCTAGATAAGCTATTGGAGCTGGCACGTCAACAGATCATGAATACTTTATTGTTTGTAGATGTGAATGTATATGTGGCGGCAAAAAAAGGAAATGTACTCATCATCAATGTTGATTTGAAAGAACGCTGGTATTTTTTTCCGACACCTTACTTCAGGCTGGTTGACAGAAACTTTAACCAATGGTGGGTTGATCAAAAGCGAAGTTTAGACCGGGTGAATTATGGAATTAAATTCATACAAAATAATACAACCGGTAGAAATGATAACCTCAATATCTGGTTGATCAATGGATACACACAACAGTTTACCATCAGGTATGATATTCCTTTTATTGATAAAAAACTAACCAAAGGATTTAATATCGGGTTTATACGGGCTACTCAAAAAGAGTTGAATTATGGAACGGCAGATAATAAGCAACTGTTTAACAGACAAGAATCTGTAGCGAGAAAGTTTACCAGAGTTGACTTCACCTATTCTTATCGCCCGGATGTTCGTAACCGTCATTATTTCAAAGTTTCTTACAATGATGAGCAGTTATCAGACAGCATTCTTCAACTCAATCCAAATTATTTTCCCGGCGGTAAGACAAGATTCCGATACATTGATTTCAATTATCAATACAAGTATTATAATGTAGATTATATTCCTTATCCCTCTAAAGGATTTCACCTGGAAGCTAATTTGTATAAACGTGGTCTCACAAAAGCATCTAATCTTTGGCAAACCAGTGTGCGGGCCATTTATGCGCATCCTTTATCAAAGAACTCTTTTCTGCATTTGGAAGGTATTGGAATTATCAAACTCCCAAGAAATGATGTTTTTTTCAATCAGCGATTATTAGGCTACGGATTGAATCAAATGCGAGGGTTGGAGTACAATGTCATTGATGGTATCGCCGGGGGAATATTCAAAACCACTTTGCACAAACAGGTATTCGGTTTTATTCTGCGCAATCCATTCCCCAGTAAAACACATGACAAAATACCTATTCGCTTTTTTCTAAAAGCGTATGGAGACTTGGGTTATGGACACCATATCAATCCCGTTGCTTCTAATACCCTGAACAATACATTGTTACGGACTTGGGGACTGGGCTTGGACATTGTATCGATCTATGATTTTCTATTTAAAATTGAATACAGCTTTAACCAACTGGGTCGCAATGGCTTATATTTACAGACCAGAAGAGAGTTTTAGGATCCATTGATAGGGTTGGATGTATACAGTGGTAGATGGAGCATACCATCACCCAAACACTCAAAGCAAAACAATGAAAATTGCCATTTATAGCCGGGGACTTGATGCTGAAATGGGGAACCCCATTTTGATTTTATTAGACGAATTAGCCCGTTATGAAACACAGGTATATATCTATCGTCCGTTGATTGAAACCATGCAGATACCCGGACATCTTTCAGAAAAAATGATTCCGTTTAATGGTTCGCAAGACCTGAATGAAGAAATTGATTGTTTGATCAGTTTGGGCGGTGATGGTACCATGTTGGATGCCGTAACCATGGTACGTGATTACGGAATTCCTATACTAGGTATCAACTTTGGACGATTAGGTTTTTTGGCCAGCATTAGTCGAGATGAGTTGGCCAGTGCTGTTGATGCACTCATCAATCGCACTTTTGTAGTAGACAAAAGAACATTGATGCATCTTGATTCCAATGAACCTTTGTTTGGAGATGCTCCATTTGCATTGAATGAATTTGCGATTCACAAGCGTGATACTTCACCGATGATTAAGATCCATACTTATCTGAATGGTGAATTTCTAAATACCTATTGGGCTGATGGATTGATCGTAGCTACACCCACCGGATCCACCGGTTATAACATGAGTTGCAACGGTCCGATCCTGTTTCCTGAATCAGCAAGTTTTGTGATTACACCGGTAGCTCCACATAATTTGAATGTGCGTTCCATTATTGTTCCTGATAACAACGTCATTTCTTTTGAGGTAGAAGGCAGGGCAGACATGTTTATTTGTGCATTGGATGCACGCAGAGAGATTGTTGGTAAATCTGTTCAGCTGGCTGTTCGTAAAGAGCAATTTTGTGTGAACCTTGTTCGCTTGAATGAAAATAGCTTTTTATCTACGCTGAGAACCAAACTCACCTGGGGTTTGGATAAAAGAAACTAGCACTTTCTCTAAATCTTCTCTTAAAAAGCAAGCACAGGCATCATTTTTGTAAAAACTTTCATCTATCTATTATATTGATGATTCAGCAGAATTGCTGTTTTGTAGTGATAGCTCTATACCAAATACCGTTAAATTAACTTTTATCGTAACAAAATTTGGTGCTATTTTACAAAGGGTAAAGACACAAACGCTATGTTCAAAAAAGCAATCGTATCACTGTTACTGGTATTGGGTCTTCAACAGACACATGCTCAATTGATGGAAAGTTTTGTTCATCAAGGAGAAGTGGGTGTATCCGTTGGGGCTGCACATTATTTCGGTGATCTGAATCCAAATATCAAAATCAACCGGCCAAAATTAGCTGCGGGTCTTTTCTTTCGTAAGCAGATCAATAATTATATCGGGGTCAGACTTTCAGCAGAATACGCTATGCTGGGCTATTCAGATATTTACAGTGATAATGCTGCACAACGTAGACGCAACCTGAGTTTCAATAGTAATGTATGGGAACTCGCTGTATCCGGTGATTTTAACTTTTTCCGTTTTCAACCCGGCTTTAAAGGATACCATTACACACCTTATGTAGGAATTGGTTTAGGTGTTTTTTCCCATGATCCCTATGCATTTCTGAACGGAGAAAAATACATGCTTCGTCCTTTAGGAACGGAGGGTCAGGGTAGCTCCTTGTATCCCAATTTGCAACCTTATAATCCCATTGCCATTAGTATTCCCTTTACGCTTGGATTTAAATATGCGTTGAATGAGCGAATGAATGTATTTGGTGAATTGACCTATCGCTTCACCAATACCGACTATTTGGACGATGTGAGCGGAGAATATGCTCCGGATGCCTTCCCTCCCTTACCGGATGGGTCTCCTTCCCCTGCATTCCTCTTACAAGACAGAAGCTATGAAACAGGTACTTCCATCGGTATCAAAGGCCGCCAGAGGGGGAATAGCCTGCAAAAAGATGCTTTTGCCAGTTTCAAAGTAGGTATTTCCTTCAGTTTACAGTCTTACAAGTGCCCTACCCCTAAATAAACTCAATGTCCAGACATTGAATTTCACCTTGATTATTCCTGATTTTTATCGGAATTAAATCCCTGCAACCCATTGATTTTGTTAATTTCGCAGCCTTAATACCGTAGGGACGACCATGCAGGAAACCTTAATCACACAAATCAATAAAGAACGTCTGCCCAAACATATTGCCGTTATCATGGATGGCAATGGTCGTTGGGCCAAGGAAAAGGGGCAGGACAGACTTTATGGCCATTTCCATGGCGTGGAGAGTGTTAGGAGTATTGTGGAGGGTAGTGCCGAACTGGGTATTGGGTATCTGACTTTATATGCATTCAGTACTGAAAATTGGGATAGACCTGTACAGGAAGTAGAGGGGTTGATGGGTTTACTGGTAGATTCCATCCGAAAAGAAGTGCCCACACTGAATAAGAACAATATTCGTTTGCATGTGATTGGTGACATGAGCATGCTCCCTGATTTTGCCAGAAATGAACTGAAAGAAGCACTGGAAATGACAGCTGCCAATACCGGTCTGAATCTTATACTGGCATTGAGTTACAGCAGCCGGTGGGAGTTGACCAATGCCGTTAAACAGATTGGAATGGATATAAAAGCAGGTAAAATTGATCCTGAAAACATCAATCAGGATACGATTCAACAATACCTGGCTACCAGTGAGTTCCCCGATCCGGAATTGATGATCCGTACCAGTGGAGAATATCGTATCAGTAACTTTTTATTATACCAGTTGGCTTATGCGGAATTGTATTTTACCAATACCCGCTGGCCTGATTTCCGCAAAGAGCATTTATATGAAGCCCTTATTGATTTTCAATCCAGAGAAAGACGTTTCGGTAAAACCGGTCAACAAATTCAAGAAGAAAAACAATTGGCCTAATAATACCCTTGAATGGTGGTTGATTTAACAAAGACTTTTAATAATTCCCGTTAATTTGCCCCGTTTATATAACCCAAAACCATTGATAAGACTGCTGTTTCAAGTCCAGCCAGTTGAAGAACAAACAGAATCCGGATGCAGAAAGTGTACAAATTTTTAGTGTTGGCTTTAATATCATCACTGGTTAGCGTAGGAACGTATGCGCAAGAAAGTACTAGTAAGGATACGGTGATTACTTCCGTAGATGCGGATCTGATTAATATATTCAACCAGCGTACTCCCAGAAAATACAAGATATCAGCCATTAAGGTTACCGGTAACAAATTCTTTGATGAGAACCTACTCATCTCTATTTCCAATATGAATATTGGCGATGAAGTAACCATCCCGGGTGGAGATGCGTTCTCAAAAGCCATCATGAAATTATGGGATCAAAAATATTTTAGTGATGTCGAAATCTATATCACTAAACTGGTGGATAAAGAGATTGAAATTGAAATTGCCGTTACAGAACGCCCACGTTTATCCAACTTCTTTTTTAAAGGTGTACGTAAAGGAGAATCAGAAGATCTTACCGGTAAAACCGGATTGGTGCGTAATCGTGTGATCACAGAAAACATGAAGATTTCTGCAATTGAGGCCATTAAGAAATTTTATGGTGAGAAAGGATATCAAAATGCCAAAGTACGCATTGATGAAAGACCGGATTCAACTTTTGATAATACATTGATCCTGGATTTTGTGGTGAACAAAGGTCCAAAGGTTCGTATCAACAACATCAACTTTGGTGGTAATACTGTTGATGCGACTAAGTTGAAAAAGCAATTGAAGGGTACCAAGGAAAAATCAAGACTTACACTCAACCCATCTTTTGATAGTGGTCAGATTGTTACCGTAAAACGCTATGATTTCAAACAATACGTACAAGAAAAAGGGTTCTTGACACTCAGTAAGACTAAAAAGGTATTGGATCCTTATGCACGTTTCAAATTGTCTTCTGCTAAATTTAATGTCATCAAATTTGAAGAAGACAAAGAAAGTTTATTGGATTATTATAACTCACTCGGACATAGAGATGCGGTGATTGAGAAAGACACGGTTTATTACAACAAAGCCGGTCATCTCAACATCGATATCAAAATGAATGAGGGTAGGAAATATTATTTCGGAAATATTACCTGGAGAGGGAACACCAAATATTCTGATTCTGTTCTTACTGCCATCATCGGTATTCGTAAAGGCGATATTTATAACCTAGATGTACTGAACAAAAAATTAGGAAAATCTGCTTCACCTGACGGAGGTGATATCAGTGGATTGTATCAGGATGATGGTTATCTCTTCTTCCGTACCGAGCCTATTGAAACTGCAGTATACAATGATACCATCGATTTTGAGATCAGAATCATTGAAGGTCCGCAGGCAACTATCAAGAATATTCGCATCAGTGGTAATGACAGAACCAAAGAACATGTTATTCGTCGTGAATTAAGAACCATTCCGGGAGAAAAATTCAGCAGATCGGATCTGATTCGTTCTCAACGTGAGATCGCGCAGCTGAATTATTTTAATCAGGAAAAAATTGGAATCAATCCAATTCCCAATCCTGAAGATGGAACGGTAGATATCAATTACAGTGTAGAAGAAAAATCGAGTGATCAGCTAGAATTGAGCGCCGGTTGGGGTGGTGTCATTGGTCTAACAGGTACACTAGGGGTATCATTCAATAACTTCTCTATTCGTAATATCTGGAAGAAATCTGCCTGGGATCCATTGCCAATGGGTGACGGACAAAAACTGAGTTTACGTGTACAGAGTAATGGTAAAGCATTCCGATCTTATAATTTCTCCTTCACTGAGCCTTGGCTGGGAGGAAAGAAAAGAAACGCACTGACTTTTAGTATTTACAATACCCGATTTGGACAAACTTTCAATCCAATTACGGGGGTATTTGATCCGAACTTTGCGGATAGAAGTTTTATTTCTACGACCGGTGCAACCATCAGTTTAGCAAAACAGTTGAAATGGCCGGATGACTTTTTCTCTTTGTCGATAGGTTTGAATTTTACGCGTTACAAATTGAGTGACTATGCGATTGATCCGATCAATTTGCCGGGATTCAATAACGGTAACGTACACAATTTCAACTTCCGTGTTGCTTTACAGCGTTCATCTGTAGACCAACCTTTATTCCCACGTTCAGGATCGAACTTTATGATGAGTCTGGCGATTACACCACCTTATTCATTGATCAATCCGAATATCACTAACAAAGTCAATCCCTATCGTTGGGTTGAATATCATAAGTGGCGTTTCAATGGAGAATGGTTTGTGCCATTGGGCAAACCACATGGTGAAGAGAGAAACAAACAGTTTGTACTTCGTGCTTCTGCGAAATTTGGTTTCTTAGGAAGATTTAACCAAAACCTTCAAATATCACCGTTTGAAAGATTTCAGGTGGGTGATGCAGGTTTGAGTAACCAGTTTGCACTACTGGGTTATGATATCATTGCACACCGTGGTTATCCTGTGTATGATAACTCAAATCCCAAAGTGAACCCCGATCAACAGCAAGCCAGACAATATTTTACAATATTTAACAAATACACCATGGAGCTGCGCTATCCATTGAGCTTGAATCCGAGCAGCACCATTTATGGGCTTGCATTCTATGAGGCTGCCAATGGTTGGTTTAATATCAAAGATTATAATCCATTTAAGCTCAGAAGGTCTGTTGGATTGGGTATGCGCTTCTTCCTACCGATGTTTGGATTGCTTGGATTTGATTATGGCATAGGATTGGATAGGTTCACACCAAACGGTCCGTTGAAAGATGCAGCAAGGTTTACCTTTATGCTAGGCTTCGAACCGGAATAGAAACCTGAACAAAAAAATAGTTTATGAAAAAAACCTTACTCTTCACCCTTCTATTGATTGGTACTGCTTTTATGGCGCAATCGCAGCAACGTTATGCGATCATTGATACCAAATACATCCTCG
Organism: uncultured Sediminibacterium sp.; assembly: GCA_964392685.1. Taxonomy (GTDB): domain Bacteria; phylum Bacteroidota; class Bacteroidia; order Chitinophagales; family Chitinophagaceae; genus Sediminibacterium. The sequence continues at coordinate 27,035 of CAYMQQ010000009.1, forward strand.
AAAAAATACCGGAATACAAAAACGCCGATAAAAAATTACAAGAGATCGGGGAACAATGGCAGAAAGAAATAGACGATAAACAGACTGTATTGGATAAAATGTATAAGAACTATGAGGCTGAACAGTTCATGCTAACGGAAGATCTAAGAAAAAAACGAGAAGATGAACTGTTTGTTCGTGAAAAAGAGATTCGCGATTTGCAGAAAAAGCGTTTTGGTTATGAGGGTGATTTGTTTAAGGAACGTCAACGCCTCATTAAGCCGGTGCAAGACAGGGTGTATTCTGCGGTTCAGAAAATGGCATTGGCCCGTTCTTATGATTTCGTACTGGATAAAAGTGAAGGAATTACCGTTATATTTGCCGACCCCAAGCTGGATAAAAGTGATGACATCCTAAAAGAACTGGGGATCAAATAAAACTCCTAAAACAAAACAAATATCTCAAAATCATCTCTACAATGAAGCAATTATTACTTGTGTGTGTGACGGTGGCTAGCTTACTGTTCTCCAACAATGCCCAGTCTCAGGTTAAAATCGGTCACTTTGATGAGCAAAGTCTACTGAGCCTGTTTCCCGGTTTAGAACAAACGATGGATTCTGTCATGAATACCTATCTCAGAGATTCTCTCAATGTTGAATATGCGTATTCCGTACAGGATTACAAACGCAGAGACAGCCTTTACAAAAAAGATTCTGCTACCATGCCTGCAAAAGCAAGAGAAATGGCAGAAAGCGATTTGAACAGATTGTACTACAAGATCGCTAACTGGCAACAATATTCTGAGGAAATGCAGCGTGATAAAATGGAGCGTTTGTTAGGGCCATATAGACAACAAATGTACAATGCGCTACAGCAGATCGTTACTGAGCAGAAGTACACATGGGTACTAAAATCAGAATCATTGTCTCCTTATGTGCAACCCAGTATTTTAGATAACTTGACTATTCGGGTTGCCCTGAAACTGAATTTGCCTTTGAGCAAAGAGATCATGGATGCGTGGAAAGCAGCTGGTGGACCAGTTCCGGCAGCAACCGGTGCAAAACCAACCACTGCTGCTCCTAAGAAAAACTAATTCAATTTGTTGAATACTATTGGATCCCGTTCATCTGATGATGAACGGGATTTTTTATGCTCATTTCTTATTCCATTCATGAGCCGATAGATATTAACTTCGTAACATGTCTTCCGTACAACAACCCATTGGTGTTTTTGATAGTGGTTATGGTGGGCTTACCATTCTCAAAGAATTGGTTAAGACCTTGCCCGAATATGATTATCTCTATATGGGCGACAATGCCCGTGCGCCTTATGGTCCACGGTCTTTTGATACGGTGTACCATTATACATTGCAGTGTGTGCAGTGGTTTTTTGATCAGGGTTGTGAATTAGTGGTATTAGCTTGTAATACGGCTTCCGCAAAAGCATTACGTACTGTTCAGCAAAAAGATCTGCCGAAGATCGATTCAAAGAAACGTGTATTGGGAGTTATCAGACCTACCACAGAAGTCATTGGGCAATATAGTAAGTCAGGCTCTGTAGGTATTTTAGGAACTACTGGAACAGTCATCAGTGAAAGTTATCCTATTGAGATCGCTAAGTTCTTTCCTTCCTTAAAAGTGTATCAGGAGGCTTGTCCTATGTGGGTTCCATTGGTAGAGAATCATGAATACGATAAACCGGGAGCCGATTATTTTATTCAACAACATTTAGATCGTTTATTCCGACAAGCACCCGATATTGATACTTTATTACTGGCTTGTACGCATTATCCACTATTGATGGAAAAAATACAGGCATTTGCTCCGGCAGGTACTATTGTTTTATCTCAAGGAATGATTGTAGCAGCCAGTTTGAAAGAGTACCTGCATCGTCATCCTGAAATGGAACAGCGTTGTTCCAAACAGGGCACCCAAACTTTTTATACGACCGATTCCGTGGTAGATTTTGATAACCATGCCAGTATATTTTTTGGAGAAAAACTACGGTCCAAACATCTGGAACTTTTATAATGACGCTTTTTTATCGCTGAAAATCAATGCTTTAAAATTTATAAAGCGAAATTTTGCCAATTTCTGACCGCTTTTCCTTACTTTTGCCGTCCTTTCACAGACAGCAGTATGGTGACTGCCGTAATGAAATGAAACAAAATTATAGGGTTAGTTAAAAAAACGTAATTATGAAACGTACATTTCAACCGCATAAGCGCCGCCGTAAATCTGTTCACGGATTCCGCAAGCGTATGCAAACTGCTAACGGCCGTAAAGTATTGGCTAGCCGCAGAGCGAAAGGCCGCAAGAAGCTCACAGTTTCAAGCGAGAAAGGATTAAAATAAGTCTTGTTCCGATCCATCGGAATAAAGGATGAAAATATAAAGTCCCGCTATACGGCGGGACTTTTTTAGTTTAGTACCCAATACATGAAGGCATTCGGTTATCATAAAAAAGAAAAGCTCAAGAGTAGAACAGAGCTGCAAGCCATTTTTACCACCGGTAAAAGCTTTTCTGTATTCCCCATCAAAGTATTTTTTATTGAGAAAGATCGCAGGGATACTTCTGTTCCCGTTCATGCAGGAGTGGGTGTGAGTTCGAAACATTTCAAAAAAGCAGTAGACAGAAATCGAATCAAAAGACTATTGCGGGAAGCGTATCGATTGGAAAAACAAAGTCTGCATGAAGCACTAGCAAATCAACCAAAAACCATCTCTGTTTTCTTTCTTTATCTAGACAAAGAATTACCCGACTATACGTTGGTCAGAGAAAAAATGAAAGAAGGAATAGAGAAGCTGATCAAAAAAATAAACACATAAACAACTCACTATTCACCATTCACCATTCACACCCATGAAGCTCCTCCTTCAAATATTAAGCTATCCTTTTATTCTGCTCATCAGGTTTTATCAATATGTTATCTCACCGAATATCGGACCCAAGTGCAGATTCACACCAACTTGTTCGCAATATGCGGTGGAAGCTTTACAAAAACATGGATTGTTCAAAGGTGGATGGTTATCCATCAAAAGAATCAGTAATTGTAGACCGGGAGGCGGGCATGGGTACGATCCGGTGCCGGAATAGAAAATAAGAAACAGCGAAATAAGAAATCAGGAATAAGAAAGTGAGAAAACATATACTTTCTTATTCCTGATTTCTCTGTTTCTTATTCTACTGTTTTCTCCCCTCCGGTCATCCCTTGCAACTTAGTAATGGTTTCGCGGATTTCTTTGATGCTGTAGAAGCGGTATACTTCAGGAGCTTTGCCATCCTTACCCTCAGCAGAACGCATTTTATGGAAGGGTCCGATGATAATGGCGTCAAAATTGTCAGTGATGTGTACAGCAGAGTTAGGGAGTATGTAAAAATTGCGATTGGCTTTTCCGACATTCTTATTGGCTACCAAATTTTCTAAAGAGTCGATCTTGAATTTGAGTGCTTCCTGTGTGATCACTTGATTGGCCAATTGCGGATCGGTATAGTTGACCTGACTACCAATGATGGTATCATTCTTTACATTCACCACATAGTAGCCATTCTCTGTTAAAGTCACTTTCGCATCTCCGGAAGTTGTATTCAATGTGAGTTCTACATTCTTTCCAACAAAGTCAACAGCTTTGTCTTCATGTCCTGCGCCATCTGTGGCTTTGATGGTTTTGGTTTCTGTATTGATCTCGGCAGTTCCTTTACTAAACACTACCACTCTTTTTTGATCAGAAGAACAGGCAGTAAAGAATACAATGGCAGTGAGAATGGAGAGGAGTGATTTCATGATTGATTATTTGGTGTAAAAAAGGCTGCAAGCCACAAGCTTTAAGCTGCATGAATATTTCTATCCCTTTCTTGCAGCTTGAAGCTTGTCGCTTGCAGCTTATAAAGAATTACTTAGCTGCTGCAAAACGCTCAGCCACTTTATTCCAGTTCACTACATTCCAGAATGCAGCAAGATAATCAGCGCGACGGTTTTGGTATTTGAGGTAGTAAGCATGTTCCCAAACATCAGCACCTAAAATGGGAGTCCCTTTTACTTCTGCAACATCCATCAATGGATTATCCTGATTAGGGGTAGAGCTTACTTCCAGTTTACCATCTTTCACAATCAACCAAGCCCAACCACTTCCAAAGCGTGTCATACCGGCATTGGCAAACTTTTCTTTGAATGCATCGAATGAACCAAAAGCTGCATTGATGGCATCAGCCAAAGCGCCAGATGGTGTGCCACCTGCATTAGGGGCCAAGCTTTCCCAGAAAAAAGTGTGGTTCCAATGTCCACCACCGTTGTTTCTTACTGCCGGACTAATAGATCCTGCAGCCGCAACCAGTTGCTCCAAGCTCTTTCCCTCATGTTCAGTTCCTGCAATGGCTTTATTCAGGTTATCTACATAGGCCTGATGATGTTTACCATGGTGAATCTGCATGGTGGTTGTATCAATATGTGGCTCCAACGCCTCGTGTGCATACGGTAATGCTGCTAAAGTAAATGCCATAACTATGATTTTTTAAAATGATTAAATACGAGTAACAAATTTACTGTTGTTAGGGGGAATAGAGATGAATTGTTTCTTAAATCGAAAGCTGTGTTAGCTTCAAGCCGCAAGCTACAAGCCACAAGTAAGGCTCAAATCTGCTACTTGCAGCTTGTAGCTTGCAGCGTGCAGCTTTTTAACGTTTCTGCTGAAAAAAATTCTTCATCAACCAAGCACATTCATCTCTCAAAACACCGCTGATGACTTCTGTTTTGGGGTGAAAGGGGGAGTGATTGGCGATCAGGTGTTTATGGAATCCATTTTTTTCATCGCTGGCGCCATATACAATGCGACCGATCTTACCCCAATACAAGGCACCGCAACACATCAAACAAGGTTCGAGGGTTACGTATAGGGTTGCATCCGGTAAATATTTACTACCCATGCTACTGTAGGCTGAAGTGAGTGCGAGGATCTCTGCATGCGCAGTGGAATCGTTGAGTAATTCCACCTGGTTATGTCCGCGTGCAATGATCTTATTGTTCATGACCAACACCGCACCTACCGGAACTTCATCAGAATCAAAAGCCAATTGAGCTTCTTTAAGCGCTTGCTGCATGAAATATTCGTGGGATTCGGGGAGCATGAGGAGGTGAAAAGTGAAAGGTGAATAGTCAATAGTCAATAGTCAATAGTCAATAGTCAATAGTCAATAGTCAATTGACTGACTAGCGTAAAAATACTGTATAAAATGAAACATATCTAATATCTGCCATCTGCGATCAGCCATTCGCTATCCGCTATTTCACTTGTATTTCCAATTCCTGTCTTTTCCTTCTTCCAGCCATTCGAGCATGGTGTTGAGACGTTTGATGCGGGTGGGTTCTGTTTTGGCTTCAGTAATCCATTCGATGTATTCTTTTTGATGTGATGGAGAGAAGGCTTCAAAGACTTTTTTGGCTTTGGAATTTTTTTTCAATGCTGCAATGATATCTGCGGGAACGACGATCTCTTTTTGGGTGGTTTTTGTTTTAGCGGGCAGCTTAATACCATTTTCGTTCAACTGCACCGCTTCTTTGATGTATGCGATCATGATCTTATCTGCCGGAAGATCTTTAACCGTAGTAATTCTATCAAAATGTCCCATGGCACCTCTGTCTTTGATCTGCATGATCTTATTCGGGTCTTTCATGATGGATGCTTTCCAGAAACCAAAAGCGCAATGTTGTTTAAAAGCTGCCATGCTGCATACTACCCCTTTGTATTCAAAGTGCGGGAAACTCCATTTCATGGTTTCGGTGATATCCGGACAAGCTTTATGCACCAACTTCCGGATATGTTGTAAAATAGCCTGCGCAAAAGGAGCCGCTTTTGCGATATAAGCATCAATACGCGGGTCTTGTTTGTTCATCAGCTAATATAAAAAAACATCCGCTCTAAAGAAAGCGGATGTTTTATAAATCCTTGTAGCCTGAAGCTTGCAGCCTGTAGCTCAAAGCCCGCAGCTCAAAGCTTTCTCACCACAATATTCTTAAACCAAACATTATCTCCATGATCTTGCAAAGCGATATGTCCTTTGAAGTTCTTGCCAAAAGCGGGCATGGATTTAAATTTACTATTGGCAATCAAGTTATTCCATTGCTCATCACCATAGGTGGTTGATAATATGGAAGTGCCATTCAATTTGAACTCCAGCTTGCCTTTGTTACAAATGATTTCTGCCGTATTCCATTCACCAACTGGCTTGGTAACACCTTCTGTTGAAGCAATCAGATCATATAAATTACCGGCACGGTGTTTATCGATCTTTGCATCAGGATGTCCATCATTGTCCAGCACCTGCATTTCCGGTCCGGTATACCACACGTATTTGTATTTGGAAGGATCATTTTGTACCCAAAAAATAATGCCGCTATTACCGTTTTTAGCAATCTTCCAATCTAACTTGAGATGAAAATTCTCCAGTTCCATCTCGTGTATAATATCACCCCCTCTTTTCGACTGCCAGTCTGTTTTATCAGAAGCATCTAAATGAAGGGTTCCATCTACCACTTTCCATGCTTGTCCGATAGATTCCTTACCATAAGTTTTCCAACCTTGGGTTGTTTTTCCATCAAATAAGGATATCCACTCTTCTTTTTGTTGAACACTGTTCATGGTAGTATCATGTTCGGAAGCTGTGCCATAAAACAACATGGTGCTTAATAATGCAGCGATGATCCAGGTTTGTATCATAATTATTTCTTTAAGAGCATGATGTATTTCACCATTGCTTTGGCATCATCTTCACTGATGGTAGGGTGTGCTGTCATCGGAACAGAACCCCAAACACCTTGTCCACCTTTGATGATTTTTCCGGCAAGCATCGTCACATTCTCTTCTGTGTTTTCATATTTCTCTGCCACTTGTTTGTAAGATGGACCGATGAGGTTATCACTTACTTTATGGCAAGTCAAACAATCTGATTTTCCGATCAGCTCCAATCCCTTTACATAATCAGGATTATTGCTCAGGTCGTCTGCAGCAGCAGTTGTGGTTGTAGCAGTCGTTGCTGTTTCTTTTTTCTCTTCATTTCCTCCGCATGCAGCCAGAATTGCTAACATGGAAAGTGATACTAAGTACTTTTTCACGGTGTAATTGTTTTGGTATTAGTGAATTGTGAATCGTGAATTGTGAATAGGTCATACTGTTCATTCACAATTGACCATTCAACATTCACATTCTGTGCTAAGTTATTCATTGATTCCCAGAATTCTTCGGTTAAAGTTTTCATCTGATCCGGTGCCGGCAAAATCGTCGAAGGCTTTGTCGGTTACTCGGATGATGTGTTTTTGAATAAAAGGTGCACCTTCTGCGGCACCTGTCTCCGGATGTTTGATGGCACATTCCCATTCCATCACGGCCCAGCCTTTATAATCATAGGCAGCCAACTTACTAAAGATGGAACTGAAATCTACCTGTCCATCTCCCAGTGAACGAAATCTTCCTGCGCGATCGATCCAGTTTTGGTATCCGCCATAAACACCTTGTTTTCCACTGGGATTAAATTCGGCATCTTTTACATGAAACATGCGAATTCGTTCATGATAATGATCGATATAACTGAGATAGTCTAAACATTGTAACACGAAATGGGATGGATCAAATAATAAACAAGCTCTAGGATGATGATTGACTTTCTCCAAAAACATTTCATAGCTGATGCCATCATGCAGGTCTTCACCCGGATGTATTTCATAACAGAGGTCTACACCGTTTTCATCAAATACATCTAGAATTGGTTTCCATCTGTTGGCAAGCTCGGTAAATCCGGTTTCAACCAATCCCGCAGGACGTTGAGGCCAAGGATATACCGTATGCCATAGCAATGCACCACTAAAAGTAGCATGTGCATTCAATCCCAGATTAGCAGATGCTTTGGCTGCATATTTTAATTGTTCAACAGCCCATGCTGTTCTGGCTTTGGCATTACCGCGAACGGATTCCGGAGCAAAGCCATCAAACAATACATCATAAGCAGGATGTACTGCAACGAGTTGGCCTTGTAAGTGGGTTGATAATTCCGTGATCTCTAATCCGGCAGATTGTACAATACCTTTGATCTCATCTGCATAGGTTTTGCTTTCTGCTGCTTTTTGCAAATCGATGCAACGAGCATCCCAGGAAGGAATTTGCACCCCCGTAAAACCCAATGATGCAGCCCATTTACAAATGCTCTCCAAAGAATTGAATGGTGCCTGATCACCCATGAATTGTGCTAGAAATATACCGGGTCCTTTGATTGTTGTCATGATGGTTAAGTCAAAAGTGAAAAGTCAAAAGTCAAAAATGAAAGGTGAAAGGTGAAAAGTGAAACCGTTTGACTTTTCACCTTTCACTTTTCACTTCCTCATATTTTATATTCCGTCCATTTTTCCGCTGAAGCGGCTGATGCTACTACATTATCGATGAATGCCATGCCTCTTAATCCATCTTGGGTGTTGGGGAAGTCCAACATTTCGGGTGTAGGGGTGGTGCCATCGATTCTTGCGGACAATGTTTGTGCAAAATTGCGGTAGATATTGGCAAAAGCTTCCAGATAGCCTTCGGGGTGTCCGCCCGGTGTTCTGCAATTAGATGTCGCAAAAGAGCTGAGTCTATCGCCATAATTACCTCCGGCTCTTAAAATTTGTGTAGGTTGATCCAGCCATTTTACAAGTAAGGTATTGGGTTCATGCTGTGCCCATTCGATACCACCTTTTTCGCCATAGATACGAATCTTCAAAGCATTTTCTTCGCCTGCGGCTACTTGTGAAGCCATGAGAACACCTCTTGCGCCATTGCTCATGCGCAATAAAACATTCCCATCATCATCGAGTATACGTCCTTCAACCATGGCATTCAGATCAGCACAAAGATGGGTGATCTGTGAGCCGGTTACATATTCTGCTAAATGTGCGGCATGGGTACCGATATCGCCCATAGCACCTGCTTTACCGGATTTTTTCGGATCTGTTCTCCAGGCAGCCTGTGCATTGCCTTCTCTTTCTGATAATTTACTCAGCCAGCCTTGCGGATATTCCACCCACACTTTTCTAATCTTACCCAATGCACCGCCCGTTACCATGGCACGTGCTTGTTTTACCATTGGGTATCCTGAATAAGTATGTGTCAAACAAAGAATCAATCCTGTTTCCTGTACTTTTTGGTGTAATTGTTTCGCCTCATCAAGAGTAAATGCGATGGGTTTTTCGATTACAACATGAAATCCATGTTCCAAAGCCATCATTGCCGGGGCAAAGTGTGCGAAATTGGGTGTAACGATGGTTACAAAATCCATACGCTGATCAGCAGGCAGCTGACTTTCTTTAGTGATCATCTCATCATAAGTCAGATAGATCCGGTCTTCCGGTAAAAACAAAGAGCGACCAGAGTCTTTCGCGATCTCGGGATTGATGCTGAGAGCTCCACAACAAAGTTCAATCAGTCCATCCATGTTAGCGGCAAGGCGGTGAATGGCACCAATAAAAGCATCTTTACCCCCACCTACCATACCCATCCTGAGTTTACGATTCATGTCAATTAGTTTTTGGTTTCGGTTATTAAGCGCTGTAATATTTTAGAAATGTAAGGTTATTAAAAAAATAGAAGCGGACGAAATTTTGCTGACTAAAACAGAAAGATAAAAGTGAACAGTTGTTCGTTTTATGATTAAAGACTTTGTCATCCGTTAAACATTTTAGCCTGTGATGTAAAAATAAAAATTACATTTAGAAACGTTTTCAAATTACAATACCAATGATTATGCAAGCCATTACACACACATCTGTTCACCCCTGTTCATGGGTGATCCACCGACAATCATTTTTTCTCTGTCAACAGCTATTGTTTAAACACTAATTACTATATTTAATACCTGCGAAAAAACGATCATGGGAACAGATCAGAACAGAAGAAAAACGATCAAACAATTGCTTGCCGGATCTGCATTATTGGCTACATCTGTGCCTTCCTTTGCAATGGAATCAGCTCAAAAAACGCCCACCAATATGGCACTAAAAGGAAACATCAACCACTCGGTTTGTCGTTGGTGCTATGATTATATTCCATTAGATGAGTTATGTGTGACTCTTAAAGAAATGGGATTGGTGGGAATTGATCTCGTAGGTCCGAAAGACTGGCATATTCTCAAAAAACATAACCTGATCTCTACCATGTGTAATGGCGCTGAGATTGGCTTGGTGAAAGGCTGGAACGATCCGCAGTACCATGATGTATTGGTTAAGAATTATACTGAACATATTGAACTGGTATCCAAAGCCGGTTATACCAACCTTATTTGTTTTAGTGGGAATAGAAATGGTATGGATGAAGAAACCGGATTGAAGAATTGTGTGGATGGATTGAAAAAGATCATGTCACTGGCAGAAAAGAAGGGTGTGGTGATTCAGATGGAACTCTTCAACAGTAAAGTCGATCATAAAGATTATATGTGTGATAGCTCTGCCTGGGGTGTTGAATTGTGTAAGCGTTTGGGCTCTCCAAATTTTAAGTTGCTTTATGATATCTATCACATGCAGATCAATGAGGGAGATATCATTCGAACCATTAAAAGAGATCATCAATATTTTGGTCATTATCATACAGCAGGGGTTCCGGGCAGACATGAAATTGATGAAACACAGGAATTGTATTATCCTGCCATCATGAAAGCCATTGTAGAAACAGGATTCAAACAATATGTAGCACAGGAATTCATACCAACTGGAAATGACAAGATAGGATCATTAAGAAAAGCAGTGCAGTTGTGTGATGTGTGAGGTAGCAGATAGCTAATAGCATATAGGTGATGGCATATAGCAGAATATATCATTTGTATTGCTATTAGCTATGAACCATAGGCAATAAGCCAACAAACAAACAACAAACCTTCATAAACAAAAGACCATGGCCGATCAAAATTATGACGCAATTGTAGTGGGCTCAGGTATTAGTGGTGGCTGGGCCGCCAAAGAGCTTACTGAAAAGGGGCTTAAAGTACTGCTGCTCGAGCGTGGACGTAACATTGAGCACATCAAAGATTACGTGAACGCCAACAAAGAAGCATGGGACTATCCCCATCGCGGTAGAAGAACACAACAGATGATCAATGATTATCCTGTGTTGAAACGCGATTATCCTTTGAATGAAACCAATCTCGATTATTGGGTGAATGAAAAGGAAAGTCCATACACCGAAGTAAAACGTTTCGACTGGTTCCGAGGATACCATGTTGGCGGACGTTCACTGATGTGGGGGCGCCAGAGTTATCGTTGGAGTGATTTTGATTTTGAAGCCAATGCCAAAGACGGTATTGCCGTTGATTGGCCGGTTCGTTATAAGGATATTGAGAAGTGGTATACCTATGTAGAACGCTTTGCAGGTATCAGTGGCAGTAAAGAAAATTTGCCACAACTTCCGGATAGTGATTTTCTTCCTCCAATGGAACTTAACTGCGTAGAAAAAGATCTTGCAAAACGACTGAAAGAGTATTATAAGAATCAGCGTACCATGATCATCGGCAGAACTGCTAACCTTACAAAAGAGCATGAAGGCCGTACCAGTTGCCAGTATCGTAACAAATGCTGGTTGGGTTGTCCATTTGGTGCTTATTTCAGTACACAGTCTTCAACATTACCCGCCGCCATGAAAACGGGCAACTTAACGTTGCGTCCATGGTCAATCGTTACTAAAGTATTATACGATAAAGATAAAAAACGTGCGACGGGGGTTGAAGTATTGGATGCTGAAACCAATCAGACTTATACCTACAATGCAAAGATCATTTTCCTGAACGCTTCTGCTTTGAATACTTCCTGGATTCTGATGAACTCTGCTACTGATATCTGGCCTGATGGTTTGGGTAGCAGCAGTGGTGAACTTGGACACAATGTGATGGACCATCACTTAGGTGTAGGTGCAGGTGGACGAGTAGAGGGTTATGAAGACAAATACTATTTTGGTCGCCGTGCCAACGGTATTTATATTCCCCGTTATCAGAATTTGTTTGGTGATAAACGTGATTACCTGCGTGGGTTTGGATATCAGGGAAGTGCTTCTCGCCAAGGCTGGGGTCGTGATGTGGCTGAATTAAGTATTGGTGCAGATTTTAAAGATGCATTGACTGAACCCGGTGGCTGGTCTTTTGGTATGATGGGTTTTGGTGAAGTATTACCGGATCATAACAACAAGATTACACTCGATAAAAATGTAAAAGATAAATGGGGTCTTCCGGTTCTTTCTTTTGACTGTGAGTTGAAAGAAAATGAATTGAAGATGAGAAAAGACATGGAAGCAGATGCCATCGAAATGTTGACCAATGCCGGTGTAAAAGATGTAAGAGGATATGAAGGCAATGGCGTACTTGGTCGTGGTATCCATGAAATGGGAACAGCGCGTATGGGACATGATCCTAAAACCTCAGTTGTTAATAAAAACAATCAGGTATGGGATGCGCCCAATGTATTTGTAACCGATGGTGCTTTCATGACATCCGGAGCCTGTGTAAATCCATCATTAACATATATGGCATTCACAGCCAGAGCTGCAGATTTTGCAGTGTCTGAATTAAAGAAACAAAATTTGTAATGATGTTTGTGAATTGTGAACGGTGAATTGTCAAATGTATTCACCATTCACAATTCACCATTCACAAAATATTAAAATCATCACCATGAATAGAAGAGAAGCCCTTTCCAGCGTTGCCTTGCTGCTTGGTGGAACTATTATAGGTTCCAGTGCTTTCCTGATGGGTTGTAAATCCAGCGGAAGCGAAAGTGGTATTAGCTTTTCGCCCGACGATATCAGTTTCCTGAATGAAGTAGGAGAAACCATTTTGCCTGCTACCAGTACCCCGGGTGCTAAAGAAGCCAAAGTGGGAGAATTTATGTCTGTGTATGTAGCAGATTGTTACGAAGCAAAAGACCAAACCATCTTCAAAGAAGGAATCAAGAAACTGAATGAAGCCAGCCAGCAGAAAAATGGTAAATCATTCATAGAAAGCACACCGGAACAACGTCATGAATTATTGGTGGCGTTGGATAAAGAAGCCAAAGAATACCAACAGAATAAAAAACCGGAAGACCCGAATCATTATTTCCGAATGATGAAAGAGTTAACACTGTTAGGCTTCTTTACTTCAGAAGTAGGCGCTACCAAAGCATTACGCTATGTAGCGGTACCGGGTAAATATGAAGGCTGTATTCCTTATAATAAGGGGGATAAAGCTTGGGCAACTTAAATGTAGTGAAAAGTGAAAGGTGAAAGGTGAATTGATTTTTTTCTTTTCACCTTTCACCTTTCATTTTTGTTTTTCATCACTTTAAACTTATCACCATGTCAACCAATCGTAGAGAATTTCTTCGCAATACGGGATTTGCAGCGCTGGCGGCTTCTTTGCCTTTTGCCGGTAAATCGTCTTCTTTTTTAAGCTCACTGGCTCCTTATAAACCTATTGGCTCTTTTGGGATTCAGTTATGGACTGTAAAAGAAGCATTGTTTGCTGATGCGAAAGACACGCTTGCCAAACTTTCTTCCTATGGATATAAACAGATCGAAAGCTTTGAAGGTCCAAAAGGATTTTTTTGGGGAATGAAGAACACTGAATTCAAAAAGTACATGGATGATCTGGGTATGAAGATCGTTTCTTCTCACTGTAACAATACAGTGGATTTTGAAAGAAAAGCTGCTGAAGCTGCTGAGATTGGCATGTCATATTTGATCTGTCCATGGAAAGGTCCACAGAAATCAATCGATGATTTCAAGCGCTTCAATGATGAATTCAATAAGTGCGGTGAGATCGCTAAGAAGAATGGCATTCGTTTCGCATATCATAATCATGATTATTCTTTCAAAGTGCTTGACGGACAAATTCCACAAGTAGTCATGATGGAAGGAACAGATAAAGATTTGGTGGATTTTGAAATGGATATTTACTGGGTGGTTGCAGCAGGAGAAGATCCTAAAGCATGGTTCAAAAAATATCCGCATCGTTTCCGTTTGTGTCATGTAAAAGACCTGACCAAAACAGATAAAGGAAATGAATCTTGCCAAATCGGAAAAGGAACCATTGATTTCAAATCGATCTTAAGTGAAGGATCTAAATACGGAATGAAAACATTTATCGTAGAACAAGAAGCATTCACCGGAACCAATCCTATGGATAGCGCAAAGGCGAATGCGGGGTATATGAGTAAGTTTGAAATCTGACGAAACAGAGAAACATAAAATAAAAAATAAGGAATGAGAAACTGTAATTTTTTACAATTCCTCATTCCTTTTTTATTTCCTATTCCTTATTTTTCTGTTTTTTACACTCCCAAACTCCACCCCTCTCTATACTGTCTTCTCACAAACTGATTGGCTT
>CAYMQQ010000009.1:41473-48255 GCA_964392685.1 uncultured Sediminibacterium sp.
TACACTCCCAAACTCCACCCCTCTCTATACTGTCTTCTCACAAACTGATTGGCTTCGTCGAAGTTGGTGATCTTCATATTCGGACCATCCCAAACCAGTCTGATATTGCGACCGGGATAAGCGATACGTCCATTTTCCATTTTCTTCTGTAGGTCATAGCTACGAATAGCTAAGTTACCCATGAGTACACTTTCAGTAAGTGGTCCGGCTACATCGAAATTAGAACTGAGGTTTTTAGCAGCTTCGGAACCATAGCCGGCAATAGCGGCTTCTACCCATGCAGCGTAGTGCCCATTATCGCCATTTGGAACCCTTGCAATGGTTTGAGGTACTTGTGTGGTCTTGGTTAAGTTGGTTGGTAATAAATTAGGAATCGCTCCATACGTGCCACACATCATCTTTCCTTTGGTACCAATGAAGATGGTACCATTACCACCATCGCCCATCATTTCATTGGGTCCTAGTTCTGCCGGACGTTCGGGCTGAATACCACCATCCATCCAATGCATGGTTAGATCAGGTTTCCCATTCTGCCCTTTGAATTTTAAGATGATATGAGAAGCAAGAGGGCCACATTCAGGTGCATATACTGCGTTCCAGTTTCTTTCATAACGTTTTGCCACGCTACATTCTGCAGATTCAGGATAACCAAGTCCCAAAACGGCAAATGCAGGGGCCATAATATGACAGGCCATATCACCCAATGCACCGGTGCCATAATCCCACCAGCCACGCCAGTTGAATGGAACGAGATTGTCTACATAATCTTTATAGGGTGCTGTACCCAACCAAAGATCCCAGTTCAGTTCTTTAGGTACCGGTAATGTATTTTTTGACCACTGGATACCTTGAGGCCATACGGGTCTGTCTGTATAGCAATAAACGGTATGTACATCACCAATTAAACCTGCATTGTACCAATCTACCAGTTGTCGAACACCATCGCCGGATGCTCCCTGGTTACCCATTTGTGTCACCACTTTATAACGGTGAGCTGCCTGGGTGAGCATACGTGCTTCGTAGATATCGTGTGTCAATGGTTTCTGAACATATACATGTTTACCTAGTTGCATAGCAGCCATGGCTTGTACGGCATGCATATGATCCGGAGTGGAAACAGATACAGCATCTATATTCTTATGCTCCTTATCCAACATTTCTCGGTAGTCTTCATACACTTTAGCATTTGGATAACGCTCTCTACTTTTACCGGTTTGTCTGCTGTCTACATCACAGAGAAAGGCAATATCTGCTTTTCCGCTCTTGAAAAAACTATAGATATCGCTCTCACCTTTACCCCCTGCGCCAATACCGGCAATTTGAAGCTTGTCACTAGGGGCAACAAAACCGCGACCCAGTACACTGCGGGGAACAATGTAAAAGCCCGCTAAAGCGGTTAAACCATTTTTGAGAAATTTTCTTCTGGAATCATCCTGTGAAACAATTTCTTGTTGTTTCTTTTTGGAGTTTTTTTTCATAAAAATCAGTTGTTGGTTGGATAAGCAATCGAGCTATGAATTTATTTAATTATTTTGATTGATAGATATAAAAGATTAAGCCGATCATTCAGCATCTTTTCATCAAAAGACCCTAAATGATCGGCTTAATCTATAGTAATACTGTGGGTTTATAAATTAGGGGGTCGTCTGTTTTCGATATACATATCAATACCGGTATATTTCCCTTCAACTTTTTTTAGCATACCCGTATCTACAATTCCAAACTTCTTCTGTATAATCAAAGAATCTTCATGAATATAAGTAACCATTACCCATCTATCACTATCTAATCGCAAGGGTAATGATTTGGATTGTCGTCCATTATGGGTGTTGATTTGTAATGCATAGATACCCTTTTTAAATTCTCTTACGGGTATTTCTTGTAACCCGGGTCTAGCCTGGTATTGCTTGGGGGAGAGATTTTTATTTTTCTCTCGATCGTTCATAACAATACTGAAGTCTATTTTTTCCTTGCTCTCATTGTTAAAAACCACATAAGTAACAGGTCTGTAAGCTTTACATGACAGCAAAAAAATAAGCCCTAATGATAATTGGATTTTACGAAGTCGCATAGACGAATATTTACATCAAAAAATAAACCGCTGCTCATCGTTTGATGACGCATTAGACTAATGATGTATATAAAACGTAAAACGTTGCCTGTCGATTAAATAAAAGTTGATTTTTATTGATTGAAAGTACTATCTGGAACAATGGCAAAGCTGCCGGGTTGAATGTTGAAGAAGGTGATGTCGGTTAGGTCTTGATTGGAGCGAAATCCATTCGCATATCTTCCCTTTTGTTTGTAAGGATAATTTTGAATCAGTGTAACAGGTGTTGTAGTATAAAACTGTGCAAGGTTTTGATCCCAAAACAACTCATCGCAATACAGCGTGTCTCCTTTTACATTATAAATGACAACCTGATCTCTTAGGTATACTTTACTTTCATTTTGTAAGTAACGACCATATTTAGCAGATAGCTTGCTTTCTACTTTCATGCTGTCATCATAAAACTCAACAAACAAAGAATTGGGGAATTCTGTTTTTCTGGCACTATCACCTTGATAACGCAAAAGTAAAGGAGCCGTTAACTTTGCGCCAATTTTTCCATTCTGACTTAAAAAGCTTTCAATATTTTTTCCCTCTTCGATACCGGGTAGTTTTTTTCCAAAAGCTTTTACATCATTTACATCATTTTCACAGGCCAATAAAAAAACACAGCCCAACAAGCAGGCTGTGAGAAGGTATTTAATATGTTGATGATGATTAATCATATCTACGTTTCTGGAACCAGATATCAGTTAAGCTCATGCCCAAAGTAAACTGAGCATAACTTTCAGTGATATTATTTACGCCTGTACCACGCTTCCCAAATTGTAAAGCAGTATTCAGGATGGTAAATTGACGATCATAATTATTCCATTTCTTAATGGGGAATCCGGCGCCCAATGAAAAACCTGATGTTTTAAGACCATTGCCATCAGGATCGATATAGTCCTTACCAATAAAAGCACCCACACGATAATTCACATTACTCCAGTAATTTCTACCATTCAATGGATCAGGAGCCAGTTGAGCACCTACTTTTAATTGCCAGCTGTTGACTAGCTGATCAGGCTGATTGTAAAAACGATATTGGCTCCATTGTGTGCTGGTATACTCTGCACCAATTGACCACATTTGAAAAGTACCGCGGTTATTACTGGATGTTTTATGAAAAGTAATACCCGCCGCATAAGTGGATGGTAGCACAATAGTGCCTTTAATATTATTGATAACTGAAACCGTATCAATCGTAATATCACCGGCTACAGATTCGGTATAAGTTTCTCTTTTCTGATCCTGCGAAGCAGACATATTTTGATTCAGGCTATAAGTACCCCCCAATCTTAAGAAATAATTATTGGTAACATTTGTTTTCTGATCCACTTGTTTCTTTAACAGGAATTCATATTGAAAACCGGCATTCAAAAAAGCCTTATTGAAAGTGGTGATGGTGGATGAATTTGATTGAAAAAAGAAAGCAGTATCACTCAAGAAAATCTTTTTAGTAGATATTTCTCTTCTCCCAAAATTGAAACCGGTATTAAAACCGATACTAAAGTTTTTCCATTTTTTACCAATTCCTAGAAAAGCCTGATTCAATCCTCCTGATCCTTCATAAATAGTGGCAAGGCTATCACCTGCTACTCTTTCTCTATTTACTACAGAGTAGTTGATACGTGTAACAGGTCTGATACCAAATGCCATACCCAAACCTTTGGTCCTTTTTAATGGCATACCTACTGCTAGATAAGACGGATAGAAATAATTAGATCGGAACTTACCGGATGGATTTTCACTTCTTAGATTTCTGGTATCAATGGTTAATCCGATATCATAGGATACCATGAAATAATTAGAATAAGTAGCGGGGTTCATAAAATTCACCGCTTGACCCACATTATTATTAATACCATCAGAATAAGCAGCGCTTAGTCCGCCCATAGCCCGGCTGATCGAATGTAAGCCGTTGAAACTTTCACCCAGTCCATAACGTGTGAAAGGTGAATTCTCCTGAGCGTTCGTTTGAAGCAGGGTAAATCCGGTGATCAGAATGGTTAAACTAAATCTCAGTAATGTTGTGCTCACAAATCGCATACAGGCCTTTAAAAATTAGATAAGGGTCGGCAAATATCCTGTTTTTTAGATGTGGTACAAAAAAAGCCATATCCCCCCCGGTTAATAGCACGTTAAAGTTGTTGAATTTCAATGCATAAGCGTCAATAATTCCATCAATTTCTTTGGCCATTCCCATGATGACACCGCTCTGGAGGTTGGTTTTGGTGTCAAAACCGATCAAAGGGAAGTGATGATCAGGTTCAACCATAGGTAATAAGGCAGTTTGTTCATGCATGGCCCTGAAACGCATGGTCATACCCGGCGAAATGCTTCCACCCAAAAATTCGTGTGACTTATTGATATAATTGTACGTGATACAAGTACCCAGTCCAATAGCCAAGTTATGTGTATGGGGGAAAAGGTCCACAGCTGCAGCACAAATGGCCAATCTGTCTGCCCCGATTGTTTCGGGCTTACCTACCGGCGTAGTGAAAGGCAGTTTGCTGGTATGTCCGAGTTTATGGAAGCCTGTTCTCTCAGTCAGCAATGTTTCTAAGCCGGCATTATGGTTAATGACAGAAGAAAGGATGGCTTTTTTGGGTTGATACTGATCCAGAATAGCTGCCACTGTAGTCGTATCATCATTCTCCAGCACCAGTACTTCTTTGAGTTCTTTGCCCTCAAATACAGCGCACTTCAAACGAGTATTGCCAAAATCAAAACATAAGCTGGTATACATAGACGGGTTTATAGGTCAAAGTTAAAGCCTTTCAGTTCTCTAAAATGACCATTGAGTTGTATGCGTTCTTTTAAAGATTCCATTCCGGCAACAACAGGTAATACTTTTGATAAATGTTGTTTCAGGTATTCCAGTCGCTGTGATTCATGCAACAACGCTAATAATTCATATTCTTCCTCGAGTGAAAGTCCGGCATGATGTGCCAAATCATAGCTGCACAATTCATCATCTGATTTTTTAAAATCTTTACTCACCTGAATGAGTTTATGTAGCTCTCTAATACCTGCTATTACTTGAGCAGTGAGTTTACTATTTTGTCTCTCATCATTATCAGGATAATGAACGATAGCACCACTGTAGAGTTTTTCGGGAATGGTTTTTACGAGCTCCAACATTCTGAATACTTTTTCGCCACGTGTACGGATATCCATCTTTCCGTCTTTATGTACCTCAACAATTTCAGTAATGGTAACCAATGTACCCATCTCGGAAACATTGTTTTTCAGTACAATGGGGATACCAAAGGATCGATTTTCACTAAAACAATCATGGATCAATTGTCTATATCGAGGTTCAAAAATGTGGAGGTTTAATTGCTCACCCGGAAAAACAACGACACCTAATGGAAAAATGGGAATAAAATTGGTCATAGTATTTTAATACACTACGAAATAAGGGAAATAGCGGTTATCCGACAAATAGCGTATAGGATTTATGCTTGTTTATCTTGCATGCTTGTGTTTTGTTTTCTTTTCGTGTATCCCCCATTTCATCTTTACTTTGTGTTATGAAGATCTCGGGGTTTACCATTATCAAGAATGCAGTATTGAATGATTATCCGATCGTAGAAGCGATCCGTTCTATTTTACCGGTGGTAGATGAAATGATTATTCTAATTGGCGATTCTGATGATGCTACCCTTGCGCTCATGCAGTCTATCAATGACCCTAAAGTTAAAATCCATCATTCTGTTTGGGATAAAAATTTACGTACAGGCGGTACCGTATTGGCTGTAGAGACCAATAAAGCTTTTCAATTGATTGATCCTGAAAGCGACTGGGCATTTTATATACAGGGTGATGAAGCGGTACACGAGCAATACCATGATACTATCCGTAAGACCTGTTTACAATACAAGGATGATCAACGCGTTGAAGGGCTGGTATTTAAGTACCTACATTTTTATGGAACCTATGATTATGTAGGCGACAGTAGAAGATGGTATGATCATGAAGTAAGAATTATTCGTAACGATAAAAAAATTAGTTCTTATAAAGATGCCCAGGGCTTTAGAGTTGGTGAAAGAAAACTATGGGTGAAACCGGTAGATGCTTATGTGTATCACTACGGTTGGGTGAAGAGTCCGGAGCAGATGATGAAAAAAGTAAAAAACTTTACTAAGCTCTGGCATTCTGATCAAAAGCTGGAAGAATGGATGAAGTCGCCTGATTTCTGGAACTATGATGAATTCGATTCATTACAAAAATTTACGGGCACACACCCGGCTGTTATGCATGAAAGAATTGCCAAGCAAAATTGGAAAGTTGAACTCGATATTACTAAAAAGAAGTTTTCTTTAAAAGACAGTTTGCTGTACTACTTTGAAAAATTAACTGGTATCAGACCTTTTGATTTTCGTAATTACCGGATTTTGAAGTAGTTGGTTCTCGAAGAAAACCAGTTGGATAATTCCACAATAAAGCGATAATCCATGCATGGATCCATACACTGTATTGGTACGCAAGATTGGTTTCTACCAAACAAGACACCATAATGGCTGCCGATACAGCACTCAATGCCATATTCCTTTTTTGAATACCTCGAATCAACGGAAAAAGAAGCCAGATACTGAATAACACTAAGCCGGTAATCCCACTTCCCATCCACCAAAACCACCATTGATTAAATGGCCATCCGAAGTCGAATGTTTGTTCAGGATAA
>CAYMQQ010000010.1:0-14916 GCA_964392685.1 uncultured Sediminibacterium sp.
ATCCATTCCGGTATAAAAACGTTGATTCACGGGTGCGTACTTAGTCAATTCCGGATCCAATACAATTTGATCAAAAGGTGTAAAATCGCTGTTCATTCCCAATTTCCTTGTAGGACCGGTAAGTACGGTTGTTCTACTTACTTCTGCTCCGGTTCCACTCAGGGTAGGAATACCCGCTTTATATACTCCCGGAAACTTCACCAGATCCCATCCCTGGTAATCGGCAGAAGAGCCGGGGTTATTCATCATCAGCGATACAGCTTTCGCCAGGTCCATGGTAGAACCACCACCAATACCTATGATACCACTAACGGTTCCAAAGCTTTCCTTTAAACTATTCGCCAAAGCATCTACCTGCGTTGTTTTAGGCTCGTAGGTAACATCAGCAAAAATGATCTTGTCTTTTCCGCGTAAAGGTATTCTGTTCACCAATGACTTACCTTCAAAGAAATGATCTACCAGAAATATCATGGGTGCGTCAGCTTTTCTCCGAGGCGCCAGTATCTCATCTAGCTGGTTAAAAGCCCCTCTACCAAAGACAACATAATCCACCATTTTAAAATTGCGAAAGCTCATATCAAAAATTTTGAATCCTTATAATAGTACAAACATAGTCAGAACGATTTACTTCCTAAAGATCTCTTAGCCAAAACAAGGCTGCCGGCTTAAATTTCAACTAAATTTCATTTGATCAAAGCTATTCTATGGTTTTACAGAATAATTTTGAAAAAATGTATTTCCCTTATACCTCAGGTAATAATTAGCAGATTGTTTCGTTATTGACTGTTTTATAAGAAACCGGCAATTTTGAGAACATTTTATGTTCAGATTGCGTAAATTAATGTCATAAATATTCCATTAACGGGAACAATCACTATTATTTGCCCAATGATTTTAACTGGAACTAGTACGTTCTGCTTTACACTCCTATCAGGCTCTATTGGAAGGGACTTTCTCAAATTCTTGAGTCCGGAAAATCTCATGGCAGGTGTTGAGATCATGTCTGTGTGTATTTTGTTGGTCGTGGCATTGATCTATATACAAACGATCGCTAAAAAAAGGCTTTTCTTTCACACCGAACGTATCAAAAGCAATATTGAAGTCTGGATCAGTCATATCATTTTGGAAGAAACCATAGAAGGTATTGATATCCCCAAAAAATTCTTCCGCATGTTGAATGACCCTAAGGCCAGACAAGTGGCCATTGATGAGTTGATCAAATGCAAGAAAAATTTCTCAGGTGCTGTTGCGGATAATATTGTTGCCTTGTACAATAAGCTGGGACTTCGGGAAGATTCTTTATCCAAAATGAAGAATAAGCGAAAATGGTATATACAAGCCAGAGGGATTCAGGAATTGTATTTAATGGATCAAAAAAATCTATTGACAAAAATTTATCGGGAAACCAATAGTAAACATGAGTTTGTTCGTTCAGAAGCACAGATAGCTGTCATTCATCTGACGGGGTTTAATGGTCTGCGTTTTTTAGATGTGATCACATACCCGCTCACCTTATGGCAACAGATCAAATTATTGGAACAGCTGAAATTATTTGGTAAGAAAGAAGACCTCTCAGACAGAATACCCAAATGGCTTTTATCAAAGAATGATACGGTGGTTGTTTTTGCGCTTCGCCTTGCTGCAGAATATCAACAGTTTGCTGTGAAAGATAAGGTAATAGATTGTTTGGTACATCCTTCCAAAATTGTTCGCACCCAAGCTATCAAAACATTGATCATTCTATCGGATGAAAATACTGCGAGTATGCTGATGGGTTACTTTGCAAAAGAAGATTTTGAAAACCAAGTACACATCCTAAATAATCTGGTAAATATTGCTACCGATGAGCAGAAAGAATTCATGATCAGACTATTGGATGCGCCTGATAATATCATTAAAGTAAAAGCTGCTGCTGTACTGGCTAATAATTGTACAGATGGCATGCAAGTGATTGAACAAAGAGCGGCAATGGAGCCGGAACCTTTTGAAAGAATACTCAGACATGTAAAAAGTGTGAAATGAACTGGGACTCAGTATTAAATATTGCTTTTGATATACTCACGTATGGAATCTTCATTTATTCCACAGTATTATTATTATCCTATATCGCTATTGCCGTTTTTTCAATAGGTGAAACAAGAAAATACATTCATAAAAATAGTTTTACAGATTATAGGATTCTTGCTTCATCTACGCATGCACCATCTGTAAGTATTCTTGCGCCGGCTTATAATGAGGGAATGACCATTGTAGAAAATATCAGGTCCCTACTCTCCATATACTATGTAAACCTTGAAGTAATCGTCATCAATGATGGCAGTAAGGATGATTGTTTACAAAAAATGATTCAAGCTTACGATCTGGAGAAAATTGATTATTTCGTTGACTATAAAATTCAGACCAAAGAAGTAAGAGGTGTTTATAAGAGCCGTAATCCTATTTATCATAAGCTATTGGTGGTAGATAAAGTAAATGGCGGTAAGGCTGACGCGTTGAATGTGGGTATCAATATCTCCTCCAATAAATACCTGGTTTGTATAGATGTAGATTGTATTCTGGAACAAGATGCTTTATTAAAAATGGTAAAGCCATTTCTTGAGCAAACTGATGAACGTGTGATTGCTTCCGGTGGCGTTGTTCGTATTGCTAACTCTTGTATAATTGAAGATGGTCGTTTGGTAAAAGTAAAATTGGCAGAAGATTATTTGCCAAGAATGCAGATACTCGAATATATCCGTGCATTTATTTTAGGAAGAATGGCCTGGAGCCGATTGAATGGATTGATGTTGATCTCCGGAGCATTCGGTGCTTTTGATAAGGAAATTGCCATCAAATGTGGTGGCTATGATCATAATACGGTTGGAGAAGATATGGAATTGGTAGTGCGTATGCGTCGTTACATGGAAGAGCGCAATGAAAAATACCGCGTAACGTATATTCCGGATCCACTTTGTTGGACAGAAGCTCCGAACTCTTTTAATATTTTAGGAAGACAACGCAATCGATGGACCAGAGGAACCATTGAAACATTGAAGTTTCACAAGAAAATGTTCTTCAATCCGAAATATGGATTGTTGGGGATGCTGAGTTATCCCTATTGGTTTTTCTTTGAAATGTGTGCTCCGGTTATTGAATTTTTTGGTTTTGTGTGTTTCTTTTTATTTGCTGCGTTTGGGATGCTCGATTGGGGATTCTTCTTTGCTTATTTTTTATTCATCGTTTCATTTGGATACCTGTACTCTGCGTTTGCCATCCTTATGGAAGTGATTACCTATCATCAATACAAACGAAGGATTGATATTCTGATTTTATTATTGACAGCACTCACCGAACCTTTTTATTTCCATCCATTTGTGGTATGGAGTGCCATTAAAGGTTATATTGATTACATCAGAAAAAAGAAGAGTTGGGGTGAAATGACCCGACAAGGGTTTGCAAAGAAAACAGCTGATACACCACAGCCTATTGCAGTTGCAGAAGAAGTAGTACCGGTTATTGAAGCTGTACCTGTTGTAGAAGTAGTTCCCGAACCAATACCTGTGGTTACAGAAGAAGCTCCTGTAAAAATCTCTTGGTACAGAAGAAATGTGGCTCCTGTTTTGAATCAGATACCGGATGTTTTATTCCAGTCGTTCCGTTATTATTTAGGTCACATACTTGCGTTATTACTTTTATTCATCATAGCCAGATGTATTGAAATTGGATTGGATTATAAAGAGCATGGAGAGCCTGAATTTTTCAAACAAGTAATTCTGTATGGCTTAGCGAAAGACATTGCATTCATTTCCTCATTAACCATTTGGTGTTTTGTTCCATTTACGCTGATCTATGTATTCAGTAAAAAGGTAGCACACATCATTTTTATTATTTTAGGTTCTCTTGCTGTATTGATTCAGTTGGCATTGTCACAATACTTCATACAATCATTTGTACCCTTGGGCGCAGATCTCTGGAGTTATTCATGGGAAGATATTCAACAAACAGTGGGGGCTTCCGGTGGATTATCATGGATTGCCATAACGGGCTTGGTTATCGCGATCGCTTTGTCCATTTTTGTTTTGATAAAGCTTCCAAAAAGATTGCTTGCAAATGATGGTATCGCTGTGTTTTTTATTCTGATGATTGTGACTGCCGGTATTAGAGATTTGAATAAAGTTGCTGCCGAACTCCAACCCGGAAGAGAATACAGCAATAATTTATCACTCAATAAATCTTATTATTTCTATTCATCCAGCTTCGAGCGATTTTTCCCGAAAGATTTGGAAGAAGATATTTATCGTGACGACTATCAGTCAGACAATCTACTTGCCGATACGGAAATTGATACCAAGAATTATCCATTTCTACATAAATCAGATAGTACTAAAAATGTATTGGGTAGTTTCTTTTCACGAGAAGACTCTATACCTCCCAATATCGTCATAGTCTTGGTGGAAGGATTGGGCAGGGCTTTTAGTAATCAAAATGCGTATTTAGGTAGTTTCACGCCTTTCCTTGATTCGCTTTCAAATAAAAGTTTATACTGGGAGAATTTCCTAAGTACAGGTGGAAGAACCTTTACAGTACTTCCTTCATTATTAGGCTCACTTCCTTTTGGAAGTAGTGGATTCAATGAATTAGGCGATCAGATGCCTGCACATTTATCGATTGCTAATTTGCTTAGATACAATGGCTATAAAACTTCATTCTTTTATGGAGGCGAGGCTTCTTTTGATAATATGGAGGCATTTTTGAAAAAGACGGGAGTAGAAAAAATCTATGATGAAAGAAGCTTTAATGGATCTAAATATCAAAAGCTTCCCGCTTCTTCATCAGGATTCAGTTGGGGTTATGATGATGTTTCTCTTTTCAAACACGTATTGACTAAATCTGAAGATGATAGTCTGCAGTCACAGTTGAATATCATCTTAACTGTAGCAACACATAGTCCATTCCTGATCAATAATCAGCAAGAATACCTCAATCGTTTTGAAAGAAGAATGAGCGAATTAAAGTTTGCTGAAGTACAAAAAAGAAACTATCGAAAATATCAAAATCAATACTCCAGTATTCTATATACCGATCATGCAATTCGACAGTTTATTAATGAGTATAGTAAAAGAAATGATTTTAAAAGAACAGTATTCATCATAACGGGCGACCATCGTATGCCTGAAATACCTATGAGTACGAAGCTAGATCGTTACCATGTTCCGTTGATCATTTACTCTCCCATGCTCAATAAAGCGGAGAAATTTTCAGCTGTTTCCAGTCATTTTGATATTGCGCCAACATTAACCGCTTGGTTACAGTATAGTTATGGTTTGGTGATGCCGAATATGAACGCATGGTTGGGTACAGGTATTGATACGGGTAAGGTGTTTCGCAATAATCATTCTATTCCTTTAAAGCAAACCAAGCCAGAATTGGTTGACTTTGTACGAGGTTCTTATATGTTGAATGGGGATGATCTGTTTAAGATCAATGGTAATATGGATTTAGAACCGGATCCAAAGAATGAAAAGAAGTTTCAATTGAAATCTTCCTTCAACCAATTCAAAAGAAAGAATCTTCAGTTCATGCAAGAAAAGAAACTAATTCCGGATAGCCTTATTCAAAAATATACCCGCTATTAATTCTTATCTTTTTTGATACTGTCATGATAATCATTCAGTATAGTGGTTACTAGAGGACGGTACAAACGCCAAAAGAAACTTTTACGTTCGAGTGGTTCTCTTTCTGTATACATCATCCATTTGAACAAAGCCACTCCTTTGAAATAAGATGAAGAGAGTGAAATAGGATTATCACAGAAATCCGCTGAAAAATAAAAGAAACGATAATCCGTATTGATATGTGTAGTGATAGCCGGAAAAGTTGAAGGTATCTTGTATTGCGCCAATTCCGCCTGTCCCGCCTCATTCACATCTATCCTGAAATCTGAGATTACATGATTATGGTTTCGGTTCACACTAATGATATCAAACCAAAAAGAGTATTTCATTTTTTCAGGCATACCATAATGATCCACTCCTTCTTGAGAAGCGTAAATATAGGGTAGTCCGTTTTTCAGATGCTTTTCATTTTCTAAAATTACTACCAGATCATTGTCTGCATTAATAAATGCTACTCCTCCCTTTTTAAAAGGCCATTGATCATTGTGTGTTCTTTTATAATTTTTAATTAACCAGCTAGGTAGTTCTTTATTAACAGTGGTATCAAAAGATTCAAAATATCGTCCGATCCAACCGGACCAGTGAATACCAAAACTTTGTTCAAATTTATTTCTGATGGCGGGATCTGTTGGAGAACCAATAGAGTTAAACTCGGTGATGATGAGTTTTCTTTTTTGTTTCATTAACTCCAGAAAATAGAGATCCTGTTTACTCATGCCACCATATACGATACCGGATCTGTCTTGTATATTACCTTGCTTAAACCATTCATTTCGAAAAACACCATAAGCATCTGTAATATAAGCTGCATCAGCATCTACACTCAACTTCTCTAACTGCGTAGAATCAAATCGCTCCAATCCTTTGAGCTTATACTTTTCATCTTCCAATGGGAAAAAGCCAAAATAATCTTTACTGGGCTCATAGCGATCGGTATTGTTTTTCAAAAATTTTTCCTGATTCAATATCCAATGCAAAGAGAGATGTTCTTGTCCGGGATGTTCCACAACCGTTTTGTCAACAATAGCAATCAGTAATTTTCTACCGGGTAGAAAAAACCAAACTACCAACATCCAAAAAGGCAATAGGAATATTACAATAGCGAGTAACCCTCGCCAAGAAATTTTAATGCGGGCTTTTTTATTTAAAACCTTCTCAGACATCCAATACTGAATTGATATTGATTACCGATTGTTTTCGGCAGGTACTCTTGGTTCAACCAGCTGCCATCAATCGTGAGTACATTGAACTTGGCAAACTTTTTTCTGAATATAAAGCCTGCTTTATAAGAAGTTAATTGCTGTACTCCATTTAATTGAATCACATTGAGCCTATCATCGGGTGAAACACCATAACCTATATTGAAGCCTAACATATCATCAGCACTGGCATAATAGTAACGAGCAGATAAATTATAAGAAGAAGAAACCGTGCTGGTAAATGTGCTTGGTGTGATATACGCTCTCGCACCAAACAACCAGCTCTTATAATATTTACCAATATATCCGGTATACACATAAGTAGGATCTCCGGAAAATTTCAGATAACGTACGCCTAATTCTGCCTCATAACTTTTAGGAAGATTTGCATACAAAGAAAATCCTCCACGCCATCCTGGGAAAACACCAACGTTGTCAGAATAAGCCAACCCTACATAACTATAAAAAGTATTGGAGATACGCGGATAGGCTTCTAACTCATATTGATATCCATTAGATGCAAAACGATTGGCATAATTGAATCGTCCGATGATAGAACCGATACCGGTATTTCTGCCATAGTCTACACTCACCATATGCCATGGATCAGTAAACTGTTTATCGAAGGTTACAAAATCATAACTCACCCCAATTCTGTTTTTCACTGCATTTTCTCTGATACGATTGGCCAATGCTCTGGCCTCCGTATTGTTTTTATTCAGTGATAATACTACCTGAACTGCTTTATCCGCTTCATTGAATCGTCTCATGGAGTTCAATACCCTTGCTTTCTTCAGATGCAATCCTTCTGATTTGGGATTATACTTAATGCCTTCTTCACAAATGGTTAATGATTTTTCATCCTCATCATTCCAGAATGTCATATCAGCATATGCCATGCATGCATCTTCATAACCCGGATTTTGTTTCAATACTTCTTCAAAACAAATTCTAGCACTATCATAGTTTTTTGTCCAGGTATAAATTCTTCCTAAAAAAATACGCAGATCAGCATAATTGGGGCTTTTTTCTATGGCTTTATATAAATAGGTTTTAGCCTGCGGATAATTATCTTCATCAAATGCAGCCTTACGAGCAGCTTTCAGTAAACCATCTGAACTGCTGGTATCCATCTGGGCAGCAACAGGAGATATAGAAATAGCCCATACCACAAAAAGAAATCGGCTAATGTTCAAAATGGAGGACATACGATCAATATTAAGGATCAGGATTTTCCTAATCGAGTCATGAGTCTTTTTACACGAATAGAAAGTTCATTCAAACTAAAGGGCTTGGTAATATAGTCATCTGCCCCTAATTCAAAAGCTTCCATCACTACTTTTTCCTGCTCCATAGCAGATAAAATAATAATGGGTATTTGCTTCTCTCCTTTTTTCAGCATGGCCGTTAACTCCAAACCCGAAGCATAAGGCATCATAATATCCGAGATAACCAGATCAGGTTGTTCAGATTCAATCTTTGATATAGCTTCTCTTCCGTCTATTGTAGCAATAACGTCATAACCTTCTTTCTTAAGCTTCAGCTCAATCGTTTTCAATAACATGGGTTCATCTTCTGCAACCAGGATTTTCATATTTGTCTTTCAGACTTTAAGATACTTAATAAAAATACGAGATTTCGGGTTATCGACCCATGATCTGCTCTTTTTCGTCTATCAATTGGGTTTTCATCTGATCAAATAAAGTACACACTTCCGTTACTTTAGCGGGTATCTGATCAATGTCTATTCTCTCTCTTGCGCCCGCTTCAATTTTTCCCAATAATTCAGAAATATGGGTTGCTTGCAACATAGCAAGCGCCCCTTTCAATTTATGCGCCAACTGGTACAAGGCATCCCATTCTTCTTTTTTGGAAAGTTCAGCAAGCTCAGTCATTTGAGCAGGCGTATTTTCCAGAAACAAGTTCAATACATCCAATAGCGAGTCTTTGTCATCCAGACCTTCTAGTAAAGAGAGGTCATATAGTTTCTGGCTATTCATGGCATCATGGTTATCAGGTTCGGTTTTCTCTTTGATGAGCAGGCGTACCAATCTTTTGTAGAGATCATCAAAATCAAAAGGTTTCAGCATGAAATCATTCATCCCCACTTGTACCGAACGATCACGATCGTCTTTTAAAGCAGTAGCCGTCATGGCGATGATGGGAATTTGCAATTGTAAGGTTTTCCTGATGTATTCCGTTGCTTCATATCCATCCATCACCGGCATTTGAAGATCCATGATGATCAAATCATATTCGTTCTTCTTTTGTTCCAAAAGATCAATAGCTACCCTGCCGTTATTGGCTATATCTACTGTTCCACCTACTTTTTTCAAAACATAACTTACCAGTTTTTGGTTGACTTCATTGTCTTCCACTACCAGAAAATGCTTATCCTTTAACAGCTGTGATTCATCTCTTTCCCCGGATGACTCGTGTTGTACTTCATAAGGAACCTGAATAATGAATTCGGCTCCACCACCTGATTTATTCGCAAATTGGATGCTTCCCCCTTGTAACTCGAGTAATCCTTTACAAATGGATAAGCCCAATCCGGCACCACCATAATTTCTGGCAATCTCCGGACCCGCCTGCATAAATGGCTCAAAAATGATGTTTGCCTTTTCTTCGGGTACGCCCATTCCGGTATCAGATATGGTGAATCGAAGGGTAGCTTTATTTCCATTCTGTTGAGTTACTTCTGTCTTTATGCGCACTTCTCCGCTAACCGTAAACTTCACGGCATTGCCAATGATGTTCACCAACACCTGGTTCAAACGATAGGGGTCACCAATTACAGTTTCCGGTAGCCCTATATCATGATCAAAAATGAGTTCCAATTCTTTTTGTGCTACTTCATGTTCGAACTGAGATTTGACCTGACTCAGCACATCTCGAATTTGAAATGGAACTTTATCTAGTGTGATTTTCCCTGCTTTGATCTTGGAAAAATCAAGAATATCATTCACGATGACCAACAGATTGTTCACCGATCTTTTGATCATAGACGTGAATTCCTTTTGCTGGCTATTGAGTTCTGTCTGCAAGAGCAAATTCGTCATACCCTGAATACCATTCATAGGTGTTCGAATCTCGTGACTCATATTCGCCAGAAACTGTTCTTGCAACTGTTTGGCTTCTTCTGCATTTTTTCTTGCTTCTATGAGTTTCTGCTGGTACAAAACCCTGTCTGTAATATCTGTAGCAATACCACCAATACCGAATATTTTTTTCCTATGATCTAGCAGCGGAAACTTGATCACCAGTAAGTTTTTTCTTCCTTCCGGACCAAATATCCACTCTTCACTTTCTACCGGCTTACGGGTACTGATGACTTCTTCATCCAGACGTTTGTAATGATCACCGGTTTCCTTCTCACTGAAATCATAATCCGTTTTACCAATCACCATCTCATCCGTAACGCCCATTACTTCTTTGAATCTTTTGTTGATATTGATATATTTCCCGTCTAGGCCTTTGATAAAAATGAGGGAAGTGGTATTCTCTAATATAGCTTCCAGTCGTAGTTGGTTTTCTTTTCTTCGCTGTTCAGACTCTTTGAGTTCTAACTCTATTTTCTTTTTCTCCGTAATATCTCTCACCATACACTGAAAGCCCTGTATCATTTCATTTTTAAAAATGAGTTGTGCCGTTTGTTCTACCCATTTTTGATTACCGGCTTTTGTTCTGATTACAAACTCTAGAGAAGTAGAAGCCGTTTTACTTTGAAACTGTTGTGTATAATGATTGAACACTTGTTGCATCCAAGAAGGATGTAATAAAAAAGAAAAATCTTTCCCGATGAGTTCTTCCACAGAATACCCGGTCAAATCTCCCACTTGTTGATTTGCAAATGTGATGATGCCATTAATATCTGTAGTATACATCACCATACTGGCATTCTCAATAAGGTTTTTGTAACGTTCGTCACTATAACCTACACTTTCCTCTGCTTTTTTTCTGCGCGAGATATCTCGATTGAGTTGCACAATCAACGCTAATACAATGATGAATGCAATGATAGCACCAATAATGGCCGCATAAATACTGTTTGAATAATTTTGCGCATTTGCTTGTAATCTTTGACCAAGAACAACTTCACCACATACCGTTAACCTATTGAGAATATTAAATATAGCCTGAGACTGTTGTGGTCCTTCACCCGTTGAGGAGAGTCTTTTTTTAATGATTTCTTTTGTTGCGCTATCAGTAAGTACTGCTTTTTGGAAGCGCTCTTTATCCTTGATGAGATCTTCTAATGAGCTTAATGATGATGAAGAGAAAGCTGTGTCATTTTTAGTTTTAGATACTATTTGCGCAAATAAAGTATTTGTCTTCCCATGCAGCTGCTCAATGATGGGTTGCCAGTTTTTATCATTCGTAATCAACAAGCTTCTTGTAGCCGACTCAGCTTGTCCCAGCGAGCTTTTTAATTCAGCAATATCTTTCAGAACAGAATAGGTAAAGTCGACAGAGGTCCTGGTTTTATCAAGGTCTTTTTTGATGAGATAGAGCACAACTCCAAAACTGATCAATGTAAGTACCGCAAAAAAGAACAACCATCGAACCCTTCCATGCATTACTACCGATCTGTTTTTGTTATTCTTGCTCATGCTGACATTGTTCGTAAAATGATCAGGGGGTATTGTAAAGATAAAGTTTTGCCCTTTGGGAACAGCATTCATCTTACCGGTACGGTATTAAAAATACCTTATTGTTGATGCAGGTATTGCTCGGCTCTTTTTAAATCTTCAGGCGTATCAATCTCAACCCCCATGTATCCGGTCACCACCATCCTGATGGGTATGCCATATTCCAGATAACGTAAGCACTCAATTTTCTCAGCGGCTTCCAACGGCGTAATTGGCCAGTTGGTAAAATTAATCAGTGCTTCTTTCCGAAATGCATACACACCAATATGTTCATAATAAGTAATGGCTGTCTCTGTACTTCTTGGATAGGGAATCACACTTCTTGAGAATAATAGGGCATTATTGTTTCTATCCACCACCACTTTCACGTAGTTGGGATCTTGAATGAAGGTTTGCTCCTTCAATACTTGCATCAGTGAAGCTACCTGTACAGACTTCCCTGATTCCCCTTCAAAAACATGCAATAGTTTTTCCAAGGGCGCTTTTTGAACAAAAGGTTCATCCCCTTGCACATTTACAACAATATCCATATCCATGTCTGCCACAGCTTCCGCTATTCGGTCACTACCGCTCTCATGTTGCTTTTTACTCATGATGGCCTTACCACCATTGGAGACTATTTCCTGATAAATAATATCGCTATCTGTTACCACATACACTTCGTCAAACAACCCTGTTGCCAGAGTATTATCATAAGTATGTCTGATTACCGGCTTGTTCCCCAGTACCTGCATGAGTTTTGCAGGAAAGCGAGTAGCGGCATATCGAGCAGGAATAAACGCTGCGATCTTCATGAAACTATTTTCAGCAAAGATGAGCTTTTCTTAGGTTTAGTAATCGGTCTTTACAGATCGGTCAAACGGTATTTTCAATTGGTAGGAAAGATCTTCATCCGTACGGTCGTCCAGAACATCCAATCCATAGCGCAACTGTTCTACAGGTGTATAGTTAAAAGTGCCAAAGAGTCTGTCCCAGATCGAAAAGATATTGCCATAATTAGAATCCGTTTGCGGACGTACATAATGATGATGCACTTTATGCATATCCGGAGAAACAATGAGCCAACTGATGGCTTTGTCTAACCATAAAGGCAATCGAATATTGGCGTGATTAAATTGCGATAATACCGCACTCAGACTTTGGTACATCATCACCAGCCACATGGGTGCACCACAAACCAACACACCAATGGTTGTAAACACCGCACGAAACACACTCTCTCCCGGATGATGACGATTAGCGGTAGTAGTATCAACATGGGTATCTGCATGATGTACCATATGGAATTTCCACATCCACTTGAACTTATGCTCAATAAAATGAATAAACCAGGCACCAATCAAATCCAATAATAATAATCCCCCGATCATAAATACCCATACAGGCATTTCTACGAGTTGAAGCAATCCAAATTGATGAGCAACAGCCCAGTCGCTGGATTTGACTATCACCAAAGCAAAAGCAAAATTGATGACAATGGTAGTGATGGTAAAAAAGATATTGATGGAAGCGTGTTTCCATTTATTGTACCGAAAACCAAAAAGTGGAATCACGCCCTCTATCAACCAAAAAAAAGTGATCCCCCCGGCGAGAATCAATGCACGGTGTAAACTGGGAATGGTATCAAAATATTGAATGATATTCTCAAGCATGGCTAACAATTGTATACTCACTAATGTACAAATTAATCAGCAGCACGCGTTTGCTTGTATAAAAAAGTCCCGCTCGAATAGAGCAGGACTCAAACATATCTTTAGAAATGATCAGTTATTTAACATCAACGGCATCACCAGCATCAGCAGATCTTCCCCTTCTGCTTGTTCTGTAGGTTTAATCAACCCTGCTTTGGTAGGGGTTGACAATTCCATCTTTACATCTTCCGTATCTGCAGCACTTAGCATTTCAATCAGGAATTTGGCATTGAATGCAATTTGAAGGTCTTCGCCATCGTACTGACAGCTCATGCGCTCATTTCCTTCAAAACTGAAATCGATATCCTGAGCCGCCATTTGTAACTCACTTCCGGTAATACTCAATGCTACTTGATTGGTGCTTTTGTTACTGAATACATTTACTCGACGTAAAGCATTCTGGAAATCTGCTTTATTGACAATCAGTTTGTACGGATTATCTGCAGGGATCACCACTTTATAATCAGGGAAACGCGCATCGATCAATCGACAGATCATTTGAGTTGACCCATGATTCACAAAAAGATGATTGCTGTTATAGCTCACAGTGATGGCATCATCGTTATCCGGCAAAGCATTCTTTAACAGGTTCAATGGTTTTTTTGGAACGATGAATGAATCTGTTTTAGAAGCATGTGCGTCGGTACGCTTATATCTTACCAGACGATGTGCATCGGTAGCCACAAATTGAACTCCTTCTTTAGAAAGTTCAAAGAATACACCTGTCATAGCGGGTCTGAGGTCATCATTACTTACCGCAAACAGGGTTTTATTGATGGCGGTCAGCAATCCGCTACTGGTCATGTCAAAACCTGTGGTATCATCTGCTGCAGGTTCTTTGGGGAAATTATCCGGATTTTCACCCATGACCTTATACTTACCATTATCGCTGGTGATCTCCACCGCAAAATTCTTGTCAATATTGAATGTAAGTGGTTGATCTGCAATGTTTTTTAACGAATCCATGAGGATTTTAGCGGGAATACAAACCTTTCCATTGGCCTTACTTTCTACATCCATTTGAACACGCATGACGGTTTCCAGATCGGTTGCTACAACACTCAATTTCTTATCCTGAATTTCAAATAGAAAATCTTCCAGA
Organism: uncultured Sediminibacterium sp.; assembly: GCA_964392685.1. Lineage (GTDB taxonomy): Bacteria > Bacteroidota > Bacteroidia > Chitinophagales > Chitinophagaceae > Sediminibacterium. The sequence continues at coordinate 14,299 of CAYMQQ010000010.1, forward strand.
ATGGGTAATACGGTATTGGCATTAATAACACCGCTGATCTGTTGCAGGTGTTTCAAAAGAGAGGAGGAAGAAACGATAAATTTCATTCTGCTGAATTTAGATACGCAACAAACCTAAGGCAAAATGTTAACATTCCGTAACCAAAATTCAGGGGTTATCCGGACAGGAAAAATAGATTGTGAATGAGTTGTGGATTGGATCAGGAAACAGAGCCGATACCCTCTAACAATTCCTGATAACGCATGCGTGTAATGGGCTTTACAATGTAATCTGTCACTGAATTGTATTGCCGAGAGCGACGGATATCAGCGTCATCTACAGAAGAGCTTACCACGTATAAAGCCATGGATTTAGGAAACTGGTTGCGGATCTTTTCATATTCTTCGAGAAACTCCCATCCATTCATGATGGGCATATTGATATCCAGAAAAATAACATCCAGTAAATTCTTAGGATCTTTGCTGTTCTCGCCGGAGAAAAAAGCGATGGCTTCACTGCCATCATAAAAAGAGCGGATATCTTTGGTCATACCTGTCGCCTCCAGCATTTTCTTGGCGGTGAACTGATAGATCTTATCATCATCTATCAAACAAACGGTATGTTGTATCTGACTCATTT
>CAYMQQ010000010.1:15016-34454 GCA_964392685.1 uncultured Sediminibacterium sp.
TCAATATTAAATCTGCCTTAAAAGAGATTGATGAGGAAAATTATAAGGCAATTTTAATGAAGTTGGCTGAAGCCAAATGGAAATTATTGAAACATGAACAATATTTAAACCGACAAGCAAAGACTTCACAATACTTAATGAATAAAGGATATGAGCCAACCTTGGTTCAGGAAACAATTCAACAAATTCGTCGTGCTGCAAAAGATTAATTTTATCTTAGTAGTATCCTCTCTTGAAAACACTATATGCGCTTTTTGTTTCTGTTTATATGGCTTGTTGTATCCTGTCTTACGTATGCACAGGAAAAAAGATTTTTGCGCAAGGAAATTTCATTTACAACTGATAACGACGCCTTTTTACTGAAAAAAAAGGACGCTTATTATACCAATGGTTTTTTTATACAGTATCGCTTTGCCGATACTGCCACTGTTCGTAAAAAAGTACATACATGGGAAATCGGGCAGATGATTTTTACGCCCTTGTCTAAAAAAGAAACCATTGCCGATATTGACCGTCCTTATTGTGGTTATTTATTTGCTCGGTATAGTCAAACGATTGCCAGCGCCAAAGACGCAATATTACAGTGGCATGGTACTTTAGGAGTAATCGGTAGTGCATCGCTTGCAGAAAAGTTGCAGAATGAATATCATAAGTTGTTGGGGTTTTTACGTTTTAAAGGATGGGAATATCAAGTAAGGAATGCTATTGGATTAGATGCAGGCGTATCTTATGCTTTTACTGCTCTTTCTTTTAATGATATATTCAAAATCGTACCCATTACACAAGTAAATCTGGGTACCACATTCACCAATGCTAAAATAGGTGTGGCTTTATCTGCAGGAAGTTTTGAAAAAAACAACAGCAGCATTCTTTTTAATACAAGAGTGAATAATGGAAGATCAGTACCTCAAAAGAAAACAGAAATTTTTCTATACGCCTATCCATCTATTACTTACCAGGCATACAATGCTACTTTACAAGGCGGACTCTTACACAAAGGCACGGGCGCTGTGCTCGCAGATCCCAAACCTTTTGTGTTGGAACAGCGATATGGCATAGCATACGCTGAGGAAAGAATCAGTACCAAAATTGAATTGATCTATCAATCAAAAGAAACCGACAGACAAACACGTGCTCAGGTTTATGGTTCTCTTCAAATTGGTTATCGCATGTTTTAAAACAGCAGTTTCTAGTTAACTTGCATACATGTCATCACTTCATATCTCTTTGATACAAACCAAGCTTTTTTGGGAAGATAAAAATGCCAATTTATGGATGCTGGAAGAAAAGATCAACAGCATTTCACAAAAAACAGAGATCGTTGTATTGCCTGAAATGTTCAGTACGGGATTTAGCATGAATCCATCCGCCTTGTCGGAAACCATGGATGGATATACTGTTCAATGGATGAAAAAGATGGCCGCTGAAAAAAAAATTATTCTGACAGGAAGCCTCATTATTCAAGAAAATAATCAATTTTTTAATCGGCTATTGTGGGTATTACCCAATGGTACGATTGGTCATTATGATAAGCGTCATCGATTTGCATTTGCCGGAGAAGATCAACATTATTCCAATGGACATAAAAGACTCATTGCGCAAGTAAAAGGATGGAAGATCAATTTACAGATCTGTTATGATCTCCGTTTTCCGGTTTGGGCCAGACAACAATCTGATCATGAGCCGGAGTATGATCTGCTTTTGTATGTAGCCAATTGGCCTGAAAGAAGAAACCATGCCTGGAAAACATTACTTACTGCGCGCGCTATCGAAAACCAGGCCTATGTAGTTGGGGTGAATCGTGTAGGCGAAGATGGAAATGGTATTTATCATAGTGGCAACAGCATGGTGGTTGATCCACTCGGTGAGATATTGTATCATAAAGAACATGATGAAGATATTTTTACCATCATACTTGAAAAAAATACATTGACTGAAATAAGAAACAAATTTCCTTTTTGGAAAGATGCAGATGATTTTCACATCACTCAAGACTAGACCATGGCAGAACGCAATACTTATTATGCAAACCGATTATTTACAGGAAGCAAATGGCTGAATCAATATGTAGTCGTTACTGAACGTGGTGCTATTATTGATATTCTTCCTGCTACTGCTATTCATGAGCCATACACTGCTCAGTTCTCATTGATGGCACCGGCATTCATGGATATTCAGATTTACGGAGCTTATGATCGTTTACTTGCTGTGTATCCGGAAGTAACTTCACTGGAACGTCTATACGAGTATTGCAAAAAAGGGGGTGCTGCTTATTTTCAACCTACCGTTGCCACTAATAGTTACGAGGTATTCAAAAAATGTATTGATGCCGTTCGTGCTTACAAACAAATGGGTGGTAAAGGCTGTATTGGTTTGCATGTAGAAGGTCCGTGGATCAATCCGGTGAAGAGAGGAGCACATCAAGAGCAATACATTCATGCCCCCACATTGGAACAAGTACGTGAACTACTGGAATATGGAAAAGGTATTATCACCATGATCACACTTGCGCCGGAGGTTTGTAGTCAGGAAGTATTATCGCTGATTCGTTCTTATGGTATCGTAATCTCTGCCGGACACAGCAACGCTACTTATGAAGAAAGTATGTTGGCATTTAAAAACGGAATAGGCGCGGCAACTCATTTATTCAATGCCATGAGTCCTTTACATCACCGTGAGCCTGGATTGGCAGGTGCTATTTTAGACCATGAAACAGTGATGTGCAGTGTGGTACCCGATGGTTATCATGTTGACTTTGCCGCCATTCGTATTGCCAAAAAACAAATGAAAGAAAGGTTGTTTGCCATTACAGATGCTGTTACCAATACAACTACCGGACCCTACCCACATACACTCAAAGGCGATTATTATGAATCGGATGGCGTATTAAGTGGGTCTGCCTTGAATATGGTGAAGTGCGTACAAAATCTGGTACATAAAGCCAATATTCCACTTGAAGAAGCTTTCCGAATGGCCAGCCTCTATCCCGCACAAGTAATGGGCTTGGCACACAGAAGCGGAAGAATTGAAAAAGGATACAATACTGCATTGACAGGCCTCAGTGAAACGTTGGATGTAATTGAGGTAGTTGATGGTCCTTAGTCCATGGTCGATAGTCTATGGTTCATAGCAAATGGTTCATGGCAAATGGTTAAAAAGGAAGAGGCAGTATCAGACTTTGATACCGCCTCTTCCTTTTACTATGGACCATAAGCCATCAGCTATGAACTATCGACCATGGACCATGGACTATCGCCTATGGTCTATCATTCTCCTCACTTCACTCAACTTAATATCATATCCTTCACGAATAGCTTTTGAAGAGGGTTTGATAAATATATCAGGCATGATGCCTCTTCCTTTAGGTCTATTTTTATCGATCACCAAACGATACAAGGGCAAACTCACTATGAGTCCGGAATGGGGTAATGTGATCTTGGGAATATGCATGGCTGAATTACCATAATATCCACCACCACTTTCTTCTCCCAACACTTTTACATTCGATTGTCCTTGTAAATGCGATATGAACATGGTAGCTGCAGAAAAAGTATAACCACCTTGTATCAAATACAGTTTACCATCATAATGATATTTGGTAGCCGGCTTATATTGATGTTGTTCATACCTGCGATAATGAATTTTTCCATCTTGCATTTTCTTTCCGCCAAAATTCATCGCTAACCAATAGATAAATGATGGTTTGATATATCGACTGTATTGCATTCGTCTACTGAATGCCACAATGCTATCGCCTACTTTAAATGGTTTATTGATGAGGTATCTGGTTAAATCAATACTATTGCCAACATTACCACCACCGTTTTCCCTTAGGTCTATCACGAGGTTTGCAATGGAAAGACGATTCAAGGTTTTGAAACTTCGCCTGAAAAATGTTTTGAGTCTTCCTCCCGAAAAAGTAGTTAGACGAATAAAAGCAGTACTATGCAAAGTATCAATCACCATTGAGCGCTTATTCAACAAGCGGAGTTTTCTCAATTCTCTGCGTGTTAATGTGGGTGTTGTTTCGCGTATTTGTTTTTTTGTGGTGTCTGTTATTGGACGATATGCTTTGATACCGGCTTCTTTCTCTTGTCCAAGTGAATCTATGTATTTGATCATATACACCGAATCGCCATCACCCCAAATGGTTTTATACCAACCGGGAAAATTACCACTGATGACCTGACTTTTATGATTGGTGATATACCCATCTGTACTGATATATTGGTAAAGGGTATCTAAAATCTCTACAGGTGATCTTCCATTGATAGCTGTTACAATGGTTCCTCTTTTAAAAATTGAATCATTATTATAAGCACTACCCAATACTACCAAGCTATCATCCCAAGCCTTTAATGCCAATGGAAATTGTGGAAAGCGGTAGCGGTTGGCTATTTTACCATACGCTTTGGAAAATCGAACAGTGGTATGTCCACAACGAATGGTTGCAATGAGTTTAGATAATCGGTTTTTAAAGTCTACTTCATTCAGCGAATCGGTAATACCGGCAATGGTTGTTTCAAAATAATAATCGATACTGTCTTTAGATGTGTACCAATATAAACTTGGGTGATTGGCTTCCAGTACTTTTTTAAGAATCCGAATATCTTCCTTTAAATCTGCTGCTGCCATTTTTGGAAGTGGAGGATAAAAATTTTGCGCAGATGCTGATGCTGAAAAAATCAGCATAAAAACAACCGGTATCAATCTTCGGATAAAATTCATAGACTTCTACTGCTGAAAAGCATTCCATCCCTGTGCAGTTATATCAAAACTGTTTCCTCCTTTAGTCAATAGCTTACAACCCTCCTCGAGTTCGGCCATGTAACCAATTACACTGATGTCTTCATTGAGTGTAATTTTATCATAGTCCTCTTGTTTCAGTGTAAAGATGAGCTCATAATCCTCTCCGCCATTCAATGCACAAACAGTAGGATCTAAACCAAATTTAAAAGCAGCTTTTCTGCTATCTTCTGCAATAGGTAGCTTTTCTTCATAAATACGACAACCCAATGCACTTTGTTTACAAATATGTAAAATTTCACTGCTGATACCATCACTTACATCCATCATAGCAGTAGGAACGATATTATTTTGTTCAAAAAAATCAACGATCTCTTTTCGAGCTTCTGGTTTTAATAATCGTCCTACGATATAACTTTCATTCTCTAGATCAGGTTGAATTTTTGGATTCTCAAGATAAATCTTCTTCTCTCTCTCCATCAAAGTAAGTCCCAGATAAGCTCCACCCAAATCACCACTCACGCAGATCAAATCGCCTTTTGAGGCAGTACTTCTTTTTACAAATTTTTCTGGTGCCACTTCCCCAATAGCAGTGACTGATATAACAAATCCTTTTGTAGAGGAAGATGTATCGCCACCAATCAGGTCTACTTTATGTTTTTCACAAGCAAAATGAACGCCTTCATAAAATTCAGTAACTGCTTCCAAGCTAAACCGATTACTGATACCAATGCTCACGGTGATTTGTGTTGGCGTTGCATTCATCGCATAGATATCGCTCAAGTTCACCATCACTGCTTTGTAACCTAAATGTTTCAATGGCGTATACATCAAATCGAAATGAATACCCTCTAGTAATAAATCGGTGGTAATCACTGTTTGTTTACCGAAATGATCGATCACGGCGGCATCATCGCCTACACCCAAGATGGTAGAAGCATTGTGCGTCTCAAAATTTTTGGTAAGGTGTTCGATCAATCCAAATTCACCCAAACTCGCTATCTCTGTTCTTGTTTCACTCATAAAAAGGTAATTAATAATGAATATCGAATCATTGTTGTCCGGTGACATCAGCTATGAGCTGCGAGCCTTGAGCTATGAGCCTTTTAATATTGAATTTGAAGCTTCAAATAGCATAGTTGCAATGATCAAATACTTCTTTATACAAATATTTTCCAAAAACTATTTTGCAAGCCCCACCATTTATTCCATTTATAGCAGAAAGTCTACAATAACCAGCAATCATAGCTCGGAGCTCGTGGCTCATCGCTCACAGCCTATTTTCCAACCGGACCTCCATTTACAATTGCTACCAGTTCGTCATGTATTTTGCCGTTAGTGGCTATGATATGTGGCTGGTAGGGCGAGTAATGATCGCCTTTAAAGTCGGTCACTTTACCTCCTGCTTCTTCCACCATTAAAAATCCGGCAGCACTATCCCAGGCTTGTAATTTATGTTCATAGAACCCATCAAAACGTCCGGCCGCAACCCAACATAAGTCAATAGCAGCGCTACCCAATCTTCTAACCGGAACACCTTTACGGATCAGCTTTTCGAATACTTGTAATGGACCATTTTCCATATCCAAATACGTGTAAGGAAATCCAGTCACCAAACAACTTTTGATGACCTCCTTTTTATCACTCACTTGAATTTTTTTGTCATTCAATGTAGCTCCAAATCCCTTTTGCGCGAAATAAAACTCATTGATGAATGGGTTGTATACTGCGCCCAGTATCATTTCACCATCTTGTTCAATACCAATACTCACACAACAAATGGGAATGCCGTTTGCGAAATTTACAGTGCCATCAATCGGATCAATGATCCATTTATAAGAAGAGTCTTGAATAATTTCACCTGTTTCTTCACTCAGAATAAAATGATCAGGAAAGTCTTGTCTGATCACCTCAAAAATGGCTTTTTCAGCAGCATGATCTGCTTCTGTAACCAAATTATTGACTCCCTCCTTATTGCTGATCGTAAATTGTCCGTTGAAAAAGTGTTGTAATTGTGCGGCTCCTGCCTCGGTTGCTTTGATAAGTGTTTGTTTCAACATGGGGCAAAAATAACGAACCTGCGGTTAAGCGACAAGAAACAAGGTCCAAGGAACAAGTGGGAATATGGTGCTTGTGAGTATTATTGCATATTGAAAACCATCACTTGACACTCAGTATCATTATAGTTAATTACAATGTGCGTGCTTTTTTAGAGCAGTGCATACGTACTGTATTAATTGCTTCGCACAATATCAATACTGAGATCATTGTAGTAGATAATGGTTCTAGTGAAGACTGTATTCCCATTTTACAACCCTTGTTTCCGAAAGTACAGTTTATCAGATCGGATATCAATATGGGTTTTGCCAAAGCCAATAATTTGGCATTGCAAAAAGCTTCTGGATCATTTGTCCTTTTTTTGAACCCCGATACACTGCTAACTCCTTTTGCTTTGTCAACCTGTTTGCAGCATTTTGCTACGCATGAACAAACCGGGGCATTAGGTATTCGGATGATCAATGGGTTTGGTGAATTTTTACCGGAAAGTAAAAGAGCTTTGCCTTCAATCTCAACCGCATTCTTTAAGCTAAGTGGATTGGCGCGTATTTTTCCTTCTTCCGGTGTATTCAATCGGTATGCACTCGGAGATCTTTCTCCACTACAAAACCATCAGGTGGAAGTACTGGCCGGAGCTTTTATGATGGTCCGCAAAAACATTTTGGACACGCTTGGTGGATTTGATACTGATTATTTTATGTATGGGGAAGATATTGATCTGAGTTTGCGCATTTCCAAAACAGGCTATACACTGCAATACTTGGGAGAGCCTCCCATTGTACATTACAAAGGACAAAGCTCAAAACACAGAACTGTTTTTCATACGGCTATCTTTTTTCAAGCCATGAAAATCTTTGTTCAAAAAAATTATCGTCTGGGTTGGATGCTGATCCCTTTTATTCAGTTGCTCAGTATATGGACGCAATTCAAGAAAAAGATTTCAAAATCCGGTTCAACTGAAGCTTTATTGCAAGCACAAAAAAACTTATTGGTTATATGTAAGAAAGAATACGAAGCTGATATCCTTTCTATTCTTGAGCAACAAAACAGATCTCACTGTCATTTATCGAGTATCTATCTCCATCAACAATCCACCACTATACTTTCCAATGAAATCAGGCAGTATAAAGCGGAACAAATATTGATCCGTATCCCTGATATGGATATGTCGGATGCCATCAGTTTGATGGAAAAAAATAAAGGGATATTTTTTCGGTTTATTTTTGCCGACTCAGCTACCATTAGCTTTAACAATTGAGCGCTCTGTTTTTACAAGCTTTTAATGTAGTTTCGTATATTCACTTAACCCGAGTCTGACGATGGCCATTTTCGATATCAAACTTCCCAATAGAATTCTTAAAGCTTTAAGGCTGCCGCAAAACAATCCGCGCAGACAACAGATCAAGGTATTAAAAAAGTTATTGCGGAAGGCTCGATTTACTGCTTTTGGTCAACAATATCGTTTTGATGAGATCTTATTATGTAAACATCCGGGAAAAAAGTTTCAGGAACTGGTTCCTACTTTCAACTACAATAAAATACATCAGGAATGGTGGCATAAAACATTAGAAGGTATACCTGATATCTGTTGGCCCGGTAAGATTCGCTATTATGCATTGAGCAGTGGCACTAGTGAGGCAGCCAGTAAATATATTCCTGTTACCAATGATTTATTGAGTGGCAATAAACTCGTAATGATTCGTCAGCTTTTTAGTTTGAGAAATTATGAGAATATTCCATATAGTTCCATCGGCAAGGGTTGGCTAACCTTGGGAGGCAGCACTGATTTACAAAAAGAAGGTCCGGGTTATTACGCTGGTGACCTGAGTGGTATTACCCAGAAAAAAGCTCCTTTTTGGTTTCAGCCATTTTATAAACCGGGAAAGAAGATCGCCAAACAGAAAGACTGGAATAAAAAATTAGAAGAAATCGTTGATAAAGCTCCAGATTGGGATATTGGCTTTATTGTAGGCGTGCCTGCATGGATTCAAATGTGTATGGAGATGGTGATTCAACGATATAAGCTGAATCATATTCACGAAATGTGGCCCAACCTTGCATTCTTTGTACATGGTGGCGTGAGCTTTGAGCCGTATAAATTAGGTTTTGAAAAACTACTTGGTAAGCCCATCACCTATATTGAAACTTATCTGGCTAGTGAGGGTTTTATTGCTTATCAGGATCGTCAATTTGCAAAAGGGATGCGATTGGTGACGAGTGAGCATATTTTTATGGAGTTTGTTCCTTTTGATGATACCAACTTCAATGCAGATGGTGAAATGATCGACAATCCTGAAGCCTTGATGATTCATGAAGTGGAAGAAGGAAAAGATTATGCATTACTCATTAGTACTTCTGCGGGTACCTGGCGCTATCTCATTGGCGACACCGTTCGCTTTGTAGACAAAGACCGTTGTGAAATTGTGATTACCGGTAGAACCAAACATTTTCTGAGTTTGGTAGGAGAACACCTCAGTGTCGACAATATGAATAAAGCGATTCAACTGGCTAGTGAAAAGATGAATATTTCTATTCCCGAGTTCACGGTAGCCGGTGTTCCTCATGAAAGCTTTTTTGCACACCACTGGTATGTAGCCTGTGATGATACCGTTGATAAAAAACAATTATTACAGCTGATTGACGGCGCACTTAAAGAATTGAATGATGATTATGCTGTTGAAAGAAAAAGTGCTTTAAAAGAAGTTTTTTTGGATGTACTCTCTGAACATCAATTCATGGAATTCATGCGCTCTAAAGGAAAAGTAGGTGGACAACATAAATTTCCTCGTGTTTTGAAAGGAAAAATGTTGGAAGACTGGCAAGCTTTTTTAAAAAAAGAATTGGTGACTGAATGAAAATATTACTGACTTTATTATTAGCGGTTTGTCTGCTGCAATCACAGGCACAAGTACCTAAAGACGCATTGCTAAAAACAAAAGCACCCGAAAGCTTTCAGGTACTCTTCACAACTACAAAAGGTTATTTTATTTTAGAAGCATATAGAAGATGGTCGCCATTAGGTGTAGATCGATTGTATCAGTTAGTACTCAGTGGTTTTTACAATAACAATATGATCTACCGCGTAGAACCCAATTATGTGGTACAGTTTGGTATATCTGACAAATTTGAATTGAATTTTTTCTGGGATCGAAAAAAAATTACTGATGAGCCCGTGCTATACCAACATAAAAAGGGAGTTGTAGCTTTTGCGCGTGATATTGCTAACAGCAGGGCTACACAGCTTTTCATCAATATGGTTGATAATCCAACACTGGATACCACTATTCGTGCCGGTGTCAAAGGCTTTTCACCTATTGGTAAAATCATTAAAGGAATGGAAGTAGTAGCTAAGTTCAATGCGCAATACGGCAGACGCATAGTACCGATACAAGATTCCATATATCTCTATGGTAATGCATACCTGCAAGAAAATTTTCCCGGTCTGGATTACATTATTGCAGCTCAGATTATTCGCTGAGTTGATCCACTGGTCAAACATTCTTCTGATTTTACAATTTTAGCCATTATTTTCGGCATTTAACCGATACCCCTTCATGATTGCCCCATTTTTAAAAGGAATATTACTGGGTCTTATCCTCAGTATCTCAGTAGGACCTGTGATATTTGCCATCATCAAACAAAGCATTAATAACGGTCATAAAGCAGGTTATTTATTTGTGGCCGGGGTTTCGGCAAGTGATATATCACTGGTATTGATCTGTAATTTTTTTACTTCCTTGTTCAATACGGCCATATCACATAAAACATCTATTGCTATTGCGGGTAGTATTTTCTTAATCGCCGTTGGTATCTATACGCTGTTCTTTAAAAAAGTACATACGGATGAAGAAAATAATATTGCCGATAAAAAATTCAGGAAAAGAGATTATGCTGCTATTTTCTTATCCGGTTATTTCATGAATACACTGAATCCGGGTGTTTTTCTTTTTTGGTTTGCTTGGACTGCTGCAATACTGGCTGATTCACAAACTGCAGAGCACCCGAATGAATACCGTTTGATTGTTTTTGGTACCTGTTTGGTATTTGTTTTAGTTTCTGATATCCTGAAAGTGGTATTAGCAGGTAAACTACGCTCCCGATTAACCGCCAAGAATCTACATTACATCAATAAATTATCGGGGTTGATACTTATTGGTTTTGGTATTGCCTTGTGTTGGGGAGCTGTTTCTTTATTGAAACAGGTTTAACAATTCTGCAATTTGGATAACTTGATTTCTGATTATCTTTCCTGAACATGAAACTGCTTTATGCCTTCCTTTTATTGTTATGCATGGAGAAAACATACGCTCAATCCAACATTCTTGTTTTTAAAGAAAAGAATAGGAATGTAAAAAGTTGGGTAAAAGATGACTTCATTCATTTTCAATATATAACTACACAGTGGATGGATGGAAAGATCAAAAAAATCACATCCGATTCTATCTATATCAATGCTTATATTTTAAGACAGATCCCCAATCAATTCGGATTTCCGACTATTGATACTTCTTGGTTTGGTTTAATGGGTATTCATCTATCTGAAATCATTGGTATGCCCGGCAATCGATATAGAAGTGGTATTATTGGTAATGGCACATTGTTTCAGATAGGAGGTTCGAGTTATATTTTAATCAATGTACTGAACAGTATCATCAAAAGTGATAACGTATTCCGCAGTGCCAATATTACCAGCATTGGTATTGCAGCAGGTATTGTAATCATTGGTAAGTTACAGTCGCTGAAATACCGGCCTTATATTCGCATTCGAAAAAAATATTCCATGCAGATCATTTCTACGCAAGCGGTTAAATAGTATCTTGTATTGATGGCTGAAAAAAAATCATTTTGGAAAAAATGTCGCCGCATTATTTGGCGAACAACTGTATTTCTATTTCTAAGTTCATTGGCATATATCATCATCTGCAGATGGGTGATGCCACCCATCACCATTACTCAGATTGTCAATAGTTTTTCATATGGATTGAAACGCGATTATATCTCATGGGATCGGTTACCCTATAATATCAAACTTGCTGCTATAGCCAGTGAAGACCAAACTTTTCCGGATCATAGCGGATTTGATTGGGATGCGATTGAAAGAAGTATGAAGCCCAAGAAAAAAGGGAAGAAAACAAAGATTCCACTGGGTGGTGGCGCCAGTACCATTACACAACAAACAGCTAAGAACGTTTTTTTATGGCAGGCAGGAGGTGTAGGGCGATATATCAGAAAAATTCCCGAACTATATTTTACAAAAATGATTGAATGGATCTGGGGAAAGCAGAGAATTCTAGAAGTATACCTCAATGTTATTGAAACAGGACCGGGTATTTTTGGTGTAGAAGCCGCTTCGCAAAAATATTTTGGTAAACCTGCTTCAAAATTATCAAGAGCCGAAGCTGCGATGATCATTGCCGGTTTACCCAATCCAAAAAAATTCACACCCAAACCCATGAGCCGAAGGGTAAGCTGGCGTTACCCGCAAATATTAAAACAGATGCAGAATATTGAAGAGGATGCTGATTTACAACAATTGCTCAAAGGAAAATAAACCTACTTACGTATAGCATCTACAGCAGTAATCGCTTGTCTTAAGCGCTGATCATAATCGCCACTGATCTCAACCCAAGGAGTAGATTGATTCATCATAATGTCTCTATAAATATGATACAGCTCTTGTCTGGGTTTTTCATCCGGATATTCGCGTAATTCATCTTGTACCCAAGGGAGATCCGGTTTGCATAAAAGGTATAGATCGTATTGTCGATTCACAATTTCATCTAAAATAAATTGATGACATTTCTGAAATACATACTCACACCACACTTTCATCACATACATATCCGTATCAATAAAGAGAAGAGGTTGTCGTGCTGATGTTTGCATTGTCCTTGAATTCACCCAAATACCATTGACCATAGACCATGGACCATGGACCATAGAACTAAACTCATCCTCCAAAGCCAGTTGTCCCTTCGCAATGGTGAGTAGATCTTCAAATTTATACTCCGTTCCATTCGTCAACAGATATTCCCGAGCAAATTCAGGGCACCAGGCGGTTGCATAATGCTGCGCCAGCAACTCACACAATGTGCTCTTGCCGGTAGACTCGGGACCAAGTATGACGATCTTTTGAATCATGAGTACCAATACTCCGAGCAACTCTGCGTAAAGCTCTGTGACACTCTGTGGTTAATTTACCTCAGGGGTGCACGGAGTTTAGCACGGAGTTGCACAGATTTTTTTACCTCGCTTTTTTCTTCCATTCTATTAATCCGGAAATGGCAAGGATCAACAAAATCAGAAACTGCACACTGGTAAATACATAGCCTTTCACAAAATACAACGGAATAGAAGCAATATTTGTTGCGATCCACCAGATCCAACTTTCTGTTTTTTTTCTGGCCATCAACCACATTCCCGTATATGCCGAAGCACTGGCAAAAGCATCCGCCCAGGGAATGGCTTCCGGTGCAAAACCTGACTGTAACCAGCTCAAGAGTACAAACAATAACAAATAGAAGAAAGCAAAAAACAACAACTGTTGTATCCACTCTTTCCGATTGCTATTTGTGATGTGCAAGACGAATTCTTTTTTTATGGCATCTTTTCTGGTCCATAGAAACCATCCATAAATACTCATGACAGAATAATAAACATTGACACTTGCCTCTCCGAATAGTTGTCCTTTAATGCTTAGATAGATATAAATTAATGTATTGATCAATCCAATCGGATATACCAGTATGTGTTCTTTTCTGCTAAACCATACACTAGCAATACCCGCCAATACAGCTACAAACTCAAGAAGCGATGTTTGTCTAATGCCTTGTATAAACTGATCAATGAATACTTGAATGCTCATAAAGAAGAGCAAAATACAGATTCAGACTTGAATACAATCAATTCTTAATTCTCCGGAACGATGAATTGCAATAAAAGTTCCTGATCGCGGAATAATTGAAGATTGTTGCCTGATAATTGATAGCGGTTCACTGCTGTAAGATGTTTTAAGTACAGTGACTCTATTTCCATATCTGTACAAGCCATTTGTGTAGAGCCTACCCCGGAAATAAAAATACGCTGTTGGTCAAAACTTACTTTACCGAAATAACGGTTACACCCTGCTCTACCGGAGATTCTTCCATTTCTTTTATCAAAAGAAATACTGGGAACAACGTTATTGTCAACGATTTCCATTTTCCCACTTTTACTGATACGCACCAATGAAAGGGGACGCTGATCAGGAATCGGTGTATTTTTTAATGTATAATTTTTTGACCGCTCTTTACTGATAATATTAATCAAGTAATAATTATAAACACTGCCATCTGCCGGTGGACGTTCTCTTTTTACACGCATCACTTCCAGCTTATAATGATACCCTTCTTCGTAAGAAAATCCTTCAATACCGGAATAAAACAAAGCATAGGGCTCATCCGGTTTTTCTTTTATCTGTAAGCATAATCCCCTTCCTACTCCATAACAATCACCCTTTGTATCAGCCACATAGAAAATCATTCGCTGGCTAAATGCAAAAGAAGCGCACACAAGTAATAATAAAGTGAACCTGATTTTCATAATAGTATAACAGTAGCAAAGGTCATACCATAACAAATATGATTTGCATCTTTTAACAGATGGCTGTTCTTTTAATTCAATGAAACCAGTCCGTGCTCTATACTTTTTCCGTGATGAGAAGCGTGATAGGCTGTAAAATAAAGCATTTCACGAAGTGTTAATTTTCCTAACAGCGGATGCGGTAATACATATCTGTCTAGCGACAACTCACTTTGTCTCAATGTTTTTCGTACGAGTTTTTGTACCAGCTGCTGCAGCTTTTTTAGTAAAACTTCTTTATCTGCCGGGTTTATCTGCATAGGAGGAACAAATGCGTCGGAAGCTCTACCACCGGCTTGTAGTTTAATGTGATAACGATCTACGAGTGCATCATAGCTACGGGAAGGCCTGTTTGCAATTCCAAATCTCCAGCTGAGTACGAATTTAGGTAAGCCCATGGCCATGTTTACAGGTGCCACACTTTTGATCAAATGATCCAGCTGTTGTAACGCATTCCACTTGTCCTTGGGAGCGTATAACAATTCGCGATCACTCAGATTTCGTATTTGGTCAATAATGTGCAGATAATTTTGTTGCAGTAACTGTGCAAGCGCTTCTTTTTCCATGTTAGTTCATTGCAGGGTTGGAGTCAGAGAACAAATATAGTTTCCAACTACTATATCACAATGATAACAGCTAAGTCAGGCAATTACCCGCAAAAAAAAGCGTTGTACCCATTTAGATACAACGCTCCAAAAAAACCAACACTTCATTTATTCTGCCTCGGCCACTACTTCTTTCACTTCCGGGATCATTCTCTTCATCATTCCTTCAATACCTGCTTTCAGGGTAATCATGGATGAAGGACATCCACTACAACTTCCCTGTAACATCAGGTTCACAACACCATCATTATAACTCTTGAACTGAATAGCACCGCCATCCATTTCAACAGCAGGTTTTACATAATTCTCCAATAATTCTTTTACACGTTTTACAATATCATCATCGTCTGCACTCACTGTATTACTCGCTTCCTGCTTCACTTTGGCAACTTCTTCTTCATTGACGACAACGCCGCCATTTTCCAGATATTCTTTCAAGAATTCTTTGATGGTAGGGATCACATCCTGCCAATCTTCTGTGTCAGAGGTCTTAGTAAGGGTCACAAAATTGCTGGCAATAAATACACTTTTGATAAATGGAAAGCTGAACAATTCTTTTGCCAATGGTGACGGACCCGCCAAAGCTTCTTCAGCAAAATCGATACTCTTACCGGGATACAATAGCTTGTTTGCCACAAACTTCATGGTTTCCGGATTCGGGGTCATCTCAGTATAAATGCTGATAACGGGATTGCCTGTTTTAATCATACCTGTTCATTTAAGCGGTGATAAACTATTTATCACCCCACAAAAATAATCAAAATACGAGGGCAATCAGGCGCTTGTAGAGGGTTTTTCGGATATCGAAAACCTACACATCCTTACCAAAGCTCAAAACGAGCCGAACCTTCCAATACCGATACCTGTACCGGCTTGGTCTCTTTTTGCTGTGTGAAATAAGGACGCTCTTTTACACAAGACGGTCTGGAAAAAAGCTTTGCTCCATCATTTTTAGCCGGATGTGAAAGAAGTGTTGAATGGGTGGGGGCAGCCAATACAACACTTGCTGCACAGAGCAAGTAGAGTACTAAGTTTTGTAATGCTGCTTTCATGTTTTTATCAATTACCCGACAAAAGTATCCCCGTTTCTGCCGTTTTGCAACCACACAAACATGTGAAATGCATGAATTTGCAGGTTTTCATGTCGGATTTTTATCACATAAAAAAGCCCCGATCTATTGACCGAGGCTGGCTCACACAGGGTTATTCTCTATAACTAACTGATTTTCAATTATTAATATTGGAATGTGGTGGTGGTTACATCATCTGCCATGCCCGTTTCCTTGATCACCGTTTTCCGGGTCAATGGATTACCCTGGTCATCATAGGTGTAAGTATGGGTTACACTAGCATACTGGTGACCTGCTTTATCATAATGCTTTTCGGTCAATGGATTATTCGGTACCATCAACAGCAAAGGGATATAGGGGTTATTTTCAAACAGTAAGCTGGTATTGTGCTTATTATCATAGCTTTCGATCTCGTATACATCTGATTTCTCTAATACGCCACTGGTATAATCCTGATACCAAGTAGTCATAGATTTGATATTCCCATTGGCGTAATAAGCCAGATCAAAACGCATATTGGGCGTATTACTAATGGTTCCCATCATGCTTCCGTAGGCATCTGTTCTTACCAAACGTCCATCCTGATAAGTATATACGTAATAGGCAATGACTACATTATTGGGTGTTACAATCTCAACCTTCGTAACATTTGCGCCCGTATACGTGTACTTATATTTGGTTCCATCTGTTACTTTCATTTCAACCAACTTATCGCCATTATAGGTTAATGTATAAATGTTGGTATCATCGCCGCCACTATTCTTCTGAAGGTCTGTAATCTTTATCGGCTTGCCTTCGGCATTGTATTGAATAGACATATAACTACCATCATCATAACTGATCTTACTCAGTTTTTTGGTATTGCTTGGTGTGCCTGGATTATTATCCGGAAGATCTGCTTCAAATTCTTTTGTACATCCTGCTATCAATACAATCGTTGTAATCAATGCCAATAAACGACCCATCCATCTGTGTATACCCTTTTTCATCTGCTTAATTATTGTTTAGTAATCTTGATTTCATTCGGTGGAATAGGTGCAGGAACTCGGTTACTGATTGCAGGTAATGACATCAGATACTGATACATAGAGCTCAGATCTTCATCCGTCATCTTAGCGATCATATACCATGGCATGGGCGGCATTACCGGTCTTCCTCCTTCTTGTCCAAGATGCTTACCCGTACGAATGGTTTTTACAAACACTTCTTCAGTCCAGTTACCAATTCCCGTTGCCTCATCCGGAGTAAGATTCGCTCCAAAAGTCATTCCCCAAGGACCGGCAAATGCTGTAACATCATGAGACATCTTCACCCAGCTCTGGTCTTTTGCCAAAGCCTCACTCAATGTTGGTATTCCTTTTTCTGATGGATAACCGGACATCAATCTTGTTGTATCTGGAATCGGACCCATTGGTGTCATGATCTTAGGTGAATGACAATCGTTGCATCCTGATACAGTAACCAGGTATTTACCACGTGCAATCAATTCATCTTTTTCTTTTTTGCGAATAGTAGAGATATCCTCTTTTTGAGTCTCTTTATCATTACCGCCTGCTTCGCTACAAGCTGCAATGGCCGCCATTACCGATAGTACTACCACCGTAATTTGCAAGGTTTTGCTTTTCATGTTCATGTTTGTTGGTATTAAGTGTTTCGTTTGTGATCTGCAGAAAACAACCTGCTTTATTGCGATCACGGGGCAAACATAAAACGGCAAATTCCCGCAGCCAATCACACAAAAATGTGGTTGGGATGGATGGAGGGAGAGAGTTGCAAGCGGTAAGCTGCAAGCTACAAGTGGGTTATAGGAGCTTTAACATACAGATAAAAACAAAAAATGCAGGTCATTCATGACCTGCATTTAAAATATCATCGACTTATTAATTCGCCGGACTAAAGTCTGACGCTATTTAAAAATTGAAACTTGAAACTTGACTTCCTGTTCCTTCCTTGTTCCTTGTTTCTTCATTCTTGTTTCTTCTCTCGAATTTTTTCGCCGGACTAAAGTCCGGCGCTATTTAAATTGGAGCTTGTTGCTTGTCACTTTCTTGTGTCCTGTTACTTTGTTCTTGTTTCTTTATTCCAGTTACCTCCTACACAATTTTATTTCGAAACGCCTTCGCAACAGCCTCACTCTTACTATTTACATGCAGCTTCTCATAGATTTTTTTGATGTGTGAACGAACCGTATCAATGGCGATAAACATTTCAGAAGCAATCATCTTATAACTATAGCCATTTACTAATAGTTGTAACACCTGCTTTTCTCTTTCAGACAAATCATAGTCTTCCCCCTTTTCATTATTCAGAGAAGAGAACATTCTCAATACCTGTGTAGCAATAGAAGATGTCATGGGTGCGCCACCGGTTTGTGCTTCTTGAATGTATTCCAATAAGCGCGCAGGTGGTGTTTTCTTGAGTACATATCCATTTGCACCATTGCTGATGGCATCAAATACATTTTTGTTATCATCGAAAACAGTCAACATCAGAATTTTTACATCGGTATCAATTTCACGGATCCTTTTTAATCCTTCAATACCATTGGTTCCCGGCATATCAATATCCATCAATATCACATCGGGTTTGAATGCTCGTACCTCATCTTCTACATTGTTGCAATTCTTAAAGGCAGATAACACTTCAAATCCATCTGATCCGTTGATCAACATGGTTAGACCTTCACGTAGTTGGGGGTTATCTTCGTAAATCAATAATTTGGTCATAACGTTCTTTTACTTCATCAAAACTACCGGCTATTACTTTGTTAGCCAACCGCATAATAATGTTAGGGTAGTCCATGGCTTATGGTCCATAGTCCATAGTAAAAAAATAATAATCATTAAATACTATGGACTATCGACCATGGACTATGAACTAGAACCATGGTCTATTAAAGTTACTACTCTAAGCCCCTGATTCAAAATATTTACACCGAAAACCACATACTTATGTGATGTGATTTTTAACAGCAAAATCAGGCATTTGACTGACAGACGGTGATTAATGCGGATAGAATGTGATGAATGTTAAAACAAGTAGACTGCTACACAATTGGGGTACTTTTTTTCACATGGAAATGCGGTTGAATAAGGGTTTTTATCGATGCATTTTTGCACCATCAAATTAAAACAATCAGCACATGAAAGGAAAATTCATCACTACCGCACTGATCATAGCAGTGATCGCCGGTGGTAAAAAATCAACTTCACTCGCATAAGGCGAGAACAACCCTGGTAAGGGTTTTTAAATAAGGCAAGTTTGGGTTTTTTATAAGCAGTATGTTAGAAGCAGAGCAAACAGGTTACATAACAAGTGTGTAACCTGTTCTCATTTTAG
>CAYMQQ010000010.1:34554-45310 GCA_964392685.1 uncultured Sediminibacterium sp.
TTAGAAGCAGAGCAAACAGGTTACATAACAAGTGTGTAACCTGTTCTCATTTTAGATACTTCTCTCAAAATCAATCATTTAATTATTCTAAATCTCTTTTTCGCTCATGGCCGCTGGGCCTCGTCCCTACTACCGGGCTGCATTGGCCTCTGATCAGATCTGCTATGCATGATCTGATCTGTCATCGCTACGCTCGACACCGACCCCAATGAGGCCCGTCCGCAGGGACTGATTAGACATATTTTTAAAAACTACTTATTTATTTCCCTAGCCGCTTAATTTCATCAATTTTAATACGATAATTTTTTCTGTTTTTATTGCAAAGACCATTTACTTCAGTTTCTAAAATTTTCATATCAGCATTAATTGAATCTAGATTATCTGGGATTAAAGGCAATGTCTCATATCCACTGAGAAGGTACCCTAAAGCCTCGTCAGATTCTTTTCTAAAGTCAGTATAAATTATAGCATACGTTTGTTCAATAAAAATAGCAAGTACAATTACGTCGATCCATCTAGTTGGAACATTATACCGTTTTGAACCAGGTAAAGTGAATTTTTCTCCTTTACTATACCACGGATGTGCTATAATCTCATTACGATAATCTTTCAGCCCTTTCCATTTATTTATTCTTCGAATTATTGGTCTGCAAATTTCTTTAATCCCTCTGATTCTTAAATCTAGTTCTGGGTTATTGTATTTACCGAATCGTTCATTATACTCTTCAAGAAAAATATTCGTTTCTAATATAACATGATTAATCATTGTCATCATTAAGTTATCACTTTCATTATCAGCCACTTTTTCTTCTAATTGTTTGTCGTAAATAAATTTAGTTAGCGTTGAGATCGTCTGCGCAGACTTTTGAAAAATGAATAATGTTTGATAAAGCTTAATGGTCTGAGACATAGATAAAGATGAGTATTTGTAATATAAAAAATTAAAACTAAAATATAGACTTTAAAAAATAGAGCCCGATAAGACTACCAGGCTCTTCCCTTGGCAGGGAACCTATAGAAAACAAGAATAAAAAAATCACTTCATCATTCAATATTCTTTATTCGACATTCATCATTCTCAAAGCCTGATACCGGCAGAAAGATTCAGATAAAACATGCTTTTTCCGCGCTCTGAAAGATCCGGTCTTCCTGCCGTGGTTATCAGGTTTTGTGGCATTACATAAGATGGTGTAATGGCCAGATTACATTTGCCCTTGACAAATACAATGGGCATGGCTATTTCATAGGAAAGTATATTGAATTGGGTAATATTCTCCGTAGTTCTTTGTGTTACAGGAATACCCAATACGTTTTTTCTTTCGAGATAGGTATTGCTAAATTGTTGTGTCCCTAAATTGGCAGTGAAAGAAGGTGCTAATGCAATGGCTGCATTGTTCATGCCCTTATTGATAAGAAACAAATGATCTACACCCAAACTGGCATTGACATCTGTTTTATCACTGAATAATAAATTCAAGCCACCATTCAGGTTCAATATTTTATTCAGATAACTAAGGTTAGCCCCCGTTTGTGATTTGATGGCTGATTGTACCAACGTACTCTCATCTTTGTACAAAAAGCGAGAGAAAAATAGATTACCGGAAAAATGATCTGTCTCCGGAAAACGATACCCGGCTTCAATCGTAGCACCCGTATAAGCCGTCGATTGCATACTATTCTGAACAAAAATGAAATTCCCTTGTGCATACAATCCACCTTTAAGCTGAAAGCCTAACATGGGAAACAAACCACTGCTTCGCAAACTATCGGTTCGACCAAAAAAGTGCAAGGCCGATTGATAATTCATAGATGCATTGAATTCATTTTTTTGCTTGGTTTCATCACCGGCCTCTTGTGCCAGCATGAATAAGGGACAAAACATTGCCAGCAAAAGCAATGTGCTGCTTTTGAACTTTTTCATAACCATAAAGTTTTAGTATGTTTTATCGACGGCTTATGAGGGTACTATCTACGATTTAAGTGTCGTAATACTTTTTTTAGCTGCCCGACTTTGCTGATCCTTTCGCTTTTACTTCACCTGAAGCTGATACAGAAGGTTTTACTTCCTTCGCTTTCGTTTTTGCTTCTGCAGCTTTGTTCAAGCCCGCTTCTTTTGCTGCTTCTGCTTTTGCTTTAGCATCTGCTACTTTTTCTTTTGCCATGTCTTTTTGCTCATTGGCCATTTCTGCTCCTTCACGGAAAGGAATTTTAGCATTGGCGTTGGCATTCACATCGGCTTCAGAGCGAGAAGAAGCACGTACCAGTCCTCTTTCTTCTCCACCCGCATTACTGTTCAGTTCAGCTTGACTAGATGCTTTTACACTCGCATTAGCATTCACATCAGTATTAGTGGTTACACGTTTTACTGATCCAACTGTAGCGGCAGTGGTAGCACGTGTAGCATTCACAGTAGCAGATGTTACCTTACTGGTAGCGGCTGTTGCTCTTACGGCTGCATTGCTGGCCACTGTAGTAGCACGTGTGGCGTTAACGGTAGCTCTGGTAGCTGCACTGGTGGTTGCTCTTACACCTAATTGTGCTTCGGCGGTCTGTAAAAAGAAAAGACTCGCTAAGGCTGCTGTTGCTTTCATCATTGTTTTCATGATAAATAGATTTTGGTGAATAATCGGATTTCTATTTCTTCCATCTCAAGTACTGTGCCAAAAATTAATTTTCGGCTGAAACCCTTTATTATCAATGGTTCTAGAATGAAGCAAAATTTTATATGTACGATACCGACAAATTCTCGGATTGCCGAAATCGTTAAAATTTTGGGTTGTGAAATTTTTAAAAATATTTTTTTAAACAAAATCGGGCAGCCAATAAGTATTAATTTGGATGAAATAAAACTGCGGTATGAAAAAAATATTGGTTGTGATCACATGTTTGTTTTCCTCTTTCTCCTATGCACAATATCAACAAGATGTAGTTTCTGAAGATGCCATCATCAAAGCACTGTATGATGTGATTTCAGGTCCTAGCACACAGAACCGCGACTGGGACCGATTTAGAAATCTTTTTACGAAAGATGCGCGCATGATAACAGTGGCATCGCACAAAGACAGTGGTAAAGTAGTACGCACCATTACACCCGAACAATACATTGAAAGAAATGGAAAAAGATTACAGGAGATTGGATTTATAGAAGCAGAACTCAATCGTATTACAGAAAGCTATGGTGCGGTAACACATGTTTTTTCTACCTATAAATCGGATTATACAGTGAATGGTAATCCCATGAAAGCAAAGGGCATCAATAGCATTCAATTATTCAATGACGGAAAAAGATTTTATATCGTTTCTGTGTATTGGGATGGAGATAGTAAACTTATGATGCCCGAAAAGTATCGCGGTAAGGAATAATTCATCTTATAGTTGTTATATTAAGATAACAATGACTTGTCTCTTACTCGCCTATTGCACATGCTTTATTAACATGTATATTTAAGTCGTGTCAGTAAAGTATACATATCAGTGTTACGCAACAGGTGACCATGCATTAACTTTTTCATTCGGTGATAGTATGGATACCACCGTTAATGAATTTGTACTGCAATTGTTTCATAGGTACCATAATTTTCCCTGGCCCGGTATCAAAGACTGTATTCCCGCATATACTACCATCACTTTTGTATATGATGCCCTTTATTTTCTCAATAGAAAAATGGATCCCATTGATACCATTCAAGCGCTAGTTGATGAATTATTGATTCCCAATGCCGTTACTCACAAGAAAAAAACAAACAATATCGTTCGCATTCCGGTTTGTTATGATAACGGTTGTGCACCTGATCTCTTATCACTTGCATCTTTTAAAGGAATTACTACCGATGAACTCATTCAGCTTCATACATCTATCACTTATCGAGTATTCATGAATGGCTTTTTACCCGGCTTTGCTTACATGGGTAAAGTAGATGAAAAGTTCAACGCACCGCGATTAACAACCCCCCGACAAAAAGTACCTGCCGGTAGTGTGGGCATTGCCGGAGATCAAACAGGTATCTACCCCATGGAATCTCCGGGTGGATGGCAGTTAATCGGTCGAACACCTCTTTCACTTTTTAATACGAACGCTGTGAAACCATGTTTACTAGAACCCGGTGATCAGGTTCAGTTTTATCCGATTTCATGGAATGAATTTCAAAACTGGTCTGCCCAATGAGTATCCGCGTTATCAAAAAAGGAATACTCGATACCATTCAAGATGAAGGTAGGTATGGATACCAGCACTTGGGTATTCATCCATCCGGTGTAATGGATTCTGTAGCGATGCGCATGGCCAATACATTATTAGGAAATGTTGTTCAAGAACCTGTTTTGGAAATTCATTTTCCGGCTCCTGTACTCTTGTTCGAAGAAGATGCATTGATTGCCATTGGCGGCGCAGACTTTGACGCAAGATTAAATCTTGATCTACCTGTTCCGATCAATCGTTGTATTGCCATCAAAGCAGGTACACAATTGTCTTTTCATCAACAGATCCGTGGAGCACGTGCTTATATTGCTGTTCGTGGTGGTGTTCAAAGCGCTCTTTGGCTAAACAGTGCTGCTACTCCCGTTGGATTTACTTCCATTGGTACACAATTGCAAAATGAAATGATTCTTCCTTTCAAGAATAATGATTTTCAGGTTTCTGAAAATAAAATATTCTCTTGGACTGCCCTCTCACCCGTAAATTATCAGGATACAATCATTCGTTATACTGCAGGACATGAAATCAGCCGATTGAATGATGCAATGCAAACATTAGTAGACGACAGTACTTTTATAATCGACAAAAGCAGTAACAGAATGGGATATCGATTAGTAGGACCTTCCATTATCCCAAATACTCATACCGAAATACTTTCTACTGCCGTTACCCGAGGCACCATACAATTACTTCCTAGTGGACAACTTATCATTTTGATGGCAGACCACCAGACTACCGGCGGTTATCCAAGAATTGGTCATATTATCACTGCAGATTTCCCTAAGCTTGCGCAGCGAAATCCCGGAGAAGGTTTTCAATTCAAGCAGGTTTCTCTTCAAGAAGCACACAAAGCCTTACAAGCACAGGAATTACATTTGAAACAATTGGAAACAGGTTGTAAATTACGAAGTGTGATTTTTTGATTTTTTGATCTGGGAAAAATTGATCAATACTTAGTAAAATCAAGAAATCACACCTGCCTGTCGGCAGACAGGGATCAAAAAATCAAAGATCATGGTAGTTGATATCAACTGCGACTTGGGTGAGGGTATGCCGAATGATGCTGCGCTGATGCCTTATATCAGCAGTGCCAATATTGCCTGTGGTTTTCATGCAGGTGATGAAGAGACCATGCGTCGAACCATTGCATTGGCGATTGAACATGGTGTGGCCATTGGAGCGCATCCGGGTTTTCCGGATAAAGAAAATTTCGGTAGAACAGAAATGCAGTTTCCTGAAGAAGATATCGTATCCATTGTATCTGAGCAGATTTATATTATGTTGGATCTTGTTTTTGCGATGGGAGGAAAATTACAGCACGTAAAACCTCATGGGGCTTTATACAATATGTCTGCAAGAGATAGCTCTCTGGCAAATGCCATTGCAAACGCAGTAAAAGACATTGATGAAAATTTGATTCTCTTCGGTCTCAGTGGCAGCAAGAGTATTCAAGCTGCAGAATCTATTGGATTACAAACAGCACGTGAAGTATTTGCTGATAGAACCTATTCCTCAGATGGAAATCTTATATCCCGTAAAGAAAAAAATGCATTGATCAGTGATGTAAGCAGAATGGAAAAGCAAGTATTACAAATGATTCAGGAACAACAGGTAACCAGTATTGACGGAACCATTGTTCCGTTAAAAGCGGATACCATTTGTATTCATGGGGATGGAGAACATGCCATTGTTTTTGCGAAACAATTACATCAACTCTTACACAACCATCATATCATCCTTCAATCATTCAAGCGTTGAAACAACTGACGAAGAATAGTGCTATTACGGGTGCTGCATTTCTGATGGCAACTTCTGCAATTGGTCCGGGTTTTCTAACACAAACTACTGTCTTTACACAAAGTCTGTTTGCTAGTTTTGGTTTTGTAATTCTGATTTCTGTTCTGTTAGACATCATTGCACAACTCAATATTTGGCGCATACTTGCTGTTACCGGTAAACGTGCTCAGGATATTGCTAATGAGGTAGTACCGGGATTGGGTTATTTATTAGCACTATTGATTGTTCTGGGTGGACTTGCGTTCAACATTGGTAATATTGGTGGTTGCGGATTGGGGTTGAATGTGCTCACAGGTATTTCCAATACAACAGGTGCACTTATCAGTTGTGGTATTGCCTTATTCATTTTTTGGATGAAAGAATTCAGCAGTCTGATGGATGGTTTCACCAAAGTGTTGGGTATATTGATGATTCTACTCACTTTGTATGTAGCGATCAGTTCCGCCCCACCGGTGATGGATGCCATACATTATAGTTTTGTTCCGGAACAAATAAATGCCAAAGCCATCGTTACGTTGGTAGGTGGTACTGTAGGAGGATACATTTGTTTCGCGGGTGGACATCGGTTGCTGGATGCAGGATTAACCGGTGTAAACTCCTTACCGCAAGTAAGCAAAAGCGCAGTTACAGGAATTTGTGTGACAGCAGTGATGCGTATTGTTTTATTTCTCGCTGTGCTGGGGGTGGTAAGTAAAGGACATTTACTCGATAGCGCAAATCCACCGGCCTCCGTTTTCAAAATCGCTGCGGGTGAATTGGGATATCGATTTTTTGGCGTAGTGATGTGGTGTGCTGCTATTACTTCTGTTGTGGGGGCGGCTTATACTTCTGTTTCGTTTCTAAGAACCTTTCATCCTTGGATTGAAAAAAAATATCGGTTGCTGATTAGTGTATTTATTGTTTTCTCAACGATTATTTATATCAGCATAGGTAATCCGGTGAGCATTTTAGTAACGGTGGGAGCCTTGAATGGATTGATACTTCCTATTGCTTTAGCGGTAATGCTTATTGTGATAAAACATAAACCAATAATCGGTTATAAGCATTCACAATGGTTAAATATAAGTGGCTGGCTGGTAGTACTAGTAATGATTTATTTCAGTATAATAACTATTAAAAATGGGATTTTTTAATAACGGATTTATATATCTCCGGTTTCATACGGCAACTTTAATTCGATTCTAGCCCCTTTTTCCATATCAATAATATTGATTGTTGCATTTGCCTTTTTCATCTTATTTAAAAGTAGAATTCGTTCTCGAGTAATTTTCATTCCTAATGAACGGTGGATTGACTGATCAGAACTTTGCTTGTTAAAACCAACACCATTATCCTCAACAATACAATTCAGAAAATCATTGGTATGAGATATTTCAATGCGAATCATGCCTCCTGAAGAATAAGAAGCTATTCCATGCCAAATACTATTTTCAACAAAGGGCTGAAGAATTAATGGAGGAATCATTGTCTGCTCCGGATCTATATCCGGATGTACTTGTATTTGATAGTTAAAGTTATAAGCCATTCTTTGCGACTCAATATCCATATACATTTTCAGCATTTCTAATTCTTTAGCCAAAGGAATCTCTCTAAATTCTGAATTCTCAAGTGTTGCACGTATTAGTTTTGCAAATCTGGTTAAATAATAATCAGCTTTATCTTTTTCATTCACTTGTATATAATGAGAAATAGAATTTAAAGCATTAAAAATAAAATGAGGATTCATTTGCAGTCTTAGAATTCGCATTTCAATATCAGCTATAGCTACTTTGTTTTCGAACTCAATTTTTTGTTGTAGAATATCTCTTTTACGCTTATAAATTAATAGTATGACACTTAAAATACTTATTGATATAATTGCTATTACTAAGATATTTTTTCTTGCTGCTTTTTCTTTTAGAATATCTTTTGAAATGGCTTCTCGATCTTTTTCAGCAAAATATTCCATCTCTTTTCTAACAACTTCTGATCTTTTATCTTCAGCCTGTAAAGAGTCTTTTAACATAATTAGTTTCTCTTGAACTCCTGAAAGACGATAATAATTTTTTTGTTTTGTATACAAAGAAATCAATTGATTATAACACTCTGATTCACCAACAATATCTTTTGCAGATTGAAAATATTGCATTGCTTCTATACAGAATGCCTCTGCTATTTTTAAAGGATCTGGATAACCGGTAATAGATAAAGCTTCGCTAGGATTTAAAGATATTATGATTTCTGCCTTTTTTACCTTACCGTATGCCAATGATCGATTGATGGATTGATCAGTTGCTAGTTTAATCAATTCCGTAATCATGAGATAGGCTTCTTTCTTTTTTCCGGCATCCAATAAATTCCCGCTTTTATTAACTAGTACTCGAGATATATCTTGCCATTCATTTTGTCTTCGAAAAATTTGCAAGGCTCCATCATATAATGAATCCGCTTTTTTATACTCTTTCTTGGTATTATAAATATTGGCTAGAGTAGCCCATGTATTAGCATGGTAATAAGTAGTAATTTCATTTTTCCCAAGACGTGTATATTGTAATGCTTTTAAATAGTACTCTTCTGCTTTTATAATATTATTCTGATTTTTATAAATAACACCTACTGCATTGTATAATATGGATATCATATTGCTGTCTCTTACTGCTTCTGCAAGTTTTAAAGAAGCGAGTCGATATTGAATTGAACGATCAAAATCTGAAACTAAAAAATAAAGGGCTCCAAAATCGTTCAATATAGTCATCTGTATAGCAGTATCATTACTCTGCTGCGCCCATTTATTTGACTTATTAAAATATTCATAGGCTTTTGTGAGTTTCGATTCATTTTGTTCTATAATACCTAGAATACGATACGATTTCGCAGCAAAAGCATGCTCTTTAAGTTCTTCAAAATTTTTAGCAGATTGTAAAATCACTTTTCGTGCAGAATCTGTTTTATTCAGATAAACAAGTGAAACTCCATAATATTGCGTCGATAAACTTTCTTTTTTTTTATCTTTCGCGATTTGATATTGTTGAATACTTTGAACATACCACACTACCGCTGAATCATAAATGCTATAGTAATAAAATATATCTGCCTTTGTTTTATAGCATAAACCTGAAAAAGAAGGATATCGTATCCGACCAAGCATTGAAATAGCCCTATTAATGGTTTGTAGAGCTGTATCCTTATTCGTCTCTGTATTTTTTTCTGCTATTGATACCAGCTTTTTGATCTCAAGCGTATCGTCTTGCTTGAGCTGCTTTGTTTCACTACCAATTTTTTGTCTGCCAAGATGTTGAGCTTGAATATTATGATAATGAATCAGGAATAGTAGGATAAATATGTATCGCATAGTTGGTTAAAGTAATAGCAAATAAATTGGTATTTCTACAGTGAAACAGTATATCTATCAGGGCTCGCATTTAATCAATCAAAAGGGTCATTTAATAAACAGTCATTGCTGTACTATAGCTATGCAACTAACTTGTAGTTATGCAGTATGTTCCAAATAAAAAGAATCATTCGCGACTCATTATATTATTATTGTTCTCTAGCATCCTACTCTTTCATTTTGGCGTATTTGCCGAATACGCAACCAAGCCTAATGGCACATCTACCTTAACAGGAATAGATTTTTTATACCATCACCCAAATACTATTCGTCAATTAGAAATACCGAACATCTGGGTCATAGTTTCTTTAAGCGCTGCATTCGGAGGCATGTGTATGTACTTATACAGTAAGCAAGAAAGAGGATATGGCTTTCTTTTTGGATTAGCGGGTTTTACAGGGCTGATCTTACTACAAACCAGCGCCTCTAACAGCATTACAAGCCTTACAAACAATGTGGTGATTCTACATTTTACATGGGCGTATTGGGTATCTGTGATTCTTTTTGCTTTGGCTGCTTGTATCAGCTTTATTCAACAGTCTCATAATCAGCGTTTTCAACAAGAATCACCTAGACAATTACACATCAACATTATATCATCATCTGAAATACCCGGATATCCACCCAATGAAGCTAGTTCAGGTTCAACCAATAAAAAATCTCCTTTCAATAATCAGTAATCACACAAACTATCAAATTAAAAACCAGAAAAATGGAAAATCAACAACAACCGGAAATGCTTCCTCTGCAGGAGGCCCAAACAACAAATGGCAATTTTGATAAAGAAAAAATTGCCAGATTTTATAAACAAGGCCTGCCGGCGCTTCTAAAAAAATTTTTTTATGAGCCCATCAATGGCACCCAGACTATTCTGTCTGAAAAAAATGAATCGTCGTATTTCAATGCGATAATTTTAATGGCAAGCACAATGGTACTATACATCATTCTCCCTTACATCATGATAGGTGAGATGAGAGAATATGTTGGGTTTGGTAAGATGTTCAAAATTGGGCTAACAATTTTATTACTCATGCTAGTAATTAGCCTGATCGTATTTGGTATAAAATCCATTTCGGGGAAACCTGTATTGAAGAATGAATTACTTACTGGAGCCATCTGCGGTATACCCTTCTCGCTTTTACTGATTTTCATTTTTGTACTTCAACTATTTGCCAAAGACAGTCTTCAGCTCGACCGTATCTCTTCGTCATTCGAGGCCATAAGCTCGTTCCAAAATGTTGGTATGATTGCGGCTCTAGTAATGCTATATGTATTTCTTTTTTTGATCAATATCGTTCAACAATCACTAAAATCTTCCGGAACTAAAGACGCTTTCGCTTGGTATTTATCACCAATAACCATTCTGATTTCCTTTTATATCACCACAAAAATTG
>CAYMQQ010000011.1:0-45049 GCA_964392685.1 uncultured Sediminibacterium sp.
TATGGATGCGCGTTTGGATAAAGGATATTATGTAGCCGATATGATCACTGAGATATTGGGAGGAGGAGGTTCTTCCAGATTGTATCAGCAATTGGTGAAAGAAAAACAGTATTTCTCAAATCTGGATTGTTATCATTTTGGAAGTATCGATTCCGGATTGCTTACGGTGGAAGGTAAATTGGTGAAAGGAGTGAAAATGGAAGATGCAGTAACTGCAATAGATGAAGAGATACAAAAATTAACTACTTCACTCATTGAAGAACCGGAATTACAAAAGATCAAGAATAAAACAGAGAGTGTCATTGCATTTGAAGATATGAGCATCATGAGTAGGGCGAATAGTCTGGCCATGTATGAGCTATTGGGTGATGCCTCTATGATGAATACAGAGTTACAGAAGTACCAGGATATCACAGTACAAGATATTCAAGAGTATAGTCAACAAATATTTCAACCCCACAACAGTAATACGTTGTTGTATTTTGCCAACTGATCATTTAGTTGAATAGTAAAGAAGATATGATAAATAGAACCGTAGCGCCACCGATTACAGACGCAGTAGCTTTTGATCTTCGCCTGAAACCTTGCGATCGTTATACTTTGGATAATCAAGTGCCCGTATTTGCTATCAATGCCGGTGCACAGGAGGTAGTGATGATTGAATGGGTGTTTTATGCAGGAAACTGGTATGAGTCGAAAAATATCATTGCAGGTACCACCAACTTCCTGTTGAAGAATGGAACCAAACAACGCAATGCCTATTCCATCAATGAATATTTTGAATTTTATGGTGCGTACCTCAACAGAAGTTGTTACAATGAAACGGCTACGATAACACTACATTGTTTAAGTAAACATGTGGCTGAATTGTTGCCGGTTGTGGCAGAACTGCTCACAGAAAGTATTTTTCCTGAACAGGAATTGGCAATATATAAACAGAATCAAAAGCAAAGACTGGAAGTCAACTTAAAGAAATGTGATTTTGTTTCCAATAGATTGATTGATGAGTATGTGTATGGATTTCATCATCCCTATGGCAAATACACATCCACATTAGATTATGATGCAGTAGAGCGAACTGAACTTGAAAAGTTTTTCAATCAGTTTTATCAGCAAGGTAGATGTATGGTATTTGCAGCGGGGAAACTACCAGGTGATTTGGATCAGCAACTTAATCGAGTATTTGGGTCCTTACCACTCAATAGTGCGGCTTTACCTGAGGTCAACTATTCCTTGAATCCTGCAGCAGAAAAAAAATACAGGATCATTAATGACAAAGAAGGTGTACAAGGTGCTATCAGAATTGCACAGCCCTTCTTCAACAGACATCATCCTGATTTTCCGAAAGTACAGGTGCTGAATAATATTTTTGGCGGGTTCTTTGGATCGAGACTTATGAGCAATATTCGGGAAGACAAAGGATATACGTATGGTATCCACAGCTATTTGCAAAACCATATACACCACAGTGCATGGATGATTAGTACAGAAGCCGGCAGAGATGTTTGTGAAGCAACGATTACCGAAGTGTATAAAGAAATGGAATTATTGCGACAGGAGCCGATTGAACAAGAGGAGTTGGATCTGGTGAAAAACTATATGATCGGTTCATTATTGGGTGATCTGGATGGTCCGTTTCAAATCATTGGTCGCTGGAAAACTTATATCTTGAACGGGTTAGATGAACAATATTTCTACAACAGCATAGATACTATTCGAAAAGTAACAGCAGAGGATCTGCAAATCTTGGCGCAACAACATTTGAATCCCGAGAAGTTTTATGAATTGGTAGTGGTTTAAATGGTAGTGTTGCATAGCTGCTGTTAAAATTCTATGTATACATGGACTTCAGAGAAATAAATACTATTTTGTTTCTTCTGAATGCATGAATCATGGGACGATTTTTCACAAAAACCATTGCCAGTACATTGGCAATCTTATTAGCAGCTTATATTTTGAAAGGGATTGATGTGGCAGACCCATTGACTGCCATGATTGTGGCAGTGGTGCTAGGCTTGCTCAATAGTTTTATTAAGCCGGTACTGATTCTGCTGACGATTCCTATTACGGTGGTTACACTTGGATTATTTCTATTCGTCATCAATATCATCATTGTAAAATGGGCGGCGACACTGGTGCCGGGTTTTACAGTGGATGGATGGGTGTCTGCTTTATTCTTTAGTTTACTCGTGTCATTTGTTACTTCCATCATAGAAGCCATTCTCGGTAAGGGGGGAGAGCAAACTGAAAGCTAAAACACTGCATTACCTCTTTTTCTCCCGTTCTCTGCGGTTAAAAAGATTCAACCGCAGAGAACAAGAGAGCAGAGGATTTTCTGCGTGATATTTATATGGAACTGATCAACGCTTTTACTTTTTCACTGATCAAATCTCTGATCTCATTAAACTCTTTTGGCTCTAGATGTTTCGGATCCGGAATTTGCCAGTCGATGAATTGTTTGGCGGGCATCCATGGACAAGCATCTCCACAACCCATTGTAACCACTGCATCAAAAGGGGCAAATGCTTCTACTTCTTGTAATGATTTGCTATCGTGTGTGCTAAGATCATAACCCAGTTCTTTCATGGCTGCGATGGCTTTGGGATTTACAACACCACTGGGTTTACTACCTGCACTATAGGCTTCTACAGATGAGCCACCATGAATGATAGCAAAAGCCTGACTCATTTGACTACGGTTACTGTTTTCTACACAAACAAATAGGAGTTTCTTTTTTTCAGACATAGATCTTGAGTTGAATTATGAACAACATCCCGGAGCACAGCATGCTGCTGCTTCTTCGGTCAATGGTTTTTCTGCGTAAACGGTTATACTATAAATACCGGCATCACTATTTCTAAATGATTGAATTTCTTCTGCAGAAAAATAGTTGCGCAGAATGTCATCAGGTAATAGAATACTCTTTTCTTTTTGCACGGTCACATTTTTGAAACCGGTTGCATGGACCAATTCGAGATATACTTCTTTCTGAATGGCACCTGATACACAACCGGCATACATTTCGGCTGCTTCTCGGAGTTTAGCCGGCAGTTCACCTTCTAATACAATGTCTGAGATACTGAAATGTCCACCTGGTTTTAAAACACGGTATACTTCTTTCAATACATTGAATTTATTGGGAACCAAGTTCAACACACAGTTACTCACTACCACATCAGCAACATTGGCTGATACCGGCATTTGCTCAATATCTCCAAAACGGAATTCGACATTGTTGAATCCAAGTTTCTCGGCATTGGCTCTTGCTTTGTCGATCATACGCTCAGTAAAATCAATACCAATTACTTTACCGTTCTCACCGGTAATGGCACGTGCTACAAAACAATCATTGCCTGCGCCACTTCCCAAATCGATAACGGTATCACCCTTTTTGATTTTAGCAAATTCGGTTGGTAAACCACAGCCTAATCCCAAATCTGCATCCGGATTGTACCCTTGCAAACGTGTGTAATCGTCAGCCATAATATTGTATACTTCGGTGCTGCAACCACCTGCACCACAGCAGGAGGCGGCATTGTTCTCGCGCGACTGGTCAGCTATTTCACCATATTTTTCTTTTACCAGTGCTTTCAAAGCGGTTTCTGTTTGCATGTTCTTTGTTTTAATTGTTATGAATAGCTGTTCATGGTCACTATTGTATGCGATCGATCGCCCGTACACAGTAATGATCACTAACAGCAGGATTTCGTATGTTGATCTTTTAGTTTATGGAACAGTCCGGTAAACTCTGCATTGAATTTTTCAAATGCTTTCCAGTTGATACAATAACAACTGCGCGGACCATCTACTGACCCATCAATGAGTCCGGCTTCTTTCAATTCTTTTAAATGTTGTGAAACAGTAGACTGCGCCAGTGGTAATACTTCAACGATCTCACCACAAATACATTCATTCTTTTGTGCCAGCACTTTTAGTATAGCAATACGTGCAGGATGTGCAATGGCTTTTGCAAAGGCTGCCAGGTCTTGTTCTTTCTTTGAAAATGCTTCTGTTTTCGGTGTCGCCATTTCATTATCGTTTTTATACGATAAAGCAAAGTAAAGGCAATTTTTTCTTTCATCGTATAAAAACGATAAATATTTTTTATCAGCGATAATTACTAGTTCAGTCTGAATTGGCTTTTGGGTCTATATTATCTCTATTATATGCAGTGGGTTGACAATGATAAGGAATCGCCGTTACTCAAGAAATACGACCATTCATCCTTTTGACTTTGGTCTAAAAAAGTATAAGTATTTGAAAATCAACATTTTAAGCTTAACCTATTATTAAGCTCTGCCCATTACCTAAAAAAACTTGGTACTATGTGTTGCATAGTACCAAAAGTTTCCCCATCTTTGTGTTATGAAAGAAGGGAATGAGGGAATCACCTACAGCACCTTCTGAAAAGAAAAAATTAAAAACACTTATAAATATTAAGTCATGAAAACGCAAAACACAAACTTCTTACAACAACTGGGACAGGAACACCTGAATAACCTGGTACAAGAAGTAAAAGAAACCGTTGCTACGAATGTGAACCTTCAGAACAACAAAACAGTTTTCGGTGCCGTTGATTACTACAAGTTACAGCGCAGCCGCAGAAACAGAATTGTTAGAAGACACTTGGTTGCTTAATAAAATTTGAATCTTTTTTAATAACGATTGTTCCATTCCCCCCGAAAGGTTTAGGAACAAACAAAAACTCCGGCTATGGATATTCAGAACACACAAAGTCAGATGCGAAAGGGCGTATTGGAGTTTTGCATTTTATCCATCATCAGACAGGGTGAGGTTTACCCCAGTGATATCGTGGACCGAATGAAAGCTGCAAATCTGCACATTCTGGAGGGTACATTATACCCCCTTCTGACACGTTTAAAAAATTCCGGCTTACTGACCTACCGTTGGGTGGAAAGTAACAGTGGACCACCCAGAAAATATTTCGTGATGACCGATAAAGGTTTAGAGTTCTACAATGAACTGGAAAGAACCTGGCAGGAACTGGCTGATGCAGTACACGCACTGACCATCTCCCAAACTGAAACGGCCTCCGAAGAAAATCCAACCCAACCTTAACCAACAAAACTGAACAGAAAATGAAAAAGGTAATCAATATAAACTTTCAGGGCAGGGTAATTCCCATTGAGGAGTCTGCTTATGACATGCTGAAGCAGTATGTAGAAAGTTTGCGCAAGTTCTTTGCCAACGAGGAGGGTCGTGATGAGATCATCAATGATATTGAAGGTCGTATAGCCGAACTGTTTGGCGATAGCCTGAAAAAAGGTGCTACCTGCATTACTGATGATACCGTAAACGAAATCATCAAAAGCATGGGTAGACCTGAAGACTTTGAAGGCGAAGAAGGAAATGTACACGCTCAATTGGGCGGTGAAGGTGGACAGTCTACCAATAGTGGTAGTGCTTCTGCTGAAGCTTCTCCCAGAGGTAGATTGTATCGCGATGACAATGAAAAAATATTAGGTGGTGTTTGCGGTGGCTTGGCTAACTACCTCCGTATCGATCCAACCATTGTACGTCTGGTATTTGCACTCGTTACTTTTATGGGTGGTTCAGGTATCTTGTTGTACATCTTATTATGGATCATTCTTCCATCAAAACCATTGGACAATATCGTTTCTGCAAAACGTTTATACCGTAATCCGGAAGAAAAAGTAATAGCGGGTGTTGCCAGTGGTATCGCTTCTTATTTTGATATCGCTGTTTGGGTTCCAAGATTAATCTTTGCTTTCCCATTGGTGATCGGTATTATCTCTTCTATTTTCCAGGGTATGTTCTGGATGGATGATGATATCTTCCCCGGTATCGTATTCGGCTCTTTCGGTGGAACCTTATTCGTAGTATACGCTGTATTGTGGGCCGTGATTCCGGAAGCTAAAAGTGCTTCTGAAAAACTGGAAATGCGTGGCGAAAAAGTAGACCTCAATACCATTAAGAATACAATTCAAGAAGATCTGGAAGGATTTAAAAGTCGCGCTGAAAAATGGGGTGGCGAATTCAAAGAGAAAGCAACCCAGTTCGGACAAGAATTTGGTCAGACTGTAGGACAAAAAAGTCAGCAGTTTAATGCAGAAACAGGATCAGCATTGAAAAGAGGTGGTAGAAGATTGGGTGGTATTATTGCCATCTTATTCAAAGCATTCTTTTTATTCATCGCAGGTATATTGGCTTTTGCTTTACTAGTTACTGTTTTAGCCTTGATGTTTGCAGGTGTTGGTGTATTCCCACTGAAGAACTTCTTCTTGGAAGGTTTTGGACAAAACTTCCTGGCATGGGCAACGCTCTTATTATTCTTGGGTGTTCCGGTAGTAGCATTCATCACATGGTTGATTCGTCGAATCATGGGTGTAAAATCCGGTAACCGTTATCTCGGATTTACTTTCGGTGGTTTGTGGTTCATCGGTTTGATCTGCGGTGGTATCCTCGTGTATTCAATTGCTACCAATTTTGATGCAAGAGCAAGAGAAAAACAAGACTTCACAATTCAACAACCTACAACCGGCAAACTCATCATCAAAGTACCTGATACCAAAGTGAAAGTATATGGTCGTTGGTTTAAAATGGATGGTATTGTGAGTATGAATGATGATAGTCTTTTCTTGAATAATGTAAGAGTACGTATTGTAAAAAGTCAGGATTCAGCGTATCATATCTCTGCTTTCAAATACAGCAGTGGTAAGGATGAAGGAACTGCCTTAAGTAATATCAAAGAGATTTCTTACGGCATCAATCAATTAGACAGTACCATTTGGTTAGATCGTGGATTCTCACTGAAAAAAGGAACTCGCTTCCGCAATCAAGGAGTACAAGTAACTGTACAAGTGCCTGTAGGAAAAAGAATCCTGATCGACAGACAAGTTTCCAGAAGATTGAATTGGTTCAGCTTAGGTGCTAACAATGATTGGGATTGGGAAGAAGAGTGGAACAATGATTATGAAAGTTGGAGTTCTGATGTAGAATATATCATGACACCTGGTGGATTGGAAAGAGTACATAAAGAAGAGAATGGTGATCATGATAGAACTTATGATGCAGACGATAAATCGAAAACAATAGAACAATACAAGAAGAGTAAAGAAGAACTGCAGAAAGAATATGAGCGTAAGCAAAAAGAAGCTGAAGAACTGAAAAAAGAATTAGAAAAACCTATTGATACCACACGCTATCGTTACAAAAAAGAAACAGTGCAAAATAGTACTGAAGTAAAAAATGTAACAGAAAACAAATCAGAACAGTTATTGCCCATCGAGGCATCTCGCTTACTGATGATGCAAATGGTATACTAAAGACGGTTGAAGTTGGGAAAATAAGAACCTCGTCTTGTTCTCATGATGAGGTTCTTCCCTTCTCTTTTAAATCCGCTTAATCCTTAAAACTTCCGGCATGAAAATGAAATATGTAGTAGCCATCTGTCTTTTTATCATGTTGCTTTCAGGCTGTATCCGTTATGAAACAGACAGGGTAAGACATGGCAGGGTTTCAATTACGGTGAAAGAATCAGATCACCAATTGAGAGTTGATGCCAAATTCAAACGCTCTCAAACAGATCAAGTTGCTCGTATCATCAAAGAAGAACTGGATCGCAATGCTTCTGATGAAAATATTCATGCTACCACATTCACCATTCGCGATGACGATAAATTATTCGTGAGACTTCGGAAAGGGCATCTTAAAATTCGATTGGATAAGGATGAAAATGATGAAGTCACTTATAATCGCGTAAAACGATTGGCAGATCAGATCAAGATCGTTATGACTTCAGATCAGGCTCAGCGCTAATTTTCCCACTGCACATAGATGATTTCCCCACTTGCAACCGCAAATTAACCGATGGTTAATGAGGTATGGCATGCTTATGTCATTCATTAAGTCCATCACAACATCATCTTTATGAAACGAACGCTTTTGAGGTCCATCTTTGTGATCATAGTACTACTTGCCATTGTTTATCTGATGGCATGGAAATCGCCCCAATATTATATTCCAACATCATCTTATAACACAGCTGATTCCATCGTTCCCTTTGAAAAATATACGGGTGAACATGAGCGGCCTTTTATTATCAAGCAAAAAAGAGCGTTGATCTTTGGTGCCACACACACAAAAGATCCCAATGATCCACAAATACCACAGATGGAAGAGCTATGGGGAGAGTTTCATCCCACTATTGCCTTGGTAGAGGGGAGATTGGGATTTCTCCTGCCTCTATTCATGAATCCGGTGAAAGAATTGGGCGAAGGTGGATGGGTAAAAGCACTTGCACATAAGGATGGGGTAAAGATCATGAATTGGGATCTGTCTAAAGAAGCATTGGCAGATTCATTACAACAGTATTTTACCAAAGAACAAATTGCATTACAACAAATATTGAATCCTTATTTCGGTAATCTACGTTTTGGCAAACCGGCATCTCCTGAAAACTTTATCAAGGAATACCTGAAACGCGCTTCTTTTGTAGGACTACAAGACAGTATCCGTTCGGTGGAAGATGTAGATCGCTTATGGAAAAAATATTTCCCTGTTGGACCGGATTGGCGCGATACCTCAGATGAGTACGCTTTACCCGGATATCTTGCTTCCTTTATGGCAACTACCAATGACATTCGCAACAGACAATTGGTGACGATTGTTAAGGAGCTGACTGAAAAAGGAGAGCGGGTCTTTTTGATTTGTGGGTCTAGTCATGCTTACTGTGTAGCGCCGGCATTCCCGTAATAGGGAAGAATTTCTTGATGATGGAAAACCGGATTGCCCTGTTGTAAAGGTTTATAAAGTCTTGACAGCAGGGCAGTTCTATGATTGTTAAAACAAATATATTTCCCATCCTCGTTTCTCTTATTTTTGCGGCACGATAAAGTACAGATATGAAAAATACACCCTTCACACAAAAACATATTGCACTTGGCGCTAAAATGGCCGAGTTCGCAGGTTACAATATGCCCATCAGTTATTCAGGTATCAATGATGAGCATGCAACCGTTCGTAATAATGCCGGTGTTTTTGATGTAAGTCATATGGGTGAATTCATCCTGAAAGGTGATAAAGCACTTGACCTGATTCAACGTGTTACTTCCAATGATGCTTCAAAACTCAGTAATGGAAAAGCACAGTACAGCTGTTTACCCAATGAACAAGGAGGTATTGTAGATGATCTCATTGTATACTGTATTGAAGAAAATAAAGTGTATATGCTGGTAGTGAATGCGTCGAATATTGAAAAAGACTGGAACTGGATCAGCAAGTTTAATAC
Organism: uncultured Sediminibacterium sp.; assembly: GCA_964392685.1. Classification (GTDB taxonomy): domain Bacteria; phylum Bacteroidota; class Bacteroidia; order Chitinophagales; family Chitinophagaceae; genus Sediminibacterium. The sequence goes on from CAYMQQ010000011.1 coordinate 9,272, forward strand.
AGAGAATGTAGAAATGCATAATATCAGCGATAAGACTTGTCTGCTAGCCATTCAAGGTCCCAATGCTACTAAGATTTTGCAGCCACTCACTGATATGGATATCATGAATCTGAAATACTACACATTTGCAAAAGGGAAATTTGCTGGGGTAGACAATGTACTGGTAAGTGCAACAGGATATACAGGAGCCGGAGGTGTTGAAATTTATTTTGAAGATGTAGATGGCGCGGCAGATAAAATTTGGGATGCCATTTTTGCAGCTGGTGGTCCACAAGGAATGAAACCTATTGGTTTGGGTGCAAGAGATACACTTCGTTTGGAAATGGGTTATTGTTTATATGGGAATGATATTGATGATACCACTTCACCATTAGAAGGAGGTTTGGGTTGGATTACCAAGTTCACTAAAGATTTTACGGCAAGACCTATTCTCGAAAAACAAAAAGCAGAAGGTGTAACCCGTAAACTGGTTGGTTTTGAAATGATGGAAAGAGGCATTCCTCGACATGATTATCTGATCAAAGATGCAGCAGGAAATACCATTGGAAAAGTGACTTCAGGAACACAGGCGCCTTCTTTGAATAAGGCAGTGGGATTGGGTTATGTAAACACCGCGTTTGCAGCAGTAGATACCGAAATCTTTATTGAAATTCGTAACACGCCGGTAAAAGCGAAAATTGTAAAATTTCCTTTTGCTTAAAAATATAAGTTGATGTAATGAAGCCGTAACCATCTATTGTTACGGCTTTTTTTATCCGCTTATGGCATCATGATGACAATGATTTTATGATTTGTATGTAGTTTTAAAAATGTTTCGCCAAAAAACAACATATCTATTGCTGTGGTTGTTGATGGATGTTTCTTGTAAACCCAAACAGTATACGGCACCTTCTATGCCGGATATCGGTTCTTTGGGAAATGAAGTAGGACATGCCATTATCATTCCGTCCACATTACATGGACTTGCTACAGCAAGTGGTGAGAAATATGATTCCACACGTTATACCGGTGCGCATAAAACCTTACCCTTTGGTACAAAAGTATTGGTGACGCATACACTCAATGGTAAAACTGTAACCGTAAAAATCATTGATCGTGGTTTGGCGGGAAGCGGGCAAGTAATAGCGCTGAGTAAAGCAGCTGCGCTAAAACTAGATACAACCAAAGTCATCTCGATGCCTGTCAGGATTCGCTATCAGGAATAGCCGTTGCTGCGTCTTTCATGATCGAAACTTTACAAATTTGTAATTCCTGCTCTGATACTATATGATACGCATGGTCGTAACAACAATAATAAGTAGTTCCTTCTTTGCTGATAGCAGTATGAGTAAAATAATTGAAACGAAATCCTCGATGATGCAATAATGCTCTCGGAACCTTTTCTGTTCCCTTACTATTGTCTACACACGAAGCCAGAATACGTCTGTTTTGTAATAATAAGTGATTAACACTTTTTACAAACCCCTTTTCATCTATGTATTTCTTATTGTTAAATACGCTTCTGCAATGATCATCACAAAATTTTTTATCTATTCTTCCGCGCAAAGGATGTCCACAGGTCAGACAATGTTTGGTATTGACAGACATAAGCATCGGTTTATGTTATGAAAATACCTGCAATGGAGGAGGATATTCATTTCATGGATAAAAACAGGTATTTGTACAAACCATGAAACTGTATTTATACCTAAAAATACTTCATAATCGACTGGCACTTTAACTCATGCAAAGCGCGTGAAAAATAAGCGATTATAAACGGAAGTAAGCGGATACATTCCGACTACGAGGTGTGATCAGTCAGATATTCGTTTTGAAATCATGCAAAGCTTTTTTCATCAAAACATCTGATATGAATATGATCAAAAACAAGGTACAACTGATCGGTCATTTGGGTCAGACACCTGAAATCAAAAAATTTGAAGGCGGTAAAAAATTGGCCAGTATGAGTTTGGCTACCAAGGAAAATTATAAAGATGCTAGTGGAGAGAAAGTGACCGATACCCAATGGCATCAGGTAGTAGCATGGGGTAAGATGGCAGATTTTGCTGAAAAATACCTCGTGAAAGGAATTCAAGTGGCGGTGGATGGAAAACTGGTGAATCGACAGTATGTAGATAAGACAGGTGTGAAACGATCTGTCACAGAAATTCATGTACATGAACTACTGATTATTACCCCCAAAAAGTAGTAGCCTTTCTTTCTGAGCGGCCGGCTTTTCTAGGCTGGCCTTTTTCAAGGCAGGGCTTTTCTAGACAGACCTTTTCATGCTTTAACTGCTTCTGTTTAGGGTGTATATTTGCAGCCTTATGAGCATGAAGCCGACCTTATATACCATTCTTTCTCCTCGACTGCTGGATATATATGATGTATCAGACAGTATTGTTGTGATTATTGATGTTTTTCGAGCTACTTCTACCATTGCTACTGCTTTGTACAATGGAGCGAAAAGAGTGATTCCGGTAGATGCAGTGGATAAATGTATTGCCATCGGGAAAGAGACAGGCGGTATTACGGCGGGAGAAAGAGATGGTAAAGTGATTCCGGGTTTGGCACATGGTAATTCGCCGGCTGAATATCCTCGTTCGTTTATTGAAGGACAAACACTGGTACTTACCACCACCAACGGTACTAAACTACTCCACATGGCTTTGAATAGTGGTGCGTCAGAAGTGATCACAGGTTCATTTCCGAATATTTCAGCTGTTTGCGATTACTTAATCGCACAACAAAAGAATGTGATCTTGGGTTGTTCAGCGTGGAAAGACCGTTTTAATTTGGAAGATGCCATGTTTGCCGGTGCAGTGATTCACAGGGTACAAGATCATTTCACCATCCACTGCGATAGCAGTCTTATGGCTTCAGACATGTACGGTCTTCACCAGCACGATATGCAACAATTCATTCGCAGAACCACTCACTGGCACAGACTCGCCTCCTACGGACTGGAAAAAGACCTGGAATACTGCGTAACGCCCGATATAGCCAATGTTCTGCCTATTTATAGGAATGGGGATTTGGTTTGTGGGTAGTTAGTCCATGGTCGATAGTCCATGGTCCATGGTAAAACCATATTTTTAGCAGTTTTAATAATCGATGTTTCCTACCATGGTCTATTGGCTATCGACCATGGACTACAGACCAACCTTAACAAACATTTCATCCACATTCCTCTCATTTCTTTTCATTTACTGGGTTGCTTTCCTTTACTTTTGCAAATTGCCCTTTTCGGAGCGGCATTCATTGCTAAACAGGTACGCAGGATGTAGTCATGCCTAATGCAGCTCTTCTGTTTACACTAATTGTTGATTGATTGTATGGCACTTCCATATCTGGTTAAACATATCTATAATAGCGGTACAGAAGAAGTTATCCGCAGGGGTAAAAAAATTCATGCACTCGGAAATGTAGAGTTGGTTGAATATGATGAGCTTATGGCCAACATTGTCTTTCGTGTGAAAGATGATGGGTATGCAACTTTTTATAAAGTACATATCAATCAATTCAAAGATCCCAAAACACTTTCACTGCGTTGTAGTTGTCCATATAATCTATCTGAAGTGTGTAGACATAAAGCCGGTGCGTTGTTTCATCTGCAAGATCTCTTAGATCGTAATCAGTTGGGTGAAAAAGAAACCAGCTATGATCAAAAACATACGGTGGTGAAAATGAAGCAGCTCGATCTTAAATTGATCAAGATGCTTTCTTCGCAAGAGAGTTTTGAAAAAGCTGAAAATTATTTACGCAGTAATCGTTCCAATATTCTTGAGGCCAAAGATGAGCGTGTACTTGCTGATCTTGAGTACGAAGGTGAATCGTTTCGCATTCTTCTTCAAAAAAATGAAGAAAGAAATTTTGATACCAGTTGCACCTGTTCTTCTGATAAAGAACATCCACTCTGTGTACACAAAGACATCGTCTTATTACAATTACTGCATAATTATGGTCCGGGTTATTTTGATTCTATTCGTAATTGGGACAAGGAGAAGAATAAATTATTAGCCCTATACGGATATTCACTCAATGATGATCTCAAGGGGAAATTTGAATTCACGTATACGGATGGGAAACCTTTTTTACGGGTATTGGATACCAGTATTAAAAGAGTTTCTTTGAACCCAAGTACAGAATTAAAACCTAAAAGAGAGGAAGAACAACCTGTAGCTACAACTGCTGTTGTGCAGGAATCTGAAGAAACTGAGAAAGAGTTGCTGAAACTCGGACTGGTACTTACTTTCAATGAACAACAATATCCGTATGTTCAATTTGAAGGAGTACAGGGAGAAGCAGATGAAGAAAAAACCAAGTACACAGGTAAAGTGGCTAAGCTGGATCTGAGTCGTTTTATCAATACAGAAGTTTTTGATGAAGACGATAAAGGTTTATTACAGCAGCTACGCAAGTTGATGCCTTCAGAAGTGAGTCGTTATTTAGACCGTAACTCTCCGTTTAGTGGTATCTGGGAAAATATTATACAACAACATGATGATGAGCTTCCTGAAGAAACGCGTCATTTGATCAATGAATACTTGCATCCTAAGGTAAAAAAATTATTTGCGGAGCTTAGTAGTAGTCATTTTATTTTCTGTTTACCTGAAAAGAAACCATTCACTACAGCTAATCTCTTAAAAGCTGAATTTGTCACAGACTTTATTAGTCCGGAATTCGAAGTCACATACCAGAAAGGGAAATATGAAATAGACTGTCGGGTGAAATTACCATTGGCTGATTTGAATATTTCAGAAAATGAAAGTAGCTCAGCACTTTTGTTTCAATACCACCAACAGTTTTTTACCTGGAAAAGAACAGAAGATATACTGATACTGGAGAAATTCCTTCCTTCAGGAAAAATTATTATTCCGGCAGAAGATTGGTCGGCACAATTACAACAATTCATACTACCGCTGTCCAAAGAATACAATGTTCATTTCGGAAATGTGCAGAAAGAAGAAGTGAAAGATGTAAAGCCGGAAGTAAAAGTATTACTGAAAGAGAAAGGAGAATATTTATTGTTCCAGCCCATATTCAATTATCGGGGCTATGATGTACGTACTTCAGATAAAGAAAAGATCATCATGCCTGTAGCCGATAAAATATTGGTGATTCAGCGAAATTTGGAAGCGGAAAAAGAGTTTATTCAAAAGATAGAATCGCTACACTCTCATTTTATTAGACCTGCTGAAGGAGATGTATTGGCTTTGAAAGGCGCAGAAGTATTACGTAATAACTGGTTCTTCCTTTTTGTAGATGCAGTCAAAGAAATGAATATTCCGGTATATGGATTTGAAGCTTTGAAAAACTTTAGATTCAATACTGCGAAACCTTCTACCAAAATCTATATCAGCAGTAATACTGACTGGTTTGATGCAAAGATTGAAATTAATTTTGGTGATCAGAAAGTGACGGTAGATGAGGTGAAAAAGGCGTTGAGTAATAAACAGCAGTTTGTACAATTGGGAGATGGTACCTTAGGAATCTTACCTGAAGAATGGATCAAAAAATATTCATTGTTATTCAGGGTAGGAGAAGGGAAGTCGGGTTCTATGAAACTCAGCAAATACCATTTCAGTGTGGTAGAGGAATTGTACATGCAGCGTGATGAGGAAGAATTGTTCTTTCAGTTGGAAGAAAAATATGATCGACTCAAAGAAAATCATTCCATCAAAGAAATCCCGGCACCCGCGCATCTTCAATCCATATTACGCCCTTATCAAGAAAGTGGGTTCCAATGGCTGAATTACTTGCGTGAAGTACAGTGGGGCGGTATTTTGGCTGATGATATGGGTTTGGGTAAAACCATTCAGGCATTGAGTTTTCTGCATCATCTCAAAGAAGAAAACGGGTCATTGAAAGCCTTGGTGGTTTGTCCAACAACACTAATGTTCAACTGGCAGAATGAAATCGGGAAGTTTACACCCACGATTAAGTTCTATGTACATCATGGTGCACAAAGAACACGCGATAGTCTTGCCGCTACGGACGCTGATGTCATAATTACTACTTATGGCACTTTGCGAAGTGATATCAAACAATTTGTTGAAGTAGCATTTGATTATGTCGTGTTGGATGAAAGCCAGGCCATTAAAAATCCTTCCAGCAAAGTCACAAAAGCAGCGAGTCTTATCAAAGCTAAAAATAGGCTTTGTTTAAGTGGTACGCCTCTTCAAAACAATACATTTGATATTTATGCGCAAATGAATTTCCTGAACCCGGGGATGTTGGGAAGTGTTGAGTTTTTCAAACAGGAGTTTTCAATTCCCATTGATAAGTTTGGTGAAAAGGAACAAAAGGAACATTTACGCAAACTATTATTCCCATTCATTCTTAGAAGAACCAAAGAACAAGTTGCTAAAGATCTTCCTGAAAAGCAAGAGATGGTTCTATTCTGTGAAATGGGAGATGAGCAGCGTCGCATTTATGACGCATTTAGAAATGATTATCGGGACAAGATTTTAGGTGTGGTAGATAATCAGGGAATACAAAAATCACAACTTACCATTTTACAGGGTTTGATGAAACTCAGACAGATTTGTGATAGCCCGGCCATCATCAAAGACGAAGAAAAATTCCCCAATGCATCTGTCAAACTGGAAGAGCTGGGTCGTGAGATCACTGAAAATATTGGTAACCATAAAGCATTAATTTTCTCACAGTTTCTTGGCATGCTTGCTTTGATCAAAGAAAAGATGAAGGAATTGGGAGTTGATTATGAATATTTTGATGGAAGCAGTACGGTGAATGAACGTGAGAGAGCCATCCAACGTTTTCAAAACGATGATTCATGTCGCGTATTTCTTATTTCATTGAAAGCCGGTGGAGTGGGTTTGAATTTAACCGCTGCTGATTATGTGTATATCGTAGATCCATGGTGGAATCCTGCAGTGGAGCAACAGGCAATTGACAGAACACACCGTATTGGTCAAACTAAAAATATATTTGCTTACAGAATGATCTGTACCGATACAGTGGAGGATAAAATACTCAAATTACAAGATCGAAAAAGAAGTTTAGCTCGTGAATTGATTACAGATGATGAAGGCTTTGTGAAGAACCTGACACGTGAGGATGTAGAGTACTTATTCAGTTAAGGGTTGTTTGTCAGACGGTTATGTATACATTATTGATTGCTCCTGTTAACCGAGCGACCTATCAACGCCTGTCTTTCACCGATTTTAACAAGAAGCTTCCCAACCATCCTGCTAGCTTTCCGTTAATCTTTTTGCTTGCGATTGAGTCTAACACCAAAGCATAGCTTCGTATAACATAATAAACTTGAGCATGACCAAAATTCTAACTGCCATTACCTGTCTGTTCTTTGCATTCACTGTTCAGGCGCAAACCAGTGGAACCTTGAAGGGTAAATTGGTGGATTCGGTAGGAAAGCAATCACTAAAAGATGCATCGATCTCAATTTTGGATGCTAAAGATTCTACATTGGATGTTTTTGGACTTACCAAAGCAGATGGTAGTTTTTTGATCAGCAATATCACATTTGGTGAAATGATCATTGATATCAAGTTTCAGGGGTATGAGCCAATTTCTAAAAAGATTACTTTTTCCAAGACCAATAGTATGGTCGATCTTGGTAATATCTATATGACCATTGCGGCTAATGATTTGGGTAATGTAACTGTTACACAATCTGCAGTACGAATGAAAAATGATACGGTTGAATTCAGTGCTTCGGCATTTAAAACAAAACCGAATGCAGTTGCAGAAGATTTATTGAAAAAAGTACCGGGTATCCAGGTTGATAAAAATGGAAATATCACTGCGCAGGGAGAACAGGTACAAAGAATATTGGTAGATGGAAAAAGATTCTTTGGTGATGATCCTAGAATGGCTACCCGTAATCTTCCTCCTGATGTTATCGATAAAATTCAGGTATTTGACCAAGCAAGTGATCAAAGTGCTTTCACAGGTTTTGATGATGGTAATCGTGTAAAAACCATCAATATCACCACACGAAAAGACAGGCGCAAAGGATATTTTGGTAGAGGTACATTAGGCTTTGGTGCCAATGCAGATGAAGGATTGTATGATAATAGTTTTAGCTTAAGTCGCTTTAATGGTGATCGACAAATTACTTTCACCGGACAAGCCAACAATGTCAATAAACAGAATTTCTCCGTGCAGGATATGTTGGGCTCTTTAGGTGGTGGAAATTTTGGCGGTGGCGGTGGAGGCGGACGTGGCGGCGTTCAGGCATTTACCGGAAGTGGTGGTGGAGGAGGATTGGTTAATACTTGGGCAGGTGGTATTAACTACCGAGATACCTGGAGCCCAAAAACACAATTCTCAGGGAGTTATTTCTACAATGATCAGAAAACATACCGGGATCAAAAAAGCTTGGTGCAGAACCTGATACCCGGTGCTCCGGATTCATCTATTTTCAATAATCAAACTAACTCTTCTAAAACCTATAACAATAATCACAGGATCAATTTTAATATTGAACACCAATTTGATTCTTCCAATTCACTTATTATCAGACCCAATATCAGTTTCCAAGATACCTGGTCTCAAACCTTGCAACAGACATCTTCAACAAGAGGTAAGTTTACCGCACTGAATAGTTCTGATGCAAGATCTATTCGCGAGAACAATGGATATAATGGAAGTATTGAAGCCACTTTCCGTCATCGTTTTCCAAAGAGAGGTCGAACCTATTCTATTGGTATCAATGCAGGGGGTAGTGCCAATGATGGGTCGGGATCGAATTATTCGCTGAATCAATTCAATCCGCCAAGCAGACCTTCTTATATTGATACGATTGATCAGGTATACACGACTAACAGAGATACCAGAAATTTCAGTGGTACCCTATCCTACACAGAGCCTATTGCTAAAAATCAGCAATTGGAATTCAACTATAACTACTCCTACAATAAAAACAACTCAGGTAGAGAAACCATGGAATATGATGCAGGTAGTGGTAAATATGAGATACCGGTGATTAACTTGACCAATACATTTGAAAATACATTCAGCTCAAACAGGTTCACGATGAACTATCGTTTGCAGAATGCGAAATACAATTTCAGTATTGGATCAGGTGTACAAGTGGGGGAGTTAGTAAGTAATAATATCACTAGAAGTACATCGATTAAACAAAACTTTGTCAATCTTTTCCCTTCAGCAAATTTCCGTTACGAGTTTTCTAAGACCAAAAGTTTGCGATTCTTTTATAACGGACGTACATCTCAGCCTACTGCAGAGCAATTGCAACCTGTAGCTGATAATAGTAATCCGCTGAATATCAGAACAGGTAATCCAAACCTGAAACAACAATTTACGCATAGCTTTAGGTTCTTGTATAACTCATTTGATGTGTTTACACAGAAATTGATTTTTGCTACTATCAATGCGAGCTTTATTCAAAACGATATTCAGAATTCAACGGTATTTCAAACCAATGGAGCTCAGTTAACGATGCCGGTGAATTTGAATGGAACCTATAGAGTCAATGGATTTTTCAATTATAGTTTTCCTTTGAAGAAACCAAAGAGTACAGTTAACTTGAGAGCTATTATTATGCGAGATCAAACACAAACATTGATCAATAATGCCAGCAACTATACACGTAATACTACCTTGGGCGGTGAAGTGGGTTGGACTACTAACCTGAAAGAAGGGTTTGATATGAACTTTTCATCGAACTCTTCTTTCAACATGGCCAGATATACTTTACAGCCACAACAGAATGGAGACTTCTTTACCCAAACAGTTTCAACAGAGGCAACCGCTTATTCAAAAAGTGGCTGGGTATTCTCACTTGATTTTGATTATATCTATAATGCAGGAAGAGCACAAGGATTCAATACTAGTATTCCATTGTTGAATGCAAGCATCTCTAAACAAATGCTCAAGAATAAAGCAGGTGAGTTGAAGTTTTACATGTTTGACCTCCTGAATCAAAATGTGAGTATTCGAAGAGAGATTACTGGTAACACTATTCAAGATGTATCCACAAGGGTGCTGACTAGATATGTAATGGTAAGCTTCACCTATAATTTGCGTCGTTTCGGCGGCAATCAACAGCAGCAGCGTGGACCGATGAATATGATGATGCCGGGTGGTGGTGGCAGACAAATGCAGATGATGAGGGGTGGTGGCGGATTTTAATCTGTACACTTTTTAATATGATAATAGCCGTTATTACTTGATGACGGCTATTTTTATGCTTACACTTGTTAGCATAGATTTAATATGCCGTTCAAAAAATTTTTTGACCGATATCCCGCAAACTGATATACTTTTACAACTCCAAAGCAAATAATTGTCAAACAAGTGAAGCAGATACTCACACAATATTTATCCCTCCTGTTGAATACCCGTATTCAGGTATTCTCTATGGAAGCTGCTTTCAACTTCTTGCCGCGACCTCGACGTGGTTGCTGATAGGACGAGCAACTGGCACTTGCCCCTATCAGTGAAAAATCCCCCGGAATCAATTATCTGACAGAGAGCTGTCTTACCGTTTACGTTATTTAATTCATTATAAGTTGGAACAAAATATCATTGTTCGTGTAGCCAATGGTGGCGACACGCAGTATGCGCAAACCATTACAGATGAAATGGAATCATCTGCCAAAGCACGTGGTACCGGTATTGCTAAACGCAGTCCTGAATACGTGGCTCGTAAGATGGAAGAAGGTAAAGCAGTCATCGCACTCCTTCCGGATGGCACTTGGGTGGGCTTTTGTTATATAGAAGCCTGGGGACATGATTCATTCGTGGCCAATAGTGGTTTGATTGTTTCACCACCCTTTCGGAAAAGTGGAGTGGCTAAACTGATCAAACAAACCATCTTCAACTTATCACGGGAAAAATATCCGACTTCCAAAATATTTGGTCTAACAACGGGTCTTGCCGTCATGAAGATCAATAGCGACTTAGGTTATGAACCGGTTACATACAGTGAGTTAACCAATGATGAAGAATTCTGGGCCGGTTGTAAAAGTTGTATCAATTATGAAATACTAATGAGTAAGGATCGTAAAAACTGTTTTTGTACAGCCATGCTGTATGATCCTGCAGATCATTATGAACCGGAAGAAACATCCACGGAATTCAAAAAGAAATCTAAACTCTATGAGCGTTTCATGAAAGTGAAGCAACATAAATTATTACGTGTATTCCGAAAGAAGGAAAGTGGCGGAACCACAAAACCCAAATCTTTCTTTCATCATTTCTTTAATCTTTAATCGTCTTAGCAATCCATTATATGAATCAGCTTCCAACAAATCTTCCGGCGGGTACAAAAGTAGTAGTAGGCTTTAGTGGCGGACTTGATACTTCTTTTTGTGTCAAATACTTAACTGAAGAAAAAGGCTTTGAAGTGCATAGTGTAATTGTGAATACGGGTGGCTTTTCAAAAGAAGAATTACAGCAGGTAGAGGCACATGCATACAATTTAGGAGTGAAAACCCACACAACAGTTGATGCAGTAAAAAGCTATTACGATAGTATCATTCGTTTTTTGATCTATGGAAATGTATTGAAAAACAATACCTATCCATTGAGCGTGAGTGCAGAAAGACTGAGTCAGGCTTTGCATATAGCTGAGCACACAAAAAAACTGAATGCCAAAGCAGTAGTACATGGCAGTACCGGTGCCGGAAATGATCAAGTAAGATTTGATATGATTTTTCATATCATGATACCGGATACAGAAATCATTACGCCTATTCGAGATATGAAACTGAGTAGAGAGGAGGAAATTATTTATCTCCAATCGAAAGGTGTTGCTATGAATTTTGAAAAAGCCACTTATTCTATCAATAAGGGACTGTGGGGAACCAGTGTAGGAGGAAAAGAAACATTGCATTCTAAAGGGATGTTACCTGAAGAAGCTTGGCCTACACAGGTTTCAAAATCGCAACCTGAAGAAGTGAAACTCGGATTTGTGAAAGGTGAATTGAAAACCATCAATGACCAGCAATTTGGGCATCCAACAGATGCTATACAATACCTTCAGTCAATTGCAGGACCATTTGGTATTGGACGTGATATTCACGTGGGGGATACGATTATTGGTATTAAAGGACGTGTAGGTTTTGAAGCAGCAGCGCCGATGGTTATTCTCAAAGCACATCACGCATTGGAAAAACATGTATTGACCAAATGGCAATTGAATTGGAAAGATCAACTCGCTCAGTTTTATGGTAATTGGTTGCATGAAGGACAGATCATGGATCCTGTGATGAGAGATATTGAGGCATTTCTGATTCAGTCACAGGAGCATGTTACAGGAGATGTTTTTATACAACTCATGCCTTACCGTTTTGCAGTGATGGGTATTGAATCATCTTTTGATCTGATGAGTAGCAAATTTGGTAAGTATGGTGAAATGAACAGTGGCTGGACAGGGGATGATGTGAGAGGCTTTTCCAAAATTTTTGGGAACCAGACTGCTATTTATCACAACATTAAATCCGATAATAAATGAGTCAGATCAAAGCAGCGATCATCGGTGGCGCAGGATATACAGGTGGAGAAATGATCCGTTTGTTACTGCGTCATCCGGCAGTAGACTTGTTAAGTGTACATAGTTCCAGCAATGCAGGGAAACCTTTATATGAAGTTCATAAAGACCTCATCGGAGAAACAGAACTATTATTTGCTGATCAGCCGTTTACAGAGGTAGATGTACTGTTTTTATGTGTAGGTCATGGTGATGCAAAAAAGTTTTTAGAACAGAACAAGATTTCTGATGCTGTAAAGATCATCGATCTATCGCAAGATTTCAGGTTAACACCCGGATCAATATTTGGCAATAGAAACTTTGTTTATGGATTACCGGAACTAAATAAAGAAGTAATTAGAACCGCTCACAATATTGCTAATCCCGGTTGCTTTGCAACAGCTATTCAATTGGCATTATTGCCTTTGGCAAAAGCGGGTATATTGAGTGATGTACATATTACCGGTATCACCGGATCTACGGGAGCCGGTCAATCACTAAGTACTACCTCACATTTTAGTTGGAGAGCCAATAATATCCAAGCGTATAAATCATTGAATCATCAGCATATCCAAGAAATAACGGCATCTATTAACCAATTGCAGAAAGATTCTCCTTTGTCTGCTTCGGGAGAGGGTCCGGGTATACATTTTGTACCATGGAGGGGTGATTTTACAAGAGGTATTTATACCAGCTCAATCATTGATTGCAGTTTGCCATTAGAAAAAGTAAAAGAACTGTATAGAGAATATTATCAGAAACAATCTTTTACTTTTTTAAGTGAGATGATGATCGATCTAAAGCAAGTGGTGAATACCAACAAATGTCTTTTGCATATTGAGAAGCAGGGCAATAAACTGATCGTTCATAGTGCGATTGATAATTTATTGAAAGGAGCCAGCGGACAAGCAGTACAAAACATGAATCTCATGTTGGGTCTGGATGAAAAAACAGGACTGGAATTAAAAGCCAATTATTTCTAATCAACCAAGTCATCAGTATGAAACTTTTTGATGTATATCCTTTAAATAATATTACTATTTCCAGGGCAGATGGCTCCTATGTGTGGGATGATCAGGGAAATCAGTATTTGGATATGTATGGAGGACATGCAGTGATCAGTATCGGACATACACATCCACATTGGGTGAAAAGAATAGACGATCAGTTAAAGCAGATAGCTTTTTATTCTAATTCTGTGATCATACCATTGCAACAGCAACTGGCGGAGAAGCTGGGAAAACTGAGTGGTAAAACTGACTATGAACTTTTTTTGTGTAATAGTGGTGCTGAAGCCAATGAAAATGCTTTGAAGCTGGCATCTTTTCATACCGGCAGGAAAAAAATCATTGCTTTTAAAAAATCATTTCACGGAAGAACCTCTTTAGCTGTTGCAGCTACGGATAATCCGACGATTGTAGCTCCTGTAAATGAAACAGAGAATATTGTATTTCTGCCGTTTAATGATACTGCATCACTACAAGCATATTTTGAACAGCATGGAGAAACGATTGCAGCCGTTATTACGGAAGGTATACAAGGAGTAGGAGGAATTAATATAGCTTCTGATGATTTTCTACAAACCATCCGACTATTGTGTGATCAGTACGGTGCGGTATTTATTGCTGATAGTGTACAATGTGGTTATGGAAGAACAGGAAAATTCTTTGCGCATGATCACGCAGGAGTTAGCGCAGATATTTATTCTATGGCAAAAGGAATGGGTAATGGTTTCCCGATTGGAGGTATACTGATTGCCCCGCATATCAGACCCAAACATGGTATGTTGGGAACAACATTTGGCGGTAATCATTTGGCATGTGCTGCGGCATTGGCTGTATTGGAAGTCATGGAGCAAGAAGATTTAATGCAAAAAGCTGCGATGAATGGGGCTTATATGATGGAACAATTGAAAACCCTTCCTGAAATTCAAAATGTACGCGGCAGGGGTTGGATGATCGGATTTGATGTTCCTGATACCATCAAGGATTTGAAGAAGGTATTGTTAAGTGAGTACAAAACATTCACCGGAGAAGCAAAACCAAATGTGATCAGGCTTTTACCTTCTTTGGCTTTACAGAAAGAACAGATAGATGAATTTTTGCGATCGTTAAAACAAGCTATAATGACCTTAAACAAAAACTCCGCATAAACGCTATTCTCTTATTCTCTGCGATAAAAACATTCGAATAATAACCGCAGAGAACGAGAGGAAAGGGAGTTTACGCAGAGGGGATTTTAGAACTTCAACCGTAACTCAACTATGAAACAATTTATTTCTGTAAATGATGTACCGGATATCAATGCACTCATTGCAAAGGCAATGGCATGCAAAGCCAATCCATTGCAGTATCAGGGTCTTGGAATGGGTAAGCGTATTGGGTTGCTATTTTTGAATCCAAGTCTTAGAACAAGATTAAGTACACAAGTTGCAGCCCGTAATCTGGGTATGGAAGCTATTGTTTTCAATGTTGACAAAGAAGGCTGGGCATTAGAATTTGAAGAAGGGGCTATCATGAGTGGTAATACCGTTGAGCATGTGAAAGATGCGGCACCGGTTCTTGGACAATATTTTGATATTCTTTGTATCAGAACCTTTCCTTCATTGAAAAATAGGGAGGATGATTATAGTGAAATGTTCATTCATCAGTTCATTAAGTATGCGGGTGTTCCGGTTGTGAGTTTGGAAAGCGCCACATTGCACCCCTTACAATCATTGACCGATCTGATGACCATTTCCGAAGAGTTACAGATCAAACAAATCAATCGCCGCCCTAAAATTGTACTGACCTGGGCACCACATATCAAACCACTTCCCCAATGTGTAGCCAATAGCTTTGCACAATGGGTAAATGCATGGGATGAAGCTGATTTTGTCATCACGCATCCACAGGAGTACGAATTATCAACTGCGTTTACAAAAGGAGCAGTAATTACACACGATCAAAATGCCGCTTTAGCAGACGCTGATTTTGTTTATGTTAAAAACTGGAGTACATATACCGATTATGGTAAAGTATATGAAAACGATCCGGCGTGGATGTTAACAGAGGAAAAACTAAAGTATACACATGCTGCAAAAGTGATGCACTGTTTGCCGGTAAGAAGAAATGTAGAACTTAGTGATGAGATATTAGATAGCTCACATAGTCTGGTAACCAAACAGGCAGGTAACCGTGTTTGGGCGGCACAGGCTGTTTTACAAACCATTCTAACACATCAACAATCGTAAGGTGGAGCAATTGTATATCATAAAAATTGGTGGCAACATCATTGATGATGCAAACAGACTAGAGCATTTTCTGGAGCAATTTGCTGCTGTGCAAGGACATAAGATATTGGTGCATGGAGGAGGAAAATTGGCTACAAAGTTGGCTGAAAAAATGGGTATCCAACAACAAATGGTTGAAGGTCGCAGGATTACGGATGCAGAGACTTTGAAAATAGTGACCATGGTGTATGCCGGATATGTCAATAAAAATATCGTAGCCAAATTACAATCTAAAGGTGTCAATGCTATCGGAATTACGGGTGCAGATGGAGGGATGATTCGAGCACATAAAAGAGTACATGCAACCATTGATTATGGATTTGTAGGAGATATTGATGCAGTAGATTCAATTAAAGTACATCAACTCATCGAGCAGAATTTAACGATTGTTTTAGCGCCTATTACGGATGATGGAAATGGGCAACTATTGAATACAAATGCCGATACCATTGCCCAAGAAATCGCAAAAAGCATGAGTCATCTGTATACAACTAGTTTGATTTATTCTTTTGAGAAGAAGGGTGTATTAACGGATGTCAATGATGATAATTCTGTTATACCGGTGATAACCCCCGCGCTTTATCAACAGTTAAAATCAGACAATAAGATTTTTGCAGGGATGCTTCCCAAATTAGACAATGCTTTTAGTGCTATTCAAGCAGGTGTAAAGCAAGTGATCATTGGAGAGGCAGAGCAGTTGAAAGAGTTATTAGCAGGTAAAACAGGAACATCCATCCAACTATAACATGAAACCGGATATCAATATATTATTTCAGTATAGTATAGAGCTGCTCAAAGGATTGATCAGTACTCCTTCTTATAGCAGAGAAGAGCAAGCAACTGCCCAACTCATTGAACAATTTTTTCAGCAAAAGCAAATTCCGGTTCATCGATTCCTAAATAATATTTGGGTGACCAATCATGATTTCGATCCGGTAAAGCCTACATTATTATTGAATTCACATCATGATACCGTAAAGCCTAATCCGGCGTATACCATAGATCCATTTATGCCTATTGAAAAAGAGGGCAAGCTGTTTGGATTGGGTAGTAATGATGCCGGTGGTGCATTGGTGTCACTGTTAGCAGTTTTTTTGTATTACTACGAACAAAAAGAGTTGCCTTATAATATTTTGTTTGCCGCAACGGCAGAAGAAGAAGTATCGGGTAAGAATGGTATTGAGGCATTACTTCCACAGCTACCCCATATCAATTGTGGTATTGTAGGAGAACCTACACAAATGCAAATGGCCATAGCAGAAAGGGGATTGTTGGTACTTGATGTTATAGCAACAGGTAAGCCCGGACATGCAGCTAGGAATGAGGGTGAGAATGCATTGTATAAAGCACTGAAAGATATTGAATGGTTTAGTCAGTATCAGTTTGAGCGTGTATCTGATTTACTCGGTCCTGTGAAAATGTCAGTAACAGTGATCGAAACAGAAAATAAAGCACATAACGTGGTGCCTGATCAATGTAAATTTGTAGTAGATATAAGGGTGAATGAATTGTATTCTTTCGAAGAGATCCTGGCAACCATTCAGCAGCATATTTCTTCAACAGCAGTGCCTAGAAGTGTGAGAATAAAATCAACCGCTATCCCTGAGCATCATCCTTTGGTAATAGCGGGGACTAGGATTGGAAGAAAAACTTATGGGTCTCCTACCACATCTGATAAAGCATTAATGCCATTTCTAACTTTGAAAATGGGTCCGGGTGATTCTGCAAGGAGTCACTCTGCAGATGAGTTTATTTACCTGAATGAAATAAAAGAAGGGATTGAATTATACATCGCACTATTGGATCAAATCATGCAAAACCAAACAGTATGAAACTCTGGCAAAAAAATACCAATGTATCATCTGCAGTAGAAAGATTTACTGTAGGCAATGATCGTGAAATGGATCTGCAGCTTGCGCCTTTTGATGTATTGGGATCCATTGCACATGTGATGATGTTGGCAGAAGTAGGGCTACTTACAAAATCCGAAGCTGATTTACTCGTGCAAGAACTAAGAATTATCTACAAACAAATTCACGATTCACAATTCACCATTCACGAATCCATAGAAGATATTCATTCACAGGTTGAATTCTTACTTACACAAAAGCTGGGTGATATTGGGAAGAAAATTCATAGTGCGCGAAGCAGAAATGACCAAGTGCTGGTAGATATCAAAATGTTCCTTCGTCATGAAATCCTATCATTGGTAGAGGAAATACAAACACTCTTTATTGTATTACAAGAGCAAAGTGAAAAATATAAGAACCATTTGTTACCCGGCTATACCCATTTACAACTGGCCATGCCTTCTTCTTTCGGACTATGGTTTGGAGCTTATGCTGAAAGTCTGGTAGATGATACCGTATTACTGCAAGGGGCATATAAAGTGGTCAATAAAAACCCATTGGGATCAGCAGCAGGATATGGATCATCTTTTCCTATTAATCGTACACTTACTACCCAATTGCTTGGATTTGATGACTTGAATTATAATGTTGTGTATGCTCAAATGGGAAGAGGAAAAGCAGAGCGTACCACTGCAATGGCGATGGCGAATTTGGCGGATACCTTAAGCAGGATGAGTATGGACATGTGTTTATACCTCAATCAAAATTTTGATTTTGTAAGTTTTCCCGCTGAGCTTACAACGGGGTCCAGTATTATGCCACACAAAAAAAATCCGGATGTTTTCGAACTGATTCGCTCACATTGTAATCGGATCAAAGCATTGCCGAATGAAATCATGATGATGACCACTAATTTACCTTCCGGTTATCATCGCGACTTACAATTATTGAAGGAACATTTATTTCCGGCTTTTCAGATACTGAAGCAATGCATACAAATGTCATGTATCATGTTGTCTGCCATTGAGATCAAAAAAAATATTATGGCAGATGAAAAATATCGATATGCTTTTAGCGTGGAAGAGGTCAATAAGCTGGTATTAAAAGGTATTCCGTTTAGAGATGCTTATCAGCAAGTAGGTGCGGCTATTGAAGTCGGTAATTTTCAAACCGATACTAAAGATTTATATCATACGCATGAAGGAAGTATCGGAAACCTTTGTAACCAGGAAATTCGCTCTATGATGGAGGAGGCGGTTAATTCCTTTCATTTTGAGAAAATCAGTCAGGCCTATCAAATGTTATTGGAAAATTAAACAGTAGCCATTCCTTTTATTCTTTCTTGGCACAGTGCGGGAAATATTGTTGTTTTGGGTGTATTAAACCTGAAATGATGCGAATATTATCACTTCTCTTTTTTGTTATGGCATTGTCTGTTATTGGTTATGGACAGACAAAAGCCCCGGTTAAAGCTGCTGTTAAAGCACCTGTCAAATCGAATGCAGCAGCTCTAAATCCTTTAAAAAATAATAAAGATTCCGCCGGCTATGCTTTAGGTATCAGAATTCTTCAAAACTTGCAGGCACAAGGACTTGATGCAGTGAATGTAGCCATGCTACAGAAAGCAATGAACGATGTATTGCAGAAGAAACCTTTATTACTAAAAGAAGATGTTTTGGATCGTTGTATTGGCACATTCGCGAATGAAGTAAATACTGCAAAACTGGAAAAATCTAAAAGAGCGGCAAAGGACTTTTTAGCTGCAAATGGGAAACGTCAGGGAGTCATTACTTTACCGAGTGGATTACAATATGAGATCTTAAAAGATAATCCCGCTGGCGCAAAACCTACTGCCACTGATCAGGTGAAATGCCATTACCACGGTACATTGATTGATGGAACCATTTTCGATAGTTCTGTGGACAGAGGGGAGCCGATCGTATTTTCAGTTGGAGGTGTGATCAGAGGCTGGCAGGAGGCTTTGCAGTTAATGACAGTGGGTAGTAAATGGAAACTCTATGTTCCTTCTGATCTGGCTTATGGCGATCAGCAGGCTGGACCAAAGATTGGTCCGGGTTCAACTTTAATTTTTGAAGTTGAATTGATATCTATCGAAAAATAAGTTTGACTTTTTTACAAAAGCTCTTTATGCCGGAAAGTGTAAAGGGCTTTTGTATTCTATTAACCTTCATTAACCTTTCCCTAAAGTTCATTAACCGCATTTGCTTCGATGTACATCTACTTTTGGAACACTAAAACCAGAAGTAAATGTTGAAATACCTTGCTACCTTACTCGTTCTTTTTACCTTACCTATCTTAACTACAGCGCAGCAACCCGCAGCTGTTAAAGGAAATGTATATGATACCGCTGCTAAACGTGGATTGGCATATGCTACCATTTCAATCGTTCATGCAAAAGATTCTACCCTTGTAACTTTTACTCGTGCCGATTCTACGGGTAAGTTCAGTTTTAAATCTCTTGAAAAAGGAAATTATCTTCTTTCTGCATCCTATGTGGGGTATATACCTGTATGGAAAAATATTGAAGTGAAAACCGGACAAGAGCTAGATATGGGACAGATCATTATGACGGATCTCTTACATGGTGGTGATGTTACCGTAACTGCCAGACGAGCGCCTGTTACCATCAATAACGATACGGTTGAATTTAATACTGAAAATTTTAAAACACAACCGAATGCTGTGGTTGAAGATCTTTTGAAACGGTTGCCGGGCGTTACGGTAGATAATGATGGAACCATTCGTGTGAATGGTCAAAAGGTCAATCGGGTATTGGTGAATGGAAAGGAATTTTTCACCGGAGATCCAAAAATTGCCACCAAGAATTTGGACGCAGATGCAGTAGATAAGGTGCAGGTATTCGATAAAAAAAGCGACCGAGCAGAATTTACAGGAATTGATGACGGCAATTCAGAAAAAGCCATTAACCTGAAATTGAAAAAGGATAGAAATAAATCCACATTTGGACGAGTGTCGGCAGGCGCCGGTGGAGATGATGGTCGATATGATGCACAAACCAATGTGAATCGTTTCAATGGCGATCAGCAACTGTCTTTATTGGGAATGGGTAATAATACCAATCGACAAGGCTTTACGTTGAATGATATCATGAATTTTACCGGTGATCTGGCGAGAGGCATGCGCAATGGCGGGGGTGTGAATATTTCAATTGGAGGTGGGCCTTCTGATAATGGATTGCCTGTTACAGGGTTGGGACAAAATCAACAAGGTGTTGCTACCACCTATGCTGGAGGTGTCAACTATAATGATACCTGGAATAAAAAATCCAATGTGAATACCAGCGGTATGTTCAGTGATATTGATCTGCTGACAGACCGTGTTACAAACAGACAAAATCTATTGCCGGGAAATAATTTCGATTATAGAAGTAATAGCAACTCAGCCAGAAAAGTGCAGCAGCAAAGATGGAATGGAGCCATTGACCATAAATTTGATACGATGATCTCTTTGAAGATCACTCCACAGGTATCTGCACAACAGAATAATACCAATACCTACAGCAGTTATACCTCTACCAACGCTAACGGACAAAAAATCAATGATGGTTTTAGTGATAGTAAAACACGTTCTGAAGCTTTGAATCTTTCTGCGAATGCATTGTATCGTCAGCGTTTGAAGAAAAAGGGAAGGACTTTATCCGGTAATTTCAGTGTGAATTATAATGATAGTAAACAAACCGGTGATTTGTATACCAGAAATACCTTTTATGCAGCCGGAGTGGCTTTGCGTGATTCTATTACCAATCAAAAGAATAGTCGTAATGCCATAACCAGAAATTTTGGTGCAATGGTGACTTATACAGAACCTATTGGTCGTAAATCTTTATTAGAAATCACTTCTTTCTACAATACCAATAGCGGGCAAAGTGATCGTAAGACTTTTGATTTTGATGGTATTTCTGGCAAATATGATCGTTACAATACCATTCTGAGTAATGATTTTACTAGTAGTTATAATTATGGAGGCGGTACATTGAATTTCAGATCCAATATGAATAAGTTGGCACTTACCGTTGGATCTTCTTTTCAGGCAGCAACTTTGAGAAGCACCAATAATACCAACGGAAATGTGATAGAGCAAAGATTTTCGGATATCCTACCCAGTATGAACATTCAATATCGAATGACATCTACAAAAACACTGTCTTTGAACCTAAACACTTCAACGAATCAGCCTTCTACAGCACAATTGCAGCCTGTTGCTGATGTGAGTGATCCATTGAATACATATACCGGTAATCCAAACCTGAAACGTAGTTATGTACAGTCCATCAATCTGAACTTCTTTTCTACCAATATTTATACCCAAAGAAATTTATTCGCATTCATTTCTGCTACTAAGACAAACAATGCCATCGTGAACTCTGATGTGATACAGCCCAATGGCGCGAGGGTTTCGATGCCGGTGAATGCGGATGGACAATACTTTATTTTTGGTAATATTAGTACCGGATTTCCTTTAAAGAAACTGAAATCAAGAATCGATATCGGTATCGGAACCAACTACCAGCGCAATATTGCCTTCCTTAATGGTAAAAGAAATGATATCTCTAATACCGGTATTGGGCCATCATTGAATTATAGTTTTAATAAAGATGGATTGATGGATATTACCGCAAGTGCAAGATTGAATATCAGCAAAGCCACCTATTCACTTCAACCCATGTTGAATACCAATTTCCTGCAACAGACGTATAATTTTGAAATGAATAATTACCTGCCTTTAGGTCTGGTAATGAATAACAGCTTTAATTACATCGTAAATACCGGTCGTGCAGATGGATTTAACACCAGAGTACCTTATTGGAATGCCTCCTTGGCTAAAGGTTTTATGAAAAATAAAAGAGGAGAGGTAAAGCTCACGGTGTACGACATGTTGAATAAAAATGTAGGTATCAATCGTACCGCCAATCAAAACTACATCGAAGATACCCGCTACAATGTATTACAACGCTATTTCCTAGTAAGCTTTACTTATCGCTTAAATAAAGCAGCTACAACAGGTGGTGCAAGGGTTATTACCAGAACCTTCTAATTCAGTTTTTCTCTTTCTCATATTTATCAGTCTCCCCTCCTGTCTAGGAGGGGATTTTTTTTATTACTGCCAGATCCTGAAAATAGTTGATTAGAAACTGGAGGAATATGAATCAAATCAAGGCTGTACTGCAAACAGGTAAGCACGTTCCAGAGTATAGCGAACTTCTTAAAAGAGAAGTGTCCGGACGTATCTAAATAGTATATGTTTAATCACAAAGCATATAAGAGAATAATTTATTAGGTAAATGTATTATCAAGGTTGTAATGGAATTAGAGATGTATTCATCTGCGCCAATCATAACAATCATGTCCAAAGGACTCCTGTGGAGATAATCCGCGTCCCATCATTCGATATAAGCAGGCAAATAAAAAAAGGGTATCTCAAAAGTAAAATAGGAGCCTTGCGATTCGTTTGAATAAAAAAGAGGCTGTATCAAATATCTGATACAGCCTCTATAAGATTCAGTTAAACGATCATTAACCACCTATTCTAATACCACCATTCTGCATTTGTTGCTGCATCAACTCCAATCTCATTTTTGAAAACTCAGCTGCAGTTACAGTTTTCCCTTTTTTAGGTTCTTTCAATTGTTTTTGATCTACTTGCTTTTTGAACTCTAAAGCTTTGTAAACAGTACCACCATTATCCGTATCGAGTTCAAGAATCACGCCGGGTAACTGTCCGTGGTTTTCAGGTCCAACCGGACTGGCAATATCTTGAGCGTACCAAGCAACCAATTCTATTTCGCGTGGTTGAGGGCGAGAAGTATCACGATTTGTATTGCCAACCGGACCACCGATGACCATCATTCTCATGGGTGCAGCTTGTACACTGATTTTTCTGGTTGCTTTTAAGCAGGTATAACCAAGGATTTGTTTGGTTTCATTGGTTAGTTTCCAGGGTTGCTGAGTGATAGAGTCTACTACCAAATAGCTTTTACCTGCCAGTTCTGAGCTAAGAATTGATTTTGATTGAGTGAAATTCTTGTACAGATCTCCACCATCATTGCTGCCGGCAACTGTGAACGACATACGAACACCACCACCGGCGCCGGCACCGCCTGCAAATGGATCGGGAGCTTCATTCTCAGGGATCATTCTGTACACAGAAATACTATCACTAAAGATCAATAAATGTTTAGAGATGCGAAATTCCGGCATCATCGCACGCATCTGTTCGTTGGGCATGTTACGATGGTTATTGATTTTTCGTTCATAAACAATAGTGCCCTCTTTTATCTGGGCTTGTAATGCACTAATACCCATCGCAGCGGATATCAATAAAAATGCTTTCTTCATGAAGGTTACGATTTACTTTTTTTAATAATAAAATAGACTGATTATGAGTGCGTATAAATTCCCTCAAAGCTAATCCTAGCCTTTGTTAAGCATTCTTGCTCAAAGGTTAATTTAGGTTAATGAAATGCCTATGAACCTAGTTGAACCCTTTACCTTTGTTGCTCACGATAACAACATGAAAAAAGTACAGCTCACCCTTTTATTGATGATGGCCACCATTTTGCTGTTGGCTGCATTCGAAGGCTATTGGCTGCATAAACTATACAAAGACGAATATGATGGTTTACGCAAAGAAGTAGATGTTAGCTTTAGAGAAACCATGAATAAACTCCAGTTGGGCAGATTTGAAAAAGATACAGCACTAGTTGGGGAAGTATTTACCACAACACTGACTTCAAAAAATAATAATGCCACTTTTAAACCGGATGAATCAGTTAAAAGGAATACACGACCTTCCACATTTGTTTACCGGTCAATTACCCCACCGGATGTATTAAAAAAAATACCGGCAGATTCTATTGAGTCGGTTACAGTATTGAAAGGAGCGGCTTCCGGTTTTAGCTTTAAGGGGGCACCCAATCCCGCTTTGATTGAGTTGATCATGAAACAATCACAAAATGCTATTGACTCACCACGGAGAATTGTGATTAGAGTCGATAGTACTTTCCATGAAGATATAGATGGAAAAACATTTGAGAGACGTAACGGACTCACCATTAGTATCAAGGGAAAAGATACTGCAGGACTGAAAATGCTGGGCGATAGCATGGCTAAATTGTCTACCAGGGTTTTCACAATGCCAATGTTACGTGCTGCAAAAACATTGGAAGATAGAATGCGTAGAAGGGATAGTATCCGTTTTACAAAAACCACAAACCCTCCGGCGGATACCATTTTACAGTTTAGATCCCCGGTGCAAAAAACTACAAGTTCACCCATCATTCGTTTTCTTTCTAATAATAAAACGATCAACGACTCCATTCCTGTTAAAACAGTAGACTCTGCTTATAGAGTAGAATTGAATAAGACCAATAAGCAATTAAAATTTTCAATACAGTTTGAGTCTTATAAAGACAGTAGTCAAAAAATATGGAATCTTAAACGCGACAGTTCGAATGCAGTCGTAACCGATAAGGTTTTTGTAGGCTATACTACACCTTATGCTTACCAAGCGAAATTTGAAGACACTAATATGTATGTATTGGGAAAAATGCAAATGCAGATAGGTGGGTCTTTATTGGTATTGTTATTGGTGGCCGGGTCCTTTATTGTACTGTACCGTAACCTGCTGGCTCAACAACGACTTGCAGAAATCAAAAATGATTTTATCAGTAATATCACACATGAGCTCAAAACACCTATTGCAACAGTGGGCGTAGCGATTGAAGCATTGAGAAATTTTAATGCAATGCAAAGTCCGGAAAGAACAAAAGAATATCTGGATATCTCTGCTGCTGAATTACAACGATTAAGTCTGTTGGTAGATAAAGTATTAAAACTTTCGATGTTCGAGAAACAACAGATCGAACTCAATAAAGAACCTTTTGATCTGAAAGAACTGATGCAAGAGACATTGAAAATCATGAAGCTTCAGTTTGATAAACAAAAAGCCGCGGTAACTTTTACCTCCGGTGATCATAGCTTTATGTTGGAAGCGGATAAATTACATATCACTAGTGTGATCTATAATTTATTGGACAATGCATTGAAGTACAGTAAAAACAACGCACAGATTCAAGTCAACTTAGACTTAGTAGATCATAAATCAATTGTATTAACAGTTTCAGATAATGGGATGGGTATTGCGCCTGAATACCAAGGTAAAATATTTGACAAGTTTTTCCGTGTTCCTACCGGTGATAAGCATAATATCAAGGGTTATGGTTTGGGGTTGAGTTATGTAGCAGAAGTGATCAAAAGCCATAAGGGCTCCATTTCAGTAGATAGCGAACCGGAGAAAGGAAGTACATTTACGGTAACACTTCCGGTTAGTCATAAATAATGAACGATGCCAATCAAAGTACTATATGTAGAAGACGAGTTGTTTCTGGGTAAGATTGTGAAAGAAACCCTTGAAACAAGAGGATTTGAAGTGATCATGGAATCGGATGGTGCCGATGTAATCCGCAGTTTTGAAGATGAAAATCCCGATATCTGTATACTGGATGTCATGCTCCCCAATAAAAGTGGTTTTGAGTTGGCAGAAGATATTCGCAAACTGAATGATGATGTACCTGTAATTTTCCTCACCGCCAAAACGCAAACAGAAGATGTGGTGCAAGGATTTAAAATAGGCGGTAATGATTATATCAGGAAACCATTCAGCATGGAAGAACTCATCGTTCGTATTGAGAATGCTTTGCGTGTAAAAAAAGAAGTACTGATTCCCGAAAACGGAGATAGCATCACAATGGGTAAATACCAATTCCATTTGAATAAACAAGTCCTCACCAATGGTTCTACAGAAAGAAAACTCTCTTATCGTGAAGCAGAGCTGGTGAAATATCTCTATCGTCATAAAAATGACGTAATCGACAGAAGAGATTTATTAAACCATATCTGGGGCAATGACTCTTTTTTCAATAGTCGTAATTTAGATGTATACATCACCAAAATCAGAGGTTATCTGAAAGAAGATGCCTCTCTTGAGATCATCACAATTAAAGGGGTGGGGTATCGGTTTGTTGTCTAATCTTAGTTGACAGTTGATAGTTGGCAGTTGACAGCAGGAAGTTTTTCCTGTCAACTGCCAACTATCAACTATCAACCCGACTCCTCCCAACTTTCCCTGTCAACTGTCAACTATCAACTGTCAACGTTCCCCCGACTTTTCCTACCTTCGCATTCCATAATTGCCAAGCTATGAATGAAAAGTTTGTAACCCGTATCAGGGAAGAATTACAAGAAATAGATGCAGCCGGATTGTTTAAGAAAGAACGTATTATTACCAGCGAGCAAGGTCCCGAGATTGTAGTGAATGGTAAAACCGTTTTAAACTTTTGTGCCAACAATTACTTGGGTCTTTCTTCACACCCAAAAGTGATAGAAGCTGCACATAAAGCCATTGATACACATGGTTATGGTATGAGTAGTGTTCGTTTTATCTGTGGAACCCAAGACATCCATAAAGAACTGGAAAAAAAGCTGGCTGATTTTCTCGGAACAGAAGATACCATTCTATACGCAGCGGCATTTGATGCAAATGGCGGGGTGTTTGAACCACTCTTTAATGAACAAGATGCCATCATCAGCGATGCGCTGAACCATGCTTCTATTATTGATGGTGTTCGTTTGTGTAAAGCCCAGCGTTTCCGTTATGAGCACAACAATATGGAAGATTTGGAAGCAAAGTTGAAAGAGAGTGCCGGTTGTAGAAGTAGAATCATTGTAACGGATGGTTCTTTCAGCATGGATGGAACGATTGCGCAATTAGATAAAATATGTGACCTAGCAGATCAGTATGATGCCATTGTAATGATTGATGAATGTCATTCATCCGGTTTCTTGGGTAAAACCGGACGGGGCACCCATGAATACAGAGGTGTGATGGGAAGGATTGATATCATCACGGGAACCTTAGGAAAAGCTTTGGGTGGAGCCAGCGGAGGTTTTACTTCCGGCAGAAAAGAGATCATCGAAATGTTACGTCAGCGAAGCAGACCATATCTGTTTTCCAATACCGTAGCACCTTCCATCGTAGGAGCATCTATTGCTGTATTGGATATGCTTACGGAGACTACCACTTTGAGAGATCAACTCGAATACAATACAAAGTACTTCCGTACAAAAATGACAGAAGCGGGTTTTGATATCAAACCAGGAGATCATCCCATCGTGCCGATTATGTTATATGATGCAGTGGTAGCACAACAATTTGCGGCAAAGTTGCTGGAAGAAGAAGTATATGTAATTGGATTCTTTTATCCGGTAGTAGCCAAAGGGTTAGCACGTATACGTGTACAGTTAAGCGCTGCACATCAACAACAACATCTTGATAAAGCCATCGCAGCTTTCATTAAAGTTGGAAAGGAATTGAATGTATTGAAATAACATCCACGTTAAGTGGCTAAATCTATCTGTATGCGTTTTTCAAAAATAATGCTTTCATTATTTGCAATAGTAGTGGTGCTATTCGTTGCTTGCTCACCCAATAATGTAACGGTGGAAAACGGATATCAAAAGTATTTCGATGAAAACAAAGTGACGGGAACATTCGGATTATTTGATAATGGTACCGGACAATTCACGATCTATAATCTATCCCGATTCAAAGATTCCTCTTATCTACCTGCTTCTACTTTTAAAATTGTCAACTCATTGATTGGTATTGAAACCGGAAGAGTGAGCAATGAAAAAATGGTGATCAAATGGGATGGGGTGGTTCGTGTAATGCCGGGTGGTGATACTGCTCATGGATGGAACAAGGATTTGACCATGGAAGAAGCTTTTGCAGCTTCCGCATTACCTTATTATCAGGAAGTGGCCCGACGAATTGGGAAAGATACCATGCAGCGTTGGATCGATAGTTTGCAGTATGGCAATAAACAATTAGGAAATGCCATTGACTCTTTTTGGATCAACAACTCCTTGAAAATTTCTCCGGATGAACAACTGGGCTTGGTAAAACGATTGTATTTCGGTCAATTACCTTTTCAAAAACGTACCCAGGATATCGTCAAAAAAATGATGATCAGAGAAAACAATGCGAATTATCAGCTGGCATACAAGACCGGATTAGGGTTTAAGGAAAATGGCAATCTGATTGGGTGGATTGTTGGATGGATCGAAGAAAACAAACATCCTTATTTCTTTGTACTGAATGCAGAAGGACCTGCTGATGCCAAAATGATGGATGCAAGAATGAATATCTTAAAAGGTATTTTAAAAGAGCAAGGATTTTTTGAAGGCAAACGATAAGCAATTATTGACCGGATGACAAAACGACAAGATTATATCAGTTGGGATGAATACTTTATGGGTATTGCTTTATTGTCTGCTAAACGAAGCAAAGATCCTAATACCCAAGTGGGTGCCTGTATTGTGAATGGGCAAAATAAAATTGTAGGAACGGGATACAATGGACTGCCTATTGGTTGTAATGATGATGAATTTCCATGGAGTAAGCAGGGCGAATTTCTGGACACTAAGTATCCCTATGTTTGTCACGCAGAGTTGAATGCTATCCTGAATAATATCGGAATGGATTTAAAAGGATGTAAAATCTATACAGCTCTTTTCCCTTGTAATGAATGTACAAAAGCCATTATTCAATCTGGGATCAAGGAAGTAGTGTATTTATCCGATAAGTATAATGGATCGGATACATCCGTCGCTTCCAAAAAAATGTTGGATACCGCAGGAGTTAGTTATCGTAAGGTAATCTCGAGTATTCAACATTTACATCTGTCTTTTGATGAAACGGATGTTTAATTTGTAGTATTCAAAGCTGCTTTTACGGCCGGAGCGATTTTAGTTCCGAAAATTTCTATCGACTCCATCAAATCCTTATGCGAAGGTCCACCCACATCCATATGCGCAGCAAATCGATCAAATCCGAGTACTTCATGTAAGTAAAGAATTTTGTCGATGGCTTCATTGGCATCACCAATAATCAGCGCTCCTTGTTTGCCTCGTCCAGCTTCGTACTGCTCTTTTGTATAGGGCGACCATCCTCTTTCACGACCAATTCTGTTCATCTGCTGTGCATACTGATGAAAATACTGATCAGCAGTTGCTTTGCCATCCTTACCGAAGAAAGCATGCATATGAACGCCGGTCTTTTGATTTGATGCAGGATGTTTGAAATGTGTGGAGACTTTATGATAATAATCGAATAACGGTTTGAATTGAGCCGGACTACCACCAATGATCGCAAAAATAACAGGGATACCATAAGTGCCGGCTCTTAATACCGATTCCGGAGTGCCACCTACAGCGATCCATAGGTCCAACTTTTCTTTATAGGCTCTTGGAAATATTTCTTGATGGATCAATGGTTTTCTGAACTGACCTTTCCAACTCACTTTTTGTTCCTGATTGATTTGAAACAGTAGGTCGAGTTTCTCTTCAAATAAAATATCATAGTCTCTCAGATCAAAACCAAAAAGGGGAAATGATTCTGTAAAGCTGCCTCGTCCAACGACCAATTCTGCACGTCCATCGGAGAGTAGATCAATTGTGGAATATTGTTGGTATAATCTCACAGGATCGGCAGAACTCAGCACAGATACCGCACTTCCCAGTTTAATATTTTTAGTTACCGGAGCAGCCGCAGCCAATATGATCTCGGGAGCAGATACTGCATATTCATGTCTATGGTGTTCACCAATACCAAAGAAGTCAAGACCCAATTCATCCATCAACTTGATTTCCTCGATCATTTGTTTCAATCGATCACCTGTAGGTTCTTGAACTCCATTCTTGTTGACATGAATATCTCCAAACATGCTAATGCCTAACTCCATACAACCATTTTTTGCAAAGATAGACAGGACAAGGAACCAATGGCTCATCAATCTGCCTTTAGAAGTATTGAGATTGTTAAAACCATGTTCCTGCCAATAAAAAATTTTTGAAAATTGATATTTATACTTTTACTTTGTAATTCAAAGCACTTTTAAAACAATCAATATGACACAACAAAATGATGCAAATTTTATTCAAGTAAACCCGATAGCAGCCGCTAAGCGTATGTTTATTGGTGCTGCCATTGCATTTGCTTTAATTCTCAGCTTATTACTCAGTGTAAAAGATCCCAAGCCAGAATGGGGTACTTTGTGGATGCTGAAGCCCATGCTCATCACGCCATTGGCTGGAGCGGGAGGTGGTGCTTTTTTTTACTACATGACTCAAATTGTGAAAAATAATGTTTGGGCGAAACTGATCGCCACATTGGTGGGTATAGTTGGATATGTGATTGCTATTTGGCTGGGCTCTGTTTTAGGTTTAAATGGTACCCTTTGGGATTAATGAGTGAGTTCTTTTTAAACATAGGTTGAAGCAAAAAAAAGGTGACCATTCTTGGTCACCTTTCATTGGTTTTTCGCATTGTTTATGCTAAGTCAAAACGATCGAGATTCATCACTTTGTTCCATGCAGCCACAAAGTCTTTTACAAACTTCTCTTTAGCATCTTCACAAGCATACACTTCAGCAAGTGCGCGCAATTCTGAGTTAGAACCAAAGATCAGATCAACACGGGTCGCTGTCCACTTTACTTCACCGGTCTTACGATCACGACCTTCAAACTCTTGTTGATGACTGTCTGCTGTAGCACTCCAAGTGGTTCCAAAATCCAATAAATTCACAAAGAAATCATTGGTCAGTACACCGGGCTTGTTGGTGAATACACCATGCTTTGATTGATTGTAATTGCTATTCAAAACTCTCATGCCACCTACGAGAACAGTCAGTTCAGGAGCTGAGAGTGTTAACAAATGAGCTTTATCAATCAGCATAGCTTCTGCAGTCGCCATTTGTTTTCCTTTGATATAATTGCGGAAACCGTCAGCTTGTGGTTCCAATACTGCAAATGATTCAACGTCTGTTTGATCTTGTGAAGCATCTGCACGTCCCGGTGTAAAAGGAACAGTTACATTATGTCCTGCATCTTTTGCTGCTTTCTCAATGGCTGCACATCCACCCAATACGATCAAGTCTGCCAATGACACTTGTTTCTTGCCACTATTCGCATTGAAGTTTTGCTGAATTTTTTCCAGTGTATCCAACACTTTACTCAGTTGCGTAGGATTATTCACTTCCCAGAATTTCTGAGGAGCCAATCTGATACGTGCACCATTCGCACCACCACGTTTATCAGATCCACGGAATGTAGATGCTGACGCCCAAGCGGTAGACACTAATTCAGCAACTGTTAAGCCGGAAGCAAGAATGTTAGATTTTAATGAAGCGATATCCGCATCATTGATCAATTCATGTGTAACAGCAGGAATAGGATCTTGCCAGATCAACTCTTCAGCCGGCACTTCTTTTCCAAGATAACGTGCACGTGGTCCCATATCTCTATGCGTCAATTTGAACCAAGCACGTGCAAATGCATCTGCAAAAGCATCCGGATTCTCATAAAAACGACGAGAAACTTTTTCATAAGCCGGATCAAAACGCATGGAAAGATCAGTTGTCAACATAAATGGAGCATGACGCTTATTCGGATCATGTGCATCCGGAACCAATCCTTCACCTGCACCATTCTTAGGTCTCCACTGGTGAGCACCTGCCGGACTCTTGGTCAATTCCCACTCATAGCCAAATAGGTTTTCAAAATAGTTATGACTCCATTGTGTAGGTGTAGTGGTCCATGCACCCTCCAATCCACTCGTAATGGTATCTGCACCTTTACCGCTTCCGTAAGTGCTGGTCCAACCCATGCCTTGTTCTTCAATACCTGCGGCGGCAGGTTCTTTACCAACATACTTACCCGGATCAGCAGCACCATGTGTTTTACCGAATGTATGTCCACCTGCAATCAACGCCACTGTTTCTTCATCATTCATCGCCATGCGACCAAAAGTTTCGCGGATGGCTTTTGCAGCGAGGATTGGATCGGGATTACGATCAGGTCCTTCTGGGTTTACATAGATCAATCCCATTTCTGTTGCACCTAGTGGTGATTCCAGGCTTTCCGGATTTCTGTGGCTGGCAACAAATTCTTTTTCACTTCCCCAGTATACATCTTCATCAGGCTCCCACACATCTTTACGTCCACCTGCAAATCCAAAAGTTTTGAAACCCATGGATTCCATCGCCACATTACCTGCAAGGATCATGAGATCAGCCCATGAAATTTTCTTACCATATTTTTTCTTGATAGGCCATAACAGCAAGCGCGCTTTATCGAGATTGGTATTATCAGGCCAGCTGTTCAATGGAGCAAAACGCTGCATACCGGCACCGGCGCCACCGCGACCATCATAAGTACGATAGGTGCCGGCGCTATGCCATGCCATACGAACAAAGAAAGGACCATAGTGACCATAGTCTGCCGGCCACCAGTCTTGTGAATCTGTCATCAAATCTGTCAGGTCTTTTTTGATCGCATCTAAGTCCAATGACTGGAACTCTTTTGCATAATCAAAATCAGGATCCATCGGATCAGATAGTTCAGAATGCTGACGAAGGATGTTGAGGTTAAGTTGATTCGGCCACCAGTCGCGGTTACGGGTACCGCTACCGGCTACTTGTTTCAGCGAGCCGTTGTGAAACGGACATTTGCTGATGTCTCCGGTAGGATGTTGTTGTGCTGACATATGATTAGGTTTTTTATTGAATGAAACAAATGGATTGTGTAGAAAAACACAATCTTCTGTAACGCAAGATTACACAGACCTGGTAAATAAATCAAATTGATTATCTTTATAAACATATAGTTTTTATCTATGACACTCACACAATTGGAATACATGGTTGCGGTAGATACCTACCGTCATTTTGTACTGGCAGCAGAGAAATGTTTTGTTACCCAGCCTACTTTGAGTATGCAGTTGCAGAAACTGGAAGAGGAATTGGGTGTGAAACTATTTGACCGTACCAAGCAGCCGGTGATACCTACGGAAATTGGTACCAGAATCATTGCGCAGGCCCGGGTGGTATTGCGTGAAGCAGAACGCATTCAACAAATGATCAATAGTGAGAAGAATGTGATGACGGGTGAATTGCGAATTGGTATCATTCCCACATTGGCGCCATATGTATTACCTACTTTATTCAAACAAATACGCACCAAATACCCGCAACTGGAATTGGTGATCAAGGAAACAATTACGGAAGAAGTGATTCATGAATTGAAAAATAATCGCCTGGATTGTGGTTTGGTGGTAACGCCATTGAAAGATGCATCCATTAAAGAAGATGTATTGTTTTATGAAGAGTTGTTTGTGTATGTCTCCCGGAAGAATGCATTGTATGATAAGAAATATGTGTTGGCAGATGATATCAATCCAGACCAGTTATGGTTATTAGAAGAAGGACATTGTTTCCGCTCACAGGTATTGAATCTATGTGAGCTGCGCAAAAGTGCAGACCTGCATTTTAAATATGCAACCGGAAATATTGAAACATTGAAACGAATGGTTGATAAAAGTGATGGGCTTACCATTCTGCCTGAATTAGCCGTCATGGAATTCAATAAAAATCAGATGAAGTTGGTGAAGCGATTAAAAGATCCAGCTCCGGCACGAGAAGTAAGTCTGGTGACACACCGTGATCATATCAAAACCAAACTCATTCAGACTTTAAAAGATGAAATCCTCGAAATGGTACCCAAACCAATGAGGCAATTGCGAAATAAGAAAGTAGTGGAGATTACGGATTGATATGTGCTTCTGCCATGGTTGGTCGCCTGACCAACTATTGCGTAGATTATTATGATAAACTTGATTATCTGCAATTACGCAACTGATCAATGTTTTCACATATTTCTCCTAACAGTTGACTAAGTTCCGGCTGCGTTTTTTGTAAGTTGGCGAGTAACTCAGTATAGCTTTCTAAAAGTGGTTTTATTTTATTTTTTTTAGGTAGGCTTTTATCTACGATCACCTGCCCCGAGGCTTGTAGGTCTGTCTTGACTAAATCGTCTAAGCTGACTTCAAAAAAATTCGATATCGAAATCAGCGTATCAATATCCGGATTGTTTTTTCCATTTTCCCAATTTGACCAAGAGCTTTGCGGAAAACCAAGTATAGCAGGTATTTGCGCCTGCTGAATCTGACGGCTCCGTCTGAGAAAGTATAAATTATTAGCTAGCAGTTTCACGGCTATAAGTGGTTGTGAACAAATATTTGATATCAAGATATGGATAATATCCAAATATTGGTATTAAATTTATCCTGTTATCAAAAGTATGGCAAAATGAAACGGATGGATGAGTATGCTAACTGGCAGGATCAATACCAGCACTATTTTTTAGAAATGGTTTAGAAAGCCAAGATGTGTACTCTAGGAAAAGGAGGATGTATGCAACCATTTGCAATGAATCAATATTCGCAGTCTACTTATCAGCAATGTTTAGTAGACAGCATTGTAAAAGCAGTCAATCCTGAAATGATTTTTCTGCTGGGGGCTGCTGTATATCATCGAAGTAGTAAAAGCATATTCCAAACCTCAGCAGCTGTTTCACAGTATATGACCGATCATATTCTGTTGGTTTTACTGGAGAACCTTGATAATAGAGAACCGCATGAATGGCAGGATAAGATTGAAAACCAAGGGATGCCTGTAACCAGTATTGTATTATCCGTGTATACATTTAATGAGTGGTTGAAAGCAGGACATCGATTTGCTGTCAACGTACAACAATCTGCGGAGATCATCTATGATTCGGGAAAACATCCATTACAGGGTTCATCTACAGCAACGCCCCATGATGAACAGATTGGCATTGAAAAATATTGGAGAGATGGAATCACAAAAGCTAAAGAATTCTTAGCCGGTTCAGAACTGTACAGAATTAGGAAACAATATGCGATGGCGGCTTTTATGTTGCACCAATCGGCAGAGCAATCTTTACATACTTTATTGAAAGTAGGTACGGGATATCACGCAAACACACATAATATTGATAGGTTATTACGTTACGCAGGTCTTGTATCTGATCAGTTATCTAATATCTTCCCACAAAAAACGGAGGTAGATAAACAACTATTTCATCTATTACAAAAAGCATATAGTGATGCGCGGTATAAAGCAGATTATACCATCAGTTATGATCAGCTATTGTGTTTGACAGAGAAAGTAAGATATATGCATGAAGTATTATCTGAGTTTAGGAGTGCTAACCTTTCTGCCGTTGTTGGTCGCCTGA
>CAYMQQ010000012.1:0-35630 GCA_964392685.1 uncultured Sediminibacterium sp.
TAGCCAAATTCGGCCGCCAATTCCTGCATTCCCATTTTCTTCAGGTAATACCCCTCCAATAAACTCTTACAGGGTTCTCCCAGACTGTTCAGGGCCCGGTCCATTATCGCAAACTCGGCATTACGCTTTTCGTGTATTTCAAGATCTTCTTCCACCGGAACCGTTTCATCCATGCTATCAATACGGTTCGAATATCTACCCAGCTGTTGTAATCGTTTAAGCCATAAACGCCTGCATATGGAATATACATAGGTTTTAATTTGACAGGTTAAGACAAATGATTCGCTTTGTGCTTTTTCATACAGCGCAATCATAGCTTCCTGAAAAATATCCCTGGCGTCGTCATAAGAACCATTGTTGTTCAATATGAAAGCCTGAATGGTATTGAAATTATCCTTATAGATGGTTTCAATTGCCTTGGAATCGTTATTGGCCAGTCCTTTCAGTAATGCTTGCTCGTTGGTATCGGCTTTCACTATTGTTCTTTTAATACGGTGTAGGGGGTAAAAGTAACCCAAAATAAACCTAAAATATTTTTTGAAAAAAACGAGTTACCCCGGGTTACCTTTCATCATAACCGGGTATTAACCTTAAAATCACTCAAAAAAAACCACACAATGAAAAAATTATTATTCGTTCTGGCACTGGGCGTATTCGCTGCTTGCGGTAACGCTGAAAACAAAGAAGCTGCAACTGATTCAACTGCTGTTGCTCCTGTAACAACTGATAGCACTGCTACAGCTACTCCTGATAGCGCTGCTGCTACTACAGACAGCTCTGCTGCTGCTCCAGCTGCTCATTAATTTGAACGCAGAACCCGTGATGAAGATCATGAAGCGCCCGCTTGCCGGCCGATAGGGTTCTCGAAAGAGTTTTTCATATGGCAAGCAATCGTTAGAGGCCGCTCCGTTTCCACGGAGGGGCTTTTTTTTTCTTCGTCACGTTCCGATCGGAGATCGGAAGTTCCTCAGAACGACGGGTTGTTTTGTAGATTGGGAAGAACGAACTTTTAGGTGGTATTACCTGGAATAGAATGATTTTACATTTTATCGACGATCGTCATCCCGAGGAGTGTTTCATCCAAAGGATGAA
Organism: uncultured Sediminibacterium sp.; assembly: GCA_964392685.1. Taxonomy (GTDB): domain Bacteria; phylum Bacteroidota; class Bacteroidia; order Chitinophagales; family Chitinophagaceae; genus Sediminibacterium. The sequence continues at coordinate 1,093 of CAYMQQ010000012.1, forward strand.
ACATACGACGAGGGAAACTAAGGTTTGTTAGCTAAATATTTTTTTCAGGATTGATGGTTCATATGTTTTCATGTTCTATATTTGATTCAATGAACACAATAACAAACAATACCTGGTTTTATTTTTTCTTTTATTACTTCTTTAATCAAAGGAGCCGGGTAGTATTTGTTAAAGCTTAAGCGAACAACAACAATCAACATACAGTCCCGGCCAATTGGTCGGGATTTTTTTTGACTGATAACGAAGATGACAAAACAGGGCAACATAACAGCAAAGACAAATAACGGTATCGCTATACAAGGCTATGAAGGCAGCTTTCATCAGGTAGCCGCTCGTTCTTTTTTTGGTAAAACTGTTGCCGTCATCCCCTGTGCCAGTTTTCGTGAACTGATACAGATTGCTGGAGATGCAAAACAATCAGCAGGTGCTGTAATGGCGATTGAAAATTCCATCGCAGGAAGTATTCTTCCGAACTATAATCTCTTGCAAAAAAGTAAACTCAAAGTAGTAGGAGAGATTTATCTCTCCATCAGTCAAAATTTGTTGGTAAATCCGGGTGTTCGATTGGAAGATATCAAGGAAGTGCATAGCCATCCGATGGCCATTCTTCAATGTTTGGATTATCTGGAACAATATCCATGGAAATTGGTAGAAACAGAAGATACCGCTTTAAGTGCAAAATTATTGCACCAACATAGAAGTAAACATACAGCAGCTATTGCCAGTAAATTGGCAGCAGAGTTGTTTCAATTGGAAATGATTGGTTCGGATATCCATACCATGAAGAACAATATCACCCGTTTTCTCGTATTGAAAAGAGCCGGCACTTTTGAAGCAGATGCCCATGCCAATAAAGCTTCGGTATACTTCCAAACCAGTCATGATAAAGGTGCATTGTCCAAAGTACTCACCAAAATTGCGGCAGGTGGAATCAATCTCAGCAAACTGCAAAGTATGCCCATACCCGGTAGTCATTTTAAATATGGTTTTTATGCAGACATGGAATTTGAACATCAAAAACAATTCAATCAAGTACTCATGTCTATTGAGTCTTTAACCAATAATGTCAAAATTTTCGGTGTGTATACAAAAGGGAAACTTATTAAAGGATAATGATGGAAATAAAAACAGCCAGTAGATTAGATGGGATTGGTGAATATTATTTCTCTCAGAAGTTGAGAGAAATTGAATCACTGAACAAAGAAGGTAAAGATATCCTGAACTTGGGTATTGGCAGTCCGGATTTGCCGCCGCATCCTGAAGTCATTCGCATGTTGCAAGACACTGCCGCAAAAGATCATGTACATGCGTACCAGAGTTATAAAGGTTCTCCCATACTGCGCAATGCCATCAGTCAATGGTATCAAAAATGGTATGGCGTAGAATTGAATCCCGATACAGAAGTATTACCATTGATCGGTAGTAAAGAAGGGATCATGCATATTTGTATGACCTATTTAGATCAAGGGGATGAAGCGCTGATACCGGATCCGGGATATCCCACATACAGCAGTGCAGTGAAACTGGCAGGAGGTACGCCTGTTACCTATCAGTTATCAGAAGCACATCAATGGCAGCCTGATCTGGAAGTACTTGCTCAAAGGGATCTTTCTAAAGTAAAATTGATGTGGGTGAATTATCCGCATATGCCTACGGGACAAATACCTTCTGCTGATTTTTATGTGTCGTTGATTGCATTTGCGCAACAGCATGACATATTGATTTGTCATGATAACCCCTATAGTTTTATTCTGAATGATCATCCATCCAGTTTATTAAGTGTTCCTGGAGCAAAAGAAGTGGTGCTTGAATTGAATTCACTCAGCAAAAGTGCAAATATGGCGGGATGGAGAGTGGGCATGTTATGCGCTGCGAAAGAAAGGATTGATGAAGTGTTGCGTTTCAAAAGTAATATGGATAGTGGTATGTTCCTGCCTGTTCAATTGGCGGCGGCAAAAGCATTGGAGTTGGGAAAAGATTGGTATGATGGGGTTAATGCAATATATGCAGCCAGACGTGAAAAAGTATTTGAATTGCTGACACAATTGAACTGTCGTTTTTCAAAAGACCAAGTGGGCATGTTTGTATGGGCTGCTGTTCCTGATTCGTTGAAAGATGGTTATGAATTGAGTGACCAAGTATTATACGGAGCTGCTGTATTCATTACTCCCGGCGGTATTTTTGGTGAGGCGGGAAAAAAATATATCCGTGTCAGCCTTTGCGGAAGCATAGAGAAATTTGAAGAAGCCATTCACAGAATTCAAACCCGATTATAAGATGAAAATAACGATCATAGGTACCGGATTGATTGGCGGGTCACTATCATTGACATTGCGAGAAAAGGGATGGGTGACACATGTAATAGGTGTGGACAATAACCCGATCCATGCGGCACGTGCAGTTGAGTTGCAACTGGTGGATGAAATAACAGATCTATCAACTGCCATCGCAAAATCAGATCTGATCATCTTATCAACGCCGATCAATGCTGCAGAAGATATGTTGCCACAGATATTAGATCAGATCACTCATCAGGTGGTCATGGATGTAGGGTCCACCAAAAAAATAATCTGTGAATCAGTGGCTCATCATCCAAAGCGAGGTCGATTCGTTGCCACGCACCCTATGTGGGGAACAGAATACAGTGGTCCGGATGCTGCCGTGAGGGCTGCATTTGCCAATAAAGCCACAGTGATCTGTTCTAAAGAAGAGAGTGATGAAGATGCAGTGCAGAAAGTGGAAGAGCTATATAAGACATTAGGCATGCATATTCTATATATGAAAGCGGATGATCATGATGTACATGTGGCATACGTGAGTCATATTTCACATATCACTTCATTTGCGCTGGCCAATACCGTATTGGAGAAGGAAAGAGAAGAAGATGCCATTTTTGAACTGGCCAGCGGTGGTTTTGAGAGTACCGTACGATTGGCGAAGAGTAATCCTGCCATGTGGGTGCCCATTTTCATGCAAAACCGTGATAATGTGCTAGATGTACTCAATGAACACATCGCACAGCTCAGGAAATTCAAAGCCTGTTTGGAAAAGGAGAATTATGACTATTTACAGGAGTTGATTGAGAATGCGAATGGGATTAAGCGAATTCTTCGCTAAGCGTATTGCGTATGGCTAATAGATCATAGTAAAACAAACTATTCGCTATGAACCATTAGCCATAAGCTAAAACCCAAATAAAACCCGCAAAGCCCCCTATATTAGGTAACTTTGCACAAATTTTTTATACATGACGACATTTGAAGCGTTGGGAATCGATGCAAGATTGATTCAGGCAACGAATGAGTTGGGGTATGTGAACCCAACCGCAATACAAGAACAAGCGATACCCGTACTACTGAGTGGTACGAAAGATTTTATTGGGCTCGCTCAAACAGGAACAGGTAAAACGGCAGCATTTGGATTACCCCTGCTGCACGTGATTGACGCAAAGGCAAAACATCCACAGGCGCTGGTTGTTTGTCCAACCCGCGAACTCTGTTTACAAATCGTAAAAGAGTTAGAACTGTTTAAGAAATACATGACTGGAGTTTCAGTAGTAGCTGTTTATGGTGGTGCATCCATCGGATTACAGATACGCGATTTGAAAAGAGGAACACAGATTGTAGTAGCAACACCCGGTAGATTAATTGATCTGATCGAAAGAAAGGCGATCAATTTGGAGGAGATCAAGTATGTAGTATTAGATGAAGCAGATGAAATGCTGAACATGGGTTTCCAAGATGATATTGAATTCATCCTGAAAAATACTCCTCAGCGTGAAAGTACATGGCTTTTTAGTGCAACCATGCCACCTGAGATCAGAAAAGTGAGTAAGCGTTACATGAAAGATCCTGCTGAAGTAACGGTAGGAAAAGTGAACACAGCCAACAAGAGCATCGATCACCAATATTATGTAACCAGTTCACATCATCGCTATGAGACCTTGAAACGCATCATCGATTTCAATCCGGGTATCTATGGTATCATTTTTACCAGAACTAAAATTGATGCACAAGAAATCTCTGAGCGATTAACACGCGAAGGATATGATATTGATGCCTTACATGGTGATCTGACCCAAGGACAAAGAGACAAAGTGATGGGGCAGTTCAGAGATAAGAGTTTGCAACTGTTGATAGCTACTGATGTGGCGGCTAGAGGTATCGATGTACAAGGTATCACACACGTTATCAATTATGAGTTACCGGATGATGTGGAAGTATACACACACAGAAGTGGAAGAACCGGTCGTGCAGGTAATGTAGGTATTTGTATTTCCATCGTACATAGCAAGGAAATGTATCGATTGAAACAGATCGAAAGAATCAATAACTCTAAATTCCATAAGCTGGATATCCCAAGTGGAAAAGATGTATGTCGTAAACAGTTCTTCCATTTCATGGATAAATTATTATCGGCAGATATCAGTCATGGTGATTATGAAACCTATGTTCCGATGCTGGCTGAAAAATTTGCTGAAGTGAGTAAGGAAGATGTGCTGAAGCGTGTTGCAGCCATGGAATTTGATCGTTTCTTGAAGTATTATGAAAATGCAGAAGACCTGAATTTCCGTGAAAGAAACAGAAGAGAATACAATGATGCGCCGGATCAAGGCAGACGCAGAGACGCAGGTAAAGGAGATAATCGTAAAGAATACAAACGCGGAGGAGGTTACAGCCGTTTGTTTGTAAACCTTGGTACCAAAGATGGTTTTTATAAGGCAAGTTTCCTGCAGTTCATTCTCGATATGAGTGATTTGAAAAAGGATGTGTTGGGTAAGATCGATATGAAAGACATGAATAGCTGGGTGGAAATTGAAAAAGGCGCAGCCAATCAAATGATCCGTGCATTGGATGGAAAGAACTACAAAGGAAGAAGAATCAGAATGAATGATGCAGATTCAGGAGGAGCAAGGAAACCGAGGAAGGGAGAAGAGTAAATCTTTGATTTCTTGATTTTTGATTCTATGATTTGTTCATAAATCAAAAATCAAGAAATCAAAAAATCATAGATCAAATTTATATGGAGCAAGCAATCGAACAAAAGACAAATGTGGATGCTTTATTGCAGAAGCGCCCATTGATCATTTCCGGTCCGTGCAGTGCCGAGACCGAAGAGCAGGTGATTCAAACGGCCACCAGATTGGCAGCAACCGGTAAAGTAGATATCCTGCGTGCAGGTATTTGGAAACCTCGTACTCGTCCGGGTAGTTTTGAAGGCATTGGTACCAAGGGATTGCCTTGGTTGCAACAAGCACGTAAAGCATCCGGATTACCGGTTGCCGTAGAAGTGGCAACGGGTAAGCAGGTGGAAGATGCACTGCATTTTGATGTAGACGTGCTGTGGATCGGGGCACGAACGACGGTAAACCCTTTTAGTGTTCAAGAAGTAGCAGATGCATTGAAGGGCGTAGATGTGCCGGTGCTCATCAAAAACCCCATCAATCCTGATCTGGAATTGTGGATTGGTGCGGTAGAGCGTGTAGCAAAAGCCGGTATCAAAAATATTGGATTGATCCATCGCGGATTTAGTTCGTATGGTAATACAGAATATCGCAATGCACCTATGTGGCATCTCGCCATTGAAATGAAAAGACGGAATCCCGATATGTTATTGATCAATGATCCTTCACATATCTGCGGAAGAAGAGATATTCTCATGGATGTAGCACAAAAAGCAATCGATCTTGATTTTGATGGATTGATCATTGAAAGTCATATCGATCCTGATAATGCTTGGAGTGATGCAAAACAACAAGTAACCCCTGAGCGACTGGGTGAAATGATCAGTTCTATCATCTGGCGTAAGGAAGATATCAGTTCAGAAGAATTGCATGCTGCCATGGAAAAAATGCGTCAGCAGATCAATCAACTGGATGATGAATTGTTGCAATTGCTTGGACAAAGAATGAAAGTGGCAGATAAGATCGGACAATATAAAAAGGACAATAATATTACGATCCTACAAACCAATCGTTGGAATGCTATTCTCGATAGAGCATTTGCAAAAGGAGAGCAATTGGGATTGAGTCGTGAGTTCATCACCAAATATTTTGATGCGGTACACATGGAAAGTATCAATCATCAGAACAAGATTATGAATGCCTAGTGGTTATGAAGAAAAAAGCAATATCATTCCCTGGTAAGACAGTACAGTATTACTTTGATGCATCATTCGATCATTTGCAAAAAATAGTTGATAAAGAAAAAGTAGTATTGATCACGGATGAGCATGTTTTCTCAGCACATCAAAAGAAATTCAAGGGATGGAATACCATTGTTCTAAAGCCCGGAGAATCATATAAAGTGCAGCAAACAGTTGATATGATCATTGATCAACTGATAGAGATGGGGGCAGATCGGAAAACAATTTTAGTAGGTGTAGGAGGCGGTGTCATCACAGATATTACAGGGTATGTAGCAGGAATATTTATGCGCGGCATTGATGTAGGGTATGTACCCACCAGTTTATTGGCGATGGTAGATGCTGCGATCGGTGGGAAAAATGGAATTGATGTGGGCGTTTATAAAAATATGGTAGGATTGATTCGTCAGCCTTCTTTCCTTTTGTATGATTATAGTTTTTTAAAAACACTTCCTGTAGCTGAATGGCAGAATGGTTTTGCAGAGATTATTAAACATGCCTGTATCAAAGATGCAGCCATGTTCAAAGAATTGCAACAGCATAGATTAAGCGATTATAAAAAAGATCTGTCATTATTGAAAAAGTTGATAGAGCGAAATGTAATGCTGAAAACAAAAGTGGTATTGTCTGATGAGCGAGAACAAGGAGAAAGAAAATTATTGAATTTCGGACATACACTTGGACATGCTATCGAGAATATGTACGAGTTAAGTCACGGTCAGGCCATCAGCATTGGGATGACTTATGCAACAATTATCTCACAACAATTGAAAGGCTTTAAGGATACAGACGCGGTGGTGGATTTATTAGCCAATTACGGCTTACCCACATTTGCCGGTTTTGATGTAAAAAAAGCTTTTAAGGTGTTACAAAAAGACAAAAAAAAGGATGATGTAAGTATTCATTATATCCTTCTTGAAAAAACAGGTAAAGCGGTGGTACAACCCTTACTGTTCATACAACTCAAAGAAATTTTCAAACAGTTTTAATCATACCGCAGCATGCTGCGATGATGCATGATAGTATGTCTACTCAGGTAAAAATAAATCCATCTACGATCCAGGGAACTATTCGGGCTGCCGCCGGCAAGAGTAGTATGCAAAGGGCATGTGCAGCAGCTTTGTTGCGTAAGGGAGAGACTTTGATCATCAACCCCGGAAAAAGCAATGATGATTTAGCAGCCATTGATGTGATTCAAAAGTTGGGGGCTACTATTCGTTATACTGATGAAGGGGATCTGCATATTACTTCGAATGGACTATCACCCATCGATTCTGAAATCAGTTGTGGCGAAAGTGGTTTGGGCATCAGAATGTTTACGCCTATTGCAGCTTTGAGTGAAAAATTGCTCACCATTCATGGAACGGGTAGTTTAGTGAATCGTCCGATGCATTTTTTTGATGAGATATTACCCTTACTGCAAGTGCAAATCAAATCGAATCAAGGAAAAGTACCCCTGCAGTTACAAGGACCTTTGCATCCGGCAAATATTGAAGTAGATGGATCATTGAGTTCTCAGTTCCTTACGGGATTGCTCATGGCTTATGCCGCTGCTGATGCTGATGGGGTTACCATTCAAGTGAAAGATTTAAAGAGTAAGCCCTATATCGATTTGACATTAGCTGTGATGGCTGATTTTGGGTGGAAAATAACACATGAAAATCATGAATATTTTCATTTTCATGGAACAACTTCATCTAAAAAGGGGCTGCTCAAATATCAAGTGGAAGGTGATTGGAGTGGGGCGGCTTTTTTATTAGTTGCCGGGGCTATTGCCGGACCTATTCGCGTTACGGGTTTGGATGTATTTTCAACCCAAGCTGATAAAGCGATATTGCAAGCGTTGATGGATAGCGGTTGTCGCATGTCGATCACCGATGCCCATATCGATATTTCACCTTTACCCTTAAAAGCATTTCATTTTAACGCAACAGATTGTCCGGATCTGTTTCCTCCGCTAGTAGCTTTAGCAGCTTATTGTGAAGGAACTACAGTTATTGAAGGTGTGAGCAGACTTTCTCATAAAGAAAGTGACAGAGGGATTACCTTACAGGAAGAGTTTGGTAAATTGGGGATTGAAATCAGCTTGCAAGATGATCTGATGGTCATTAAGGGAGGAACAGGTATCAAAACGGCTCGGGTTCATTCACATCATGATCATCGTATAGCGATGGCTTGTGCGGTAGCGGGATTATGTGCAGATGGAGAAGTGATCATAGCGGATGCTGATGCTATTAATAAATCCTATCCGGATTTTTATGATCACCTTCAGCAATTAGGTGCTGATATTGTCAAATTATAAATCAAAAGACTGTGAACTCGATCGGACGAATATTCAGAATCCACATCATTGGAGAATCGCATGGCGAATGTGTTGGGGTGATCATTGATGGTTGTCCGGCCGGATTACCCATAGCCGTAACCGATTTTGAAAAAGATCTGGAAAGAAGAAAAGGCGGTACTCAAAAAGGAACGACACCGCGTAAGGAAGATGATATTCCTTTGATCAAAACGGGCGTTTTCAATGGAAAAACAACCGGGGCTCCCATCACGATTCTATTTGAGAATAACAATACCCGTAGTGGTGACTATGAGAAGCAAAAAGCGATTCCGCGTCCGGGACATGCAGATTTTACAGCAGGTGTGAAGTATGGCGGTTATGAAGATTATAGAGGTGGGGGACATTTCAGTGGTCGTTTAACGGTTGGATTGGTAGCAGCGGGGGTGATCGCGAAAAAATTATTGCAAGCGGCTATTCCGGTTGCCAATATCTTGGAAATAGGTGGTGAGTCGGATATAGAAAAAGGGTTACAAAAGGCCATAGATCAAAAAGATAGTATTGGAGGGATTGTTGAATGTAGGGTGAGTGGATTGCCGGTTGGGCTGGGAGAACATTTTTTTGATTCAGTGGAATCGGTACTGGCTCACGCTGTATTTTCTATTCCGGCGATAAAGGGAATAGAATTTGGGGCAGGATTTTCAGCGGCAAAAATGTTTGGGTCTGATCATAATGACCCCATACTGGATGCGACCGGTAAAACCGGCTCAAATCATGCAGGTGGAGTGGTGGGGGGAATCACCAACGGAAATGAATTGGTTTTTCGGGTGGCGGTTAAGCCTACATCTTCAACACCCAAGGAGCAAACCACCTGGAATAGGGAAACAGAACAGTTAGATACGCTTTCGGTAAAAGGTAGACATGATCTATGTATCGCACTCAGGGTTCCTGTAGTGTTGGAAGCTGTGACAGCGGTGGTACTTGCAGACCTCATGCTCCTAGAGCAAAAAATTAATAAAACTTTATAAATAATTAAATATCAAATAATTGTGAATAATCAATCAGAATTTATTTATCATATTACAACGGCTGATCAATGGGAGAAAGCCAAGTCGGTTGGATTCTATGAAGCTGACAGTCTGGCTGTGGAAGGCTTTATTCATTGCAGTACGGAAGATCAAGTGGCGGGTGTATTAGAGCGTTATTATCAGGGTCAGACAGGCTTGGTAAAGCTTACAATAGATCGCCAGAAAGTAGACAGACCTGTTATTTTTGAGTTGGCGGGATCAATTAATGAGGTTTTCCCCCATATTCATGGAATATTGAATTTGGATGCAGTCGTAGATATAACCCAGGTTCATGGAAAATCATAGCTATATCATTAGTGCGTCTTTGCAATTGGTGCCGATCATTCCGGGTGCCAAGCATCCTTATGAGTGGATCGATGAAGTGATTGCCATTATAAAGGCATCAGGATTATCATACGAAGTTGGGCCCTTTTCTACCTCAGTAGAGTCTGATTATAAGTCAGTTATGAGTCTTATTGACAATATTAACGGCTTTCTTTTCTCGCAAAGATGCCCAGAATGGGTGTTACAGGTGCAGTTGCAGCTCCGTTCCGGAGCAGATATGACTTCCGATGAAAAGACGGATAAGCATAGAGGCTGATACTAGACCGCTGCTTTTGCAATAGACCTGTATTTATCCAATTTTAATTTCATAATTTATATTTTAATCAATCAATTGATTATTAATTAATTATAGTCATTTAGTTCAATTAATAATTGAATTATTTTTTCATTTCTGGCATGGTGTTTGGGAAATGGGGTCTGACCGTATGTGCATATCCTCATTTGTATTTGGGGACAAGGATGAGTAATATTACTCGAGTGAGCGGGAGATGGTACGGCCATAAACATCATGAAACTATTATTGTATATTATCGGTGCTTTGTATTTTTTGCTTCCTTCCGGTAAGCCGATGGCTTCTGTTGGGGTATTTCAAACAGACACTATACCGGTTCAAGACACGATTCCGACCCTTAAAAGTGGAATGGATAGTCTCACATTCTATAAAGACTCTATACCGGGTGGTATTGGAGGGGATCTGTTAGGAGATTCCCTAATGCCTCAGGGTAAACCGATCAAAGGCATAGCCAGTTATTACAGTTCTAAATTTGAGGGTAGAAAAACGGCTACAGGAACCATTTTTCGAAACGCAGGTATGACCGGAGCTAGTAATCATTTTAAGCTAAACACCCTTGTACTGGTTACCAATTTAAGAAATAACAAAAGCGTAATAGTGCTCATTACAGACCGAATGCACCCACGAATGAAAAAGAAGGGGAGGGTCATTGATTTGACCCGCAACGCTGCAAAACAGTTGGATTTCGTTCAAAGAGGATTGGTGAAAGTTTCAGTTCAGCCAATCGCACCATTAGCAAAAAATTGAATGGGAATAAGTTCGGAATAACTTAAAGTTATCATAATTTTCGGAAAATCAGTTTCACCATGTATTTTTGTGTCAATCAATAAAAAACTGTTATGAAGAAACTTCTTTTTTCCCTGATAGCCAGTTGTTTGGTAATCGCAGCATTCGCTCAGACCACTCCGATTAGCTATAAAAAAAGACCTGCGCTAGGAATTAGTTTTATTATGAAAGACATGTATACTTCTGACGCTATCGGAAGAACTTCATTGTCATCTGTTATTTCTAACAAACAATGGACTCCATTTAGTAGACTGGATCCAGGATTGAATATTCAATATTTTCAGGGATTGTCTGAGTATGTTGATTTTCAGGCAACGCTTTCCGGCTCATTCGTAAAATATCCTTTTTACCGTAGAGCGGGAGTTGCTGCATCAAACAACAGTAAGTTTCTTCTTGAAATAGATGCTGCTGCGAATATCAAATTACTCACAGATAAGTATACCGTTGTACCTTATTTAAGTTTTGGTCTGGGTGCTTCTATGTATACAGGTACCTATTTTGCAGCCTACGCACCTGCAGGTATGGGATTGCAATTCAATTTGGGTCAGGAGACTTTTCTCCATACTCAATTTGTTCATAGATCAGCTATTTCTAATTTAGCAGTTAATAACTTGGCTTATTCTATTGGACTGAGTTCTCCATTAACCGATAAAAAAGAACCCGTTAAAGTAACACCTCCGCCACCTGCACCTCCGGTTGATAAAGACACAGATGGTGATGGTATCCTCGATAGTAAGGATAAATGTCCTACTGTTGCGGGTGTTGCCAAATACGATGGTTGCCCTGTTCCTGATACAGATGGTGATGGTATCAATGATGACAATGATAAATGTCCTACTGTAAAAGGTTTGGCGAAATATGATGGTTGTCCAATACCTGATACTGACAAGGACGGCATCAATGATGAAGAAGATAAGTGTCCAACAGTTGCAGGTGTTGCTCGTTACCAAGGTTGTCCGGTACCTGATACAGATAAAGATGGTATCAATGACGAAGAAGATAAATGCCCAACTATACCCGGAGTAAGAGAAAACAATGGTTGTCCTGCTGTTAAAGAAGAAGTAGTGAAGAAAGTAGCAGCCAGCGCGAAGAATGTATTCTTTGTTACAGGTAGTGCAAAATTGCAGACAAAGTCATTCAAGTCTTTGGATGAAGTGGTTGCTATTTTAAAAGAAGATGCTGCTTTAAAATTAGACATCGAAGGTCATACAGATAATACCGGAACTGATAAAGTGAATGTTCCATTAAGTCAGAACCGTGCTAAATCAGTTTATGATTACCTTGTTAGTAAAGGCATTGACGCTTCAAGACTTAGCTCAGAAGGATATGGTTCATCTAAGCCTGTTGCTGATAATAAAACAGCTGCAGGTCGCACTTTGAACAGAAGAGTTGAAATGAAGCTCAAATATTATTAAGAAGTGACAAGAATGAAGTTATAAGGAACAAGTAAATGTTTCTAAAGAAAAAGCTCCGAATATGTTCGGAGCTTTTTCTTTAGTGTGCTGATGAAGAGCGTGAATCTTAAAGAACTAAACAATATTGACTTCTCTCTCTAAGTGAATGCCAAATTTTTCAAAAACAGATTGCATGATATCTGTGGATAGTTTGAAAACATCGGCACCTGTTGCGTGACCATAATTCACCAATACTAGGGGTTGTTTTTCATGACATCCAACATCTCCTTTTCGAAATCCTTTCCAGCCACATTGTTCTATTAACCAGGCTGCAGCAATTTTTACTTTCTGTTCATTCACTGCATGACCCACTATCAGAGGGAATTTTTCTTCCAAGGTTTTAAATCTATTCAGGGATATGATAGGGTTTTTAAAGAAACTTCCGGCATTTCCTAATTTATCCGGGTCAGGTAATTTTGATTGTCTGATACGAATAACGGCATCCGAAATGGCTTTGATGTTTAATTCTTTGATCTGCATTTTCTCCAGCTCCTGATTGATTGCTCCGTATGAAGTATGAAATTCCGGTACTTTTTTCAATCGATAGGTAACACTGGTAATGATAAATCGGTTACGATATTTCTCTTTGAATACACTTTCCCGATAACCAAATTCACAGTCTTTGAGATAAAAGATTTCTTTGTGCTTTTCATTGATATGCCAAGCTTCTAATGAGTGAAAAACATCTTTAATCTCAACACCATAAGCACCTATATTTTGCATGGGAGAAGCGCCCACACTACCGGGTATTAAACTCAGGTTCTCTAAACCCGCATAGCCATTTTCAATACAATACATTACGAACCGGTGCCAGTTTTCGCCGGCCATGGCTTTTACGTAGAAGTAATCCTTATCCTCATCAATCAATTCAAATCCCTTGAGGTCATTCTTGAGCACCAAACCATCCACATCTCTGGTAAACAGAATATTGCTTCCCCCGCCTAAGATGAGTAATGGCATGTATGGGAGTTCATTATAGTGTTCCAGCATTTCTAAAAGCGTTTCCATGCTGTTGAATGATGCGAATAAACGAGCATGAACATCTATCCCAAAACTATTAAAAGCCTTGAGTGATCGATCAGGTGTAAACAATGTTCCATGATACATAAGCATTACTTTTCCTGGCTATAATGGATCTACATTCAAGACGACCCTTACCGCTTTATACCTTTTATTCGATTGTATGATGACGATCTGCTGCATGATCTCACGCTTACACTGCTGGATCTTTTGTACATCTTTGGGTAATTTAATCAACACTTCCCAAAGATATTGGTTTCTGATTCTATCCACTACGGGTTGTGCCGGTCCGCTCATTTCCTTTAAAAAGTTACCGGCCATTCCTTGCATCAATATATGTGCAGCTTCTTCTGCCAGATGTTTCTCTTTGTGCTTGAATGTAAGTTGAATCAATCGGCTGAAGGGCGGATACCCGAATTGTTTTCTATTCTCTATTTCATACTGATACAAAGCTTCATACTGATGTTGTTGTACGAATGCAAGCACCGGATGGCGGGTATTGCTTACCTGTATCAATACTTTACCCAATTGATCTTTTCTGCCGGCTCTACCACTCACTTGTTCCATTAACTGATAGGCTTTTTCATTGACCCTGAAATCTGTGAATCCCAATATCCCATCTGCATCAATAATACCTACAAGATTTACATGGTCAAAGTCTAAACCTTTCACCACCATTTGTGTACCCACTAATATATCCAGTCTTTGTTGTTCAAACAGTTTGATCAGTGCATCATGATCATGTTTTCCTCTCACGCTGTCATAATCCATTCGAGCAATTCTGGCATCAGGAAAAAACTCGTTTAATAGTTCTTCTATCTGTTCTGTACCAAAATTTTTCTGTGTGAAGTCATGACTTCCACAAGCCGCACAAGTTTGTATGACCGGATAATGGGTTCCACAGTAATGGCAGGTGAGTTTATTTTGAAATTTATGATAGGTGAGTGTTACATCACAGTTTTTGCACTGGGGAATCCAGCCACAGGTATTGCAAATCTGGTAAGGAGCATATCCTCTACGGTTTTGAAAAAGAATGATCTGTTTTTGTTGGTCAAGCGATTGACGAATAGCTTCCAAGAGTGGCTCCGTAAATGCAACTTTAGCTTTTTGTTGAAATTTTTTGACATCGATCAATGTGATATCCGGTAATTGTGCATCTCCAAAACGTTCTGTCAATTGTACAAGCCCGTATTTATTTTGCTGACAGTTGAAATAGCTTTCCACAGAAGGTGTAGCACTTCCCAATAAAACTTTGGCTTGAAACAGATGTGCATAATAGATAGCTGCGTCTCGAGCATGATAGCGAGGTGCAGGGTCTTGCTGTTTATAGGAGCCATCATGCTCTTCATCTGCAATGATCAAGGAAAGATTTTTGAACGGCAGAAACAGTGAAGATCTTGCACCAAGCACAATTTTGATCTCCCCATTTTTTACTTTATTCCATATTTCAACCCGTTCATTTGCGTTGAATTTGGAATGATAAATAGCAATATATCCTCCAAAGTATTCCTGTAATCTTCTGATGATCTGTGCTGTCAAAGCAATCTCAGGTAACATGTATAAAACCTGTTTACCCTCTTTGATCTGTTCTTCGATGAGTTTGGTGTAGATCTGTGTTTTACCACTGGCAGTTACGCCATGCAGCAAGCAAACGGATTTCTCTGTAAACTGAGATTGTATGGCTGATAATGCTTTTTCCTGGGCAGGGGAGAGTGTAAAATGAATATTTACCGAAGGAGTGCCATAATAAATTCTATCGCTACTTCTTTTTTCAGAAAGAAGAACACCTTTATCGATCAGACCCTTTAGTTGAGCTGCAGTAGCATTTGATTTTTTTAATAACTCATGTTGCAAAACTTCACCCTCTGTTCTTTGTAAATGCAGAAAAGCCAATAACAATTCCATTTGCTTGGGTGCTTTTGTCCAGCCGTTGAGTAATGCTGCCAGGTTTTCTTCATTTTTATAAGTAGGGTGTAAAGAGATGTAGGTCTGTTTCTTCTCTTTATATTTTTCTTTCAATTCTTCCCATACATAACAAACTTCTTTATCGATCAGTTTTTTGATAACGGGATATACGTTTGCTACATCGAGTAATTCCTGTACTTCATTCAATCGAAGCTCTTTTTTTAATTCTAAAGCCTCGGCAACAATATATTCACTGTCAGATAAGTCGCTGAAATCGATGCTGCGTTCTTCATTCCAAACCAGGATACTTTCACTGGATAATTTGAGATTAGCAGGAATGGCTGCTTGCATGATCTCACCTTCGCTGCACATATAATAGTTCGCCATCCACTCCCAGAAGCGTAATTGTTCCGGATAAATGATGGGTTCATGGTCCAGAATATTAATAATATCTCTGGGATCAAAAGCTTCCGGCTTGTTGTGGTGAAGTCTTTTGATGATGCCTGCATATTTTTTACTCTTCCCCAACATCACTTCCACCCGAATGCCCGGTTGTACCTTATCCTGCAAAGCAGGCGGAATTGCCCAAGTATAATTGAGCGGTAAGGCAAGTGGTATGATGATCTCTGCGTACACAACTACTAATTTGATCAAAAATAAGGCTTATGCTGTTGGGTATGTTCTATATCTGCGCAGACCTGCATCCATGATATCATATACTTTTTCTTTCAGCAAAGGGATGTCTTGCATGGTTAAACCTTGCACGGGAATTTCATCCAAAAAAATCACTCTGCTTTTACCGGGAGTCAATGAGAAAATACTGTTGTAATGTAGACGCTCCAAAGTGTCTACCAGTAAAACCGGTTTAATCGGCGTTTCAGTTTCAATGGCAATACGAAATGCGCCATCAAAAAAATTCTTTAGTGGGGTAGACCCCATGTTAAAAGTGCCTTCCGGAAAAATAAAGATGGAAATACCATGTCTCAATGCCGATTTTAAAGCACGTACACTCTTGGATCTGGTCTCTGCATTTTTTCTGTCAACCAATACCACGGCAGCTCTATAGATCCAACCGAATACCGGTATTTTAACCATTTCATATTTACCTAATATTCGAATGGGTTGATGTGCTATTAAAACCAGTGGCGGAATATCCATATAGGAGATATGGTTGGCAACAAAAATGTATTGTTTGGTAGGATCATGCGGGTACTCATAAATTTCTTGATGTGAAACTCCAATCAAAAAATACCAGACTTTAGCCCAGATCATGCACAATTTGTAAATGAGATTACCTCCGGTAAGTTTTCCAAACAAAAGCGCTAGCATGACGAATGGAAAAACGCCCAACATGATGATGACAAAAAGAATAAAAGCATAAACACAGTATAACAACTGTAGCAGTCTGACCAGCGGATTCATCTACCGAACTTAAGCAAATAATGGGATAAATGAAGAGGGGGGCTTATAGTTTATGGTCCATAGTCCATAGACCATAGACTATAGTAAAAGAAGGACGGGGTGTTGACAATAAAATATAGATAGTGATATTGGGTTGAAGAAGAAGAGGCTGCATCAGACTTTTGATACAGCCTCTTTGTGCATGTAAGTTGTTTTCTAAAATTTATAGACAGCTGCAATTAAGAATGCCATGGTACTTTTTGTTTTTGTACTGGAAGCTCCTTTAAAAAACACATCACTTGCTGAATTATCCATTCTGAACTCAGGAATGATGGTCAAATTTTGATTCTTAATATTGGCTGATAATGTAGTAGCATAAATTTTACCGCCAATACCAATTGGAGAAAAGGATCTATCATCGAAATAATCTTGTCGTAGCGTAAAACCTAGGGATGAAACTGGGTCATAATTCAGATAGAGCGCATGACTTTTCCAATTGGATGATTGTCCGGCGGATTTGAGACATTGCATACTACCATCATAAGCAATACCCAATTGATCAGAAAGGGCTCCTGTGATCACCATATTATACTGTGTAATGCCATTCCCTCCCTGAAAATTCAAGTAGCCTTTTACCTTATCATCTTTGGAAGCGGTACTGAACTGTGCTAAAATGAATTTTGCAGATGTGGTTGTAGTCGACTGATCTGTAGGATTGGCCACTCCAATCATTATGGCAGTTTTTCCTCCCAAAGAAACATCAGCTTTTACGCCGGTATGAAAGAATGGGCCATACGAAAATCCATACGACATACTGTAGTTTCGGTTGCCGGGTGCGTCTACCAATTCATACCCAATATGGGTTGCCCATTTACCCATGGTTAATTTAAGGTGATCGGTGACTGCATAGCTCAGGTACATTTGTTTAATGGCGGCGAGTGATCCTGCATCATTGTAAGAAAATTCCTGTGCTCTTCTGCCAAAACCAATATCTGCAACGGCAGCTACTTTTCCCAAAGAGTGATCTACCCTGAAGGAAGCCATGCCCAACTCAAAAGAGTTTTGAGAGTTGGTAAAGCTGGTAAAATTGTTGGTTTTTGTAGGTGCATCAGAAAAGCTGTACCGGTAGTAGGCGTCAATGGAACCTGATAGAACGGTGCTTGCTTTTTTGGAAGAGTCTGATTGTGCGTTTAATGAAAGGCAGGCGCATACTGCTGTTGAAAGGGTTAAAATTTTGCGTAACATTGCATTGGTTTTATAATTAACAAATAGGTACAGTCGGTAAACCTGGTCAGAGGTTTATCATATGGCTGTACCTTATTTTCTTTAGCAAATCGATGAAAGGAAAACATACTGCAATCAATGGGTCAGCATTTTTTGCAGTATGATGAATGAATTAGTCGGCGAGCATACTTTCTTTCAAGTAGCCGTTTTCTTCTACGAGTAAAGTGCCTTGCACATATTTTTCATTGTGTTGTGTAGCATCCAATCCCAATAATTCTTCTTCAGAGCTAACACGTAAGGGCAGAATGAAATTGATGAATTTGAAGATGCCAAAAGACACTACAAAACTGTACACAACTACAATTCCCAAAGTTTTTAATTGTGTAAAAAAGAAAGCTGCGTTTCCATAGAACAAACCATCTGCTCCCGCACTGTTCACGGTTTTAGTAGCAAAAATGCCGGTGAGTAGCATACCTACCATGCCACCTATACCATGACAAGGGAATACATCCAATGTATCATCCAGTTTGGATTTTGATTTATAATACACAGCAATATTGGAAATGATAGCAGAAAGTACACCAATGAAAATGGATTGAGGAATGGCTACAAATCCGGCACCGGGAGTTATAGCTACCAGTCCAACAACGGCACCAATACAAAATCCGAGAACGGAAGGTTTTTTACCTCTTAATACATCAAAGAACATCCAGGATAATCCGGCAGCAGCGGCAGCAGTATTGGTCGTAGCAAATGCGGAAACCGCCAGCGCATTGGCACCCAAGGCCGAACCGGCATTGAAACCAAACCAGCCAAACCAAAGTAATCCTGTCCCGATCAATACATAAGGAATGTTTGCAGGTGGAATTTCTTTTTGATCAACGTGTGCCTGTCTGCGCTTCAGTACCATGGCGCCGGCCAAAGCTGCGCAACCTGCTGAAATATGTACCACTGTTCCTCCTGCAAAATCCAGGGCACCCATTTTAAACAAGAATCCTTCCGGATGCCAGGTCCAATGTGCAATGGGGGCATATACCAATAAGCTGAACAATGCGATGAAAACGATATAAGAAGTGAATTTGATACGTTCTGCAACAGCACCTACCACCAAACCGGGCGTGATGATGGCAAACATCAACTGAAATAAAGCAAATAAAGTGATGGGAATAGTGGGTGCTAAACTCCAAGGCGCACCGGAATTGATTCCTTTGAAGAATAAATGTGTAGAAGGATTACCAATAAAGCCGCCAATCGATTCTCCAAAACATAAGCTATATACTACCGTAACCCATAGAATGCTGACAACCCCTGTGGCCACCACACTTTTGATCATTGTAGAGATTACATTTTTACGGTGTACCATTCCACCATAAAAGAAGGCCAGACCGGGTGTCATTAAAAATACCAGTGCAGTAGCAACCAATATCCAAGTAATATCGGCGGCGCTATAGGCTCCGGCCTCATCGGCATAATTAGGTAAAGAGGGGATAAACAAAGCTGCCAGTGCAACAGCTATTAACGCTGCAAAAGGAGCGATCTTCTGAATGGTCATTTTTTTCATACTAGGGTTTTAAATTTAACATTAAGATTATTATAATTTGATAATCTGATAACAAAATACTCAATTATTGAATCAGTTTCTAATAAAATATTAACATTTTATTTATTAATATTTGTTTTTTATTTTGGAAATAATACCATCAAAATACTGTTTCAGAAGCGTTTTATACATAAAAAAACCTTTCAAGTGCTTTTGAAAGGTTTTTGAAATAAAATATTAATAAAATAATTATATATTAATTAAATAGCTTTGATCCTTAGATTCCAGTACTGATGTCCCCATTAAATACTGATCCACCCGTCTGGCACATTCCCTTCCTTCACTGATGGCCCATACCACTAAGGATTGTCCTCTTCGCATATCGCCTGCGGCAAATACTTTGGGAATGCTGGTCTGATAGTGTTTTTCATTCGCCCTAACATTCCCTCTTTCATCGAGTTCTACACCTAACTCTGCAATCAATCCTTGATGCTGTGGATGTACAAATCCCATGGCCAATAATGCCAATGAACAGGGTATCTCTCTTTCTGTACCCGGTATCTCTTCAAATCCTGCCGGTTTAATATCGGTAGAAGCTTTCCATTGTAAATCTGCTATTACAATAGATTGAAGGTTTCCGTTTGTATCGCCCTTGAATGCCTTTGTCACCACTGCCCATTGTCTATTCGCTCCCTCTTCATGTGAAGATGTTGTCTTTAATGTCATAGGATAAGTAGGCCATGGCATCCCTGCAGTTCTTTTTTCAGGTGGCTTGGGCATTAATTCCAATTGTGTTATCGATAAAGCACCTTGTCTGTTGGAAGTGCCTACACAGTCACTGCCCGTATCTCCTCCGCCAATCACTACCACATGTTGGTCTGTTGCCATTAAATCCTCCGTTTTAATCGCCTCGCCCGATACACGTTGATTTTGCTGCTTCAAAAAATCCATTGCAAAATGCACACCTTTCAATTCTCGACCGGGGATATTCAAATCTCTTGGAATGGTAGATCCTCCTGCTAGAACAATCGCCTGGTATTCTCGTAGCAGATCATTGATACTAATATCCATACCCACATGAGCATTGCATTTGAAAACAATCCCTTCTTCCGCTAATAAGGCAACTCTTCTTTCCACTACCCATTTCTCTAACTTAAAATCAGGAATGCCATAACGCAGTAGTCCACCGGGATATGCATCTCTCTCAAACACGGTCACCTGATGACCGGCATAATTCAGTTGTGCAGCCGCGGCTAAACCTGTCGGACCAGAACCTACCACTGCCACTTTTTTTCCCGTTCTTAAATTGGGCTTTCTGGGTTGTACAAATCCTTTTTCAAAAGCGGTTTCAATGATATGTTTCTCTATTTCTTCAATTGCTACGGGGTTTTGATTGATGCCCAATACACAGGCACTCTCACAAGGGGCCGGACAAATACGTCCGGTGAATTCCGGGAAATTATTGGTGACGCTGAGAAGCTCATAGGCTTCATGCCAGTTTTGTCTGTACACAGCATCGTTGAATTCAGGAATGATATTGCCCAATGGACAACCGCTATGACAAAACGGAACGCCACAGTTCATGCAGCGAGCGGATTGTTGATTCAATTGATCATCCGTCATACGTTCCACAAATTCTTTATAATCGCCAATTCTCTCTTGTGGCGATCGCTTGGATGGATGGATTCTGTCGAATTCTATAAAGCCGGTTGTTTTTCCCATAAAAATGCTTGAATGGTTTAATATCCTTGTGTTACGGTTGCTTTCTTTTGTAATGCTTTTTTGTAATCTCCCGGAAATACTTTTACAAAGTTTTTGAGTTGATGATCGAAATCATCCAAAATAAATCTGGCAACTGTACTGTTCGTATAAGTATGGTGTTGTGTAATCATTTCTTTCAGATAAATACTATCATCTGCTTCCAAAGGATCGAGTGCCACCATTTCCATATTGCATTTTTCAGCAAATGATCCTTCCACATCATAGATATAAGCAATGCCTCCACTCATGCCTGCTGCAAAATTTCTTCCTGTAGTACCTAGTATGATGGCCTTGCCACCTGTCATATACTCACAACCATGATCTCCTACACCTTCCACTACCACTTCTGCTCCTGAATTTCGCACGGCAAATCGTTCACCCGCTTTTCCTCTGATGAATGCTTTTCCGGATGTAGCTCCATATAACGCCACATTGCCAATGATGATATTCTCTTCCGGAACAAAGGCCGATGCTTTTGCCGGATACACAATCAGCGTAGCACCACTCAAACCTTTCCCGAAATAATCATTGGCATCTCCTTCAAGTTCTAACGTAATGCCTTTGGTATTGAAAGCGCCAAAACTTTGTCCGGCCGTTCCTTGGAAACTAAAATGAATCGTATCATCAGGAAGCCCTGCAGCTCGGTATTTTTTTGTGATCTCATTGGAAAGAATAGTGCCCACAGTTCGATCTGTATTTTTGATCTCTACATTGGCACATACTTTTTCTTTTTGATCAATAGCCGGTTTAGCTAACGCTAATAATTTCCAGTCCAATACACTGCTCAATCCATGATCCTGTTCTTCTTGTTGATACAATCCGGTATATAATGATTCGGGTTCTTTGAAAAGCACTGCGGACAAATCCAATTGATCATATTTCCAATGCGTGATACCCTCTCGCATTTCCAGAGTATCTACTTGTCCCACCATTTCATTCACCGTTCTATAACCTAATTCTGCCATGATCTCTCTCAGTTCTTGTGTAATGAACTTGAAAAAGTGAACAACATGATCCGGGTCTCCGGCGAATCGTTTTCTTAATTCGGGATCTTGCGTAGCAACACCTACCGGACAAGTATTCAAATGACATTTCCGCATCATGATACAGCCTTCTACAATAAGTGCGGCAGTAGCAACGCCCCATTCTTCAGCGCCTAATAAAGTGGCAATCGCAATATCTCTTCCCGTTTTCATTTGTCCATCAGCCTGTACTACGATGCGACTTCTCAATTTATTTTTCACCAAGGTCTGGTGTGTTTCTGCCAATCCCAATTCCCAAGGCAAACCTGCATGTTTGATAGAGCTGATGGGAGAAGCACCTGTTCCGCCGTCATGACCTGATATCAATACCACATCCGCTTTGGCTTTTGCTACACCTGCTGCAATGGTTCCCACGCCTGCTTTGGATACCAACTTCACATTGATGCGTGCTTTTCTGTTGGCATTCTTCAAATCAAAAATCAATTGCGCCAGATCTTCAATGGAATAAATGTCATGATGTGGTGGTGGAGAGATCAATCCTACGCCGGGTGTTGCATGTCTTGTTTTGCCAATCCAGTCATCTACTTTATGTCCGGGTAATTGTCCGCCTTCACCCGGCTTGGCTCCTTGTGCCATTTTAATTTGTAATTCATCCGCTTCTGTTAAATACAAACTCGTAACACCAAATCTTGCGGATGCTACTTGCTTGATGGATGAACGCATGGAATCTCCATTGGGTAAAGGTTGATATCGGATCTCATCTTCTCCACCTTCACCGGTATTGCTTTTGCCACCTAGTCTATTCATGGCGATAGCCAGTGTAGTATGTGCTTCCCAAGAAATAGAGCCAAACGACATGGCACCGGTTGCAAACCTTTTATAAATATTCTCAGCAGGTTCTACTTCATCGATGGATATGGATGGACGATTTTTTCGGAACTGAAATAAGCTGCGTAATGTGCATGCTTTTTCTGATTGATCATTGATGAGTTTGGAGTATTTTTTGAAAGTATTGTAATCATTGCTTTTCGTAGCATGTTGTAATAAGTGAATCGTTTGTGGGTTGAACAGGTGAAACTCGCCTTTTCTTTTCCATTGATAGATGCCGCCTACCGGTAATCGGTCTACCGGAATTTCCTTTTTGCCAAATGCAAAGAAATGTTTCGCTAATGTTTCTTTGGCGATCTCATCCAATCCCATGCCTTCAATTCTGGAAGTGGCTCCGGTGAAATAAGTATCCACTACTTTTTTATTCAAACCGATGATCTCAAAAATTTGCGCACCTTGGTATGATTGCAAAGTGGAGATACCCATTTTTGAAAACACTTTCAGCAAACCTTCATTTACTGCTTTGATATAATTTTTCTTGAGCTGGTCTGCATCTATATCCGTTTGTAATTTGTTACTCAACTTCATATCTCTGATAGAAGATAATGCGAGATAGGGATTGATAGCAGTGGCGCCAAACGCAATCAAACAAGCAAAATGATGTACTTCCCAAACATCACCTGCTTCTACAATAATGCCCACCTGTCCGCGATAACCTTTGCGTATCAAATGATGATGCACTGCTGCAGTTGCCAATAAAGATGGGATCTGTGCATGATCAGAGTCAATGGCTCTATCTGTTAGGATCAATACTTCAAATCCATCTTCAACCGCGTCTGCAGCGTATCTGCAAATTCTGTCGAGTCCCGCTTTCAAAGAACCTGGTTTACCATCTGCACGGAAATAAGTTTGTAATGTTTTTGCCTGAAAGATGCCGGTATCAATACTTCTGATTTTTTCCAACTCATAATTATTCAAGACCGGATGTTTGAGCGCTACACTATGACAAGCCAATGGATCTTCAACTAATAAATTACCATTGCTTCCTGCAAATGTGGCGAGTGACATTACCATTCTTTCACGAATGGGATCAATGGGTGGATTGGTGACTTGTGCAAACAATTGTTTGAAATAACTACTGAGGTGTTGTGGTTGCTCGCTTAATACTGCCAATGGTGTATCGGTTCCCATGGAACCAATCGGTTCTTTTCCATCCAGTGCCATGGGGGCAATAATTGTATCCAAGTCTTCTGTTGAATAACCAAATGCTTTCTGGTATTTGAATACTTGATCATGTTCTAAATGGGTGAACATCACTCGGGGTTCCGGTAATTCTTCCAATCGGATCTTATACTTGTTCAACCACTCTCCGTAAGGTTTTTGAGAACAGATCTGTTGCTTCAATTCTTCATCACTGATAATTCGACCTTGTTCCATATCCACTACAAACATTTTCCCGGGTTGTAGTCTTCCTTTTTCTTTGATCAGTGAAGGATCGATGGGAAGTGTGCCTGTCTCGGAAGCCATGATCACACGATCATCTGTAGTAACACAATAGCGTGATGGACGTAATCCGTTTCTATCCAAAGTAGCACCGATGATTTTTCCATCTGTAAATGAAATGGAAGCGGGCCCATCCCAAGGTTCCATCATACAAGCATGGTATTCATAAAAAGCTTTCTTCACATGGTCCATCTGTTCATTACCATCCCATGCTTCCGGAATCAGCATCATCATCACATGTGGTAAGGATCTGCCGGTGAGGGTGAGTAACTCGATCATGTTATCTAAACAAGCAGAATCTGATTGCCCGTTGGTAACAATTGGCAAGAGCATATCCATTTCTTCTCTCGTGAAATAGGGGGAGGTAAATCCTTTCTCACTTGTTCTTAACCAGTTCAGGTTTCCTTGTAATGTATTGATCTCGCCGTTGTGTGCAATGTATCGGAAAGGTTGTGCGAGTTTCCAAGAAGGAAATGTATTGGTCGCAAATCTGGAGTGTACGAGTCCGAATGCAGACACTACACGTTTATCATTTAGGTCAGGAAAATAGCCACGTACTTGTGCGCTGGTGAGTTGACCTTTGTATACAATGGTTTTATGAGAAAGAGATGCCAGGTAAAATCCGATCTCGTCTTTTTTAACGGTGTTGTTGATCGTATGTGAAGCGTAATTACGTAGAACAAATAATCTTCTTTCAAAATCATCGGGGTTGGTCAAATGATCCGGACAAGCAATGAATACTTGTTCCATGAAAGGTTCTACAGATAGTGCTGTTTTGCCGATATCAGTTGTGTTGACAGGAACTTTTCGATAGCAAAGAATGTCGAGACCCAGTTTTTCTGCAGAGCGATTGAAGATGTCGCGACATTCCTCACGTAGCCGCAATTCTTTTGGGAAGAAGATAAATCCTACGCCATATTTTCCATAAGCAGGAAGATGTACGCCTTGACGAATGCATTCATCAAAAAAGAATTCATGTGGAATTTGGATCATGATTCCCGCGCCATCACCGGTATTGCTCTCGCAACCGCAAGCGCCGCGGTGTTCCATATTTTCCAATACCGTCAATGCATCTGCAATGTGCTGATGTGATTTACTGCCTTTGATGTTGGCTACGAATCCAATGCCGCAAGCATCATGTTCGAAGCTGGGGTCATACAGACCCGTGCTGTTGTTAGAAACAAGCATGTGCAACCGAATTAAAGTTCAGGAAATAGTATGGCAGGCAATCAGCAGTAAGTTAATCAATAAAAGCGTAGAAAAGAAAATAGTTATTCAACAAATATGAACATTGGTTAAATATTGTTCAATAATGATTGATTTGTATGCTAAATCATTCAAAACAAACGTTAGTTTTTTAAACGATTGTAATCCATACTTATAGCTGATGATATTTGTAATCATCAACTATGAGTGCTCATATTCCTCTAAACAATAAAGTCTTGTAGCCTGTCGCTTGCAGCTCATAGCTCGAAGCTCACAGCTTATCCGATCAATCAACTAAATCTCTATACACAAAGTAGTGATCCGGAAAGGAGAGGGTAATTTTTGTTTCTTTTTTGAAAATGCCATAAACAGTACTGCCGGTACCTGTCATGGATGCATACACCGCTCCATGTTGGTATAAGGTATCTTTGAGCTCACGAATTTTCGGATAAGCATCCATCACGGATGTCTCAAAATCATTGATCAATTGATCGCGCCAAGTAGAAGGATCTTGTGTAACGATTTGTTCACAACTGATGGAAGGGATAGCCGGTTGTAATTGTGAGAAAGCCCAACCGGTAGGAACATGGATACCGGGATTTACCAATACGAACTGGTAGGCACTGAGATCTAATGACAATGGCTTCATGATTTCACCTCTACCTGTAGCAAAACAGGGTTGGTTCAAAATAAAGAACGGACAATCGCTGCCCAATTGCAGTGCATATTGAATCAATTGCTCTTGTGTTAGTCCCAATTGAAATTGTTGATTAAGCAATCGTAGTGCAAAAGCACCATCAGCACTACCGCCACCCAATCCCGCGCCCATGGGAATGGTTTTATGCAGGTGCATTTGAATGGAAGGAATAGCAGGGAAATCTTGTTTCAGTAAAGTATAAGCTTTTACACAAAGATTTTGATGCGTCTCGCCTTGAACAGGCAGTCCTGTTATATTGAAGTCAACAGGAGTATCTGTTGTCCCACGCACCATCTCCAAAGCATCCCTCAATCCATCTATCGGATAAAACACCGTTTCAATATCATGATACCCATCCTCCCGCTTACGCACCACCCGAAGACCGAGATTGATTTTTGCGTTAGGAAAGAGGACCATAGGAGGTGTGAATTGTGAATGGTGAATTGTCAATGGTGAAAAGTGAGTAGGCAGTAGTGCGTTTTCTATCATACTTACTTGCGGCTTGTAGCTTGCAGCCTGTAGCTAGAAGCTTACTTCCTCTTATTCATCTCATCCCGAATCGCAATCGCTCTGATATAATCTTCATGTTCAAGTACATCATTGAGTAGGGTTTGCAATTCTTCCAAGCTCATATTGCTGAGGTCTTCACGTCCGCTGCCACTTTCTTCTACACCTACGGCTTCTGCTTTTTGTTTTTTACCGGTACCACCATCTTCCATGAGAATACCTGCATTTTCAAGGATATGTTCGTAGGTATAGATGGGACATCCGAAACGAACAGCCAATGCCAAAGCATCACTGGTTCTACTATCTATTTCAACGGTATCATGTTCTGTGAAACACACCAGCTTGGAATAGAAAATACCTTCTTGTAAATCACTGATGATGATCTCCTGTAATTCTACATTGAATGCGTTCATGAAATTTTTCATGAGATCATGGGTGAGTGGACGGCTGGGTTGCATATTTTCCAATGCTACCGCAATTGCCTGTGCCTCAAATCCACCGATCACGATGGGGAGTCTTCTCATTCCGTTGGCTTCACCTAATACCACCGCATAGGAATGCGTTTGGGTAATGCTGTGTGAAAGCGCCACAATTTCCAATTCTATCTTTTTCATAGACCCCACGAAAATAAACCAAATAACAATAAGAGTTGAATATATATAAATATAGTTTTATATAGTATATTTCAATCAATAATACATACGAGGTACGTAAACTATACGAACTAAAAAATCATAATTTTTTGGTTGATAAAACGAGGGATATTTCTTCGATTTTGTTTGAACGGGGACAGTCTTTTTGTTTGGATGAGGAGGTCTATATGAATTTATGTAAGAATTAAATTGGTTAATTATATCTTCTGAATTAAGCTTATCGATAGTTTTAAGCTTTAATTCAATATTTCTTCGTATTTGAAAAAGAGGCTCATCTTTTCTATGCTCAATGAGAATAATCATTCTTTTCAAAGTGAGTAGTCTTTCAGAAAAATCAATTATCTCTTTCTTGTTATTTAAAGAATAAATATGCTGTTTAATACTTCTATTTAATATCCCAGCTTTTAAAAGCTTATTCAATTGAAAATTTATTATGCTGTAATATTTCATTGTAAGCAAATATTTCGATTATAAAGTTCATAATAATAATCGTTTATTAAGGTCTTTTACAGTGAACTACTTTAGATTTGTGAGATGCTTAACACAAGGAATATAACTATTCTTTTGTGATATACTTGTTAAACAAAAATGTTCCAAATGGGAAAAAAGCAGCCAGAAAAGCCCAGATCAACATTTGAAAAGGCCATTGTTTCTCTTCCTTCACTACATATGCCAACCAGCAATAAGCAATGAACAATAAGCCATGAACCCATCCGGTAAATTTCACCGCTTCAGGTATTCCTACGAAATATTTCAGGGGCATAGCGATCAAGAGCAGTACCAATAATGAAATACCTTCCGCAATACCAACTTTTCGAAATAGTGTGAGCGAACTTTTCATACTGCAAAGAAACAGGGAAGGATTGAGTATTTTGCAGAAAATAACATTGAATTATGCCGTTAGTTGATTTAGCAACGATCACTCCTAAAGAAATTGTGCCTGGTTATTCCGCTCGGTTCATTCATACGGAAAATATGACTTTCTCTTATCTGGATGTTAAAGCAGGAGCTGCTTTGAAAGAACATGCACATCCACATGAGCAAGTGGCGCATGTATTGCAAGGGGAGTTTGAATTGACATTGGATGGTGAGCCGATTCGTTTTACACCCGGACAAGTGATCGTGATCCCATCTAATGTTCGTCACTCCGGATTGGCAATCACGGATTGTAAGCTATTGGATGTTTTTTATCCCGTTCGGGAAGATTATCGTGCACTTTAAAATGAGATTATGAACTTGGATCTAACCAATAAAACAGCACTCGTATGTGGTGCTTCGCAAGGATTAGGCGCTGCTGTAGCACATGAACTGGCAATGCTGGGAGCCAATGTATGGCTGCTGGCACGTAATGAAGAGAATTTGAAATCAGTGAAACAATCGCTGGATATTTCACTCGGACAACAACATGGTTATTTTGTAGCAGATTCAGGAGATCCCGGGCATATCAAACAGCTCATTACCGATTTTTTCGCCAAAGAAAAAAGAATTGATATCCTGGTGAATAATACAGGTGGTCCGGCTGCCGGTCCATTGCTCAATACTTCTTTGGAAGACATGCAAAAAGGAGTAACGTCTCATTTACTCACAGCACATACATTGGCTCAATTGGTGGTGCCGGGTATGAAAGCAAATAAATTCGGACGCATCATCAATATTTTATCTACTGCCGTGAAACAACCCATCAATGGATTGGGTATTTCCAATACGGTACGAGCAGGTGTGGCGAATTGGGCCAAGACATTGGCGAATGAGATTGGACAATATGGGATCACCGTCAACAATGTATTACCCGGTTATACCAAAACAGATCGACTCGATTATTTATTTGGAAAACAAGCATCCGATGCAGGCACCACTGTGGATGCTATTGTTGAAAAAACAATTGCCATGATTCCCGCAGGAAGATTGGGAGAGCCGGAAGAGTTTGCTGCTGCTGTTGCATTCTTATGTTCACCTGCGGCAGGATATATCAATGGGATTAATTTACCGGTGGATGGTGGGAGAGTCGGGAGTTTGTGATGTTGTTGTTGGTCAGGCGACCAACAACGGCAAAAAGAATTTGCTGCTGCTGTTGCATTCTTATGTTCACCTGCGGCAGGATATATCAATGGGATTAATTTACCGGTGGATGGTGGGAGAGTGGGGAGTTTGTGATGTTGTTGTTGGTCAGGCGACCAACAACGGAAAAAATCAAGTCTAAATGAAATTGTTTATCCTCAATTATATATTACCCGCACTATTTATATTAGGAGGCTTGGCACTTTTTATTTTTGGAATACGAGAAAGATCACCCCAAGAAAAGATTCATAAAAAAGATTTGCCTACTTATGGTAAGGGAGGTAGAATTCATCATGTGTATGTTGGTTCTATATTAATAGTATCAGGGCTATATTTAATATTTAGGTAGTATGTTCTAATACACAAAGTCTTGCTGTTGTGTTATTAAAGATTAATAATCTCAAATTCAACAATCTTACTACTGCAACAAGTTTTTAAAACCATTCTTGTGCGCTTACCATTACTATTGTCTTTCCAAAACGTAAGTGTACCGTCTTGGTACTGAGGTTTATCTTCATCAGCTATATTCCAATCAGAAAAAACACTTTTTAAAATGTCTGCCCACTTTTTATAGACACGATATGTATTTTCTTTGGTTGATGAATGAATGATCTCTGCGTGATAAATGTATTGATCTACATTTTTAATCGTATTGTCTTTCTGTACCTGATTGAAATTATTTCTACGGATATACACGTTTTTGAAACCCAAATCAATCAACGAAGCATAATACTCATTTTTACTACTGCCTAAATTATCAAATTGCGATTTATTGGCCGGCTCAATCAGTTTGCCTTTTACATCGTAAAAACTCTCATTGGCTCTTGTAGCCAGTTTCAGCAATTTGGGTTTTACAGTGGATAGATCTGTTGAAGGTTCAACAAGTCCCATAGCCCTCATCCTAACCACTGCGTCAGTATAAGCAGCTCTGTTTTCTTGTGAATTACGGATTTTATTGTACCATCTGTAAGCTTCATCCAGGTCTTTATTTATGTTTGCCGTACCTTCTTCATACATTTTTCCCAACTCCAATTGTGCAGGCGCAAACCCTTGTTTGGCCGATTTCTCCATATAGTGAAATGTATTTGTGAGATTGCCATTTTGTTTTTCAAGCAGCGCCAGATAATAACCTGCTTTATTGCTGTTGCGGTCTATGGCCTTCAGGTAAAGTTCTTTAGCCTTTTGTCCATCGATTGGCAGGCCTCTAAGACCTGTCTGAAAATAATAGGCCATTGCCAACAGCGCGTCGGGATTGCCGAAGTCAGCAGATTTTTTGGTCCAAGAGAGTTCTACTACTGAATCTTTCTTGACACCAAAACCTATCTGATAAAAATAGGCGATCGAATTCATGGCTTCTGTATGACCACGTTCCGCAGACTGTAACAACCATTTCATACCATCAATATATCCTTGAGGATCTTTAGCACCTTCACTGTAATAACAGATACCGAGTCGGTATTGGTGAATCGGAGAAAGATCTTGGATATGTCTGAGATAGATAGATTTCGCATCAGCATATTTTTGCCCATAAAAATATCCATCTGCCGATGACAGTTGATTCTTCACAGATTCTGATTGAGCACTTGCTTCAACAAGACAAAGGCTTAGTAAAGCGAAATATAAAAAATGGAGTCTAAGTGATTTCATCTACTAAAAATATAGATTCTTACAAATCAGATAATTTTTGTACCCTAATTTTTATTCCCAATGCTTCTTTGAAAATGAGGATTATTGAAAAATATGTTTTTGTTGGTTAATCTATAATAGCCAAGAGTTGTTGGTCAGGCGACCAACAACGGCGAAAATTTATTATCCCTTTTTTTAAAAAAATACTTATCTTTGACGTTAGTAACGTAAACCGATAGTATGATAGTATCTTTTGGTAATTCAGATACGGAAAGTGTTTGGAGCGGCGTTAGGGTCAAGAAGTTGCCATTGGAAATACAGAATATCGGCAGACGAAAACTTAGGATGCTGAACAACTCAGTTAATTTGACTGATTTGCGAATTCCTCCTGCAAATCGCTTAGAGAAATTATCGGGTAATTTGAAGGATTTCTACAGCATTCGAATCAATGATCAATGGGGAATTATTTTTCAATGGCATGATGGGAATGCGACTGAAGTTGAAATAATAGATTATCATTAAACTTACAAATATGGCTAAACTTAAAAATATTCATCCGGGAGAAATTCTTAGTGAAGAATTCTTAATTCCATTGAAAATTTCAGCCTATAGACTTGCAAAAGATATCGAGATTCCGCAAACCCGTATATCTGAAATCATAAAAGGCAATAGAAGAATCACGGCAGACACAGCATTAAGGCTAAGTAAGTATTTTGGAACTTCGGCTAAATTTTGGTTGGGTTTACAAGATGATTTTGATATTGAAGAAGAATCGTTAACCAAGAAACTTATATTCAAGTCTATCAAATCATTTTCTTCCCAAGTAGCGTAACTGTGTTTAAAATTGTTAACTAGGTAGCTAGCAATACTTAAATGAAAAAGGATCGGTGATTACCGATCCTTTTTCTATGAATAGATTGAAAACTATTTCGCTTTTAATTTCTTAATCTCCTCCGTCAACTTCGGCACCACTTCAAAAGCATCACCCACAATGCCATAATCAGCAGCTTTGAAGAAAGGAGCTTCCGGATCTTTATTGATCACCACAATTACTTTACTACGATTCACGCCGGCAAGGTGTTGAATAGCTCCTGAGATACCGATGGCAATGTACAAATTCGGTGCTACCTGAACACCGGTTTGTCCAACATGCTCATGGTGTGGTCTCCAATGTGCATCACCCACCGGTCGGCTACATGCAGTAGCTGCACCTAATTCTTTGGCAAGGTCTAATAGGATACCCCAGTTCTCAGGACCCTTCAATCCTCGTCCACCACTCACTACAATTTCTGCTTCTGTCAATGGAACTTCACCGCTTACTTTATTCACCGCTGTTACTTTCACTTTTGGTGTGTCAACAGCAATCGATAATTGATTTACTTCAGCAGTTCCTTCGCCGGAGATGGTGGTATAACTGTTCGGATTCAATGAAATCACTTTTACAGCAGAAGTAATACTTACATTGGCAAACGCTTTTCCGGAGAATACCGTTTTACGAACTACAAATCCATTGCCGGTATCCGGTAATGCACAAGCACCTGCTACAAGACCCGCTTTTAATCTTACCGCCACTCTTGCAGCTACCGCTTTACCGGTTTGGTTATGCGAGAATACAACAACGTTGGCACCTGATTGTGTGGCTGCTTCAGCAATTACTTTCGCATACACTTGTGCATCCAGTTGATTCAGTGAAGCATTGTTGACTTGATGTACTTTTTTCACACCATATTTTCCCAATGAGGCAAGATCGTCGCTTACGCTACCCAATACCAATGCTTCAGCAGTAGTGCCCAATTGCTCCGCAACTTTAACACCATACGTCAATGCTTCAAAAGAAGCTTTCTTGATATGGCCTTCTGATTGATCTACAAATATTAAAACAGACATGGTCTTTTGTTTGATGGTTAAAAGAAAGATTAGATGGCTTTGGCTTCTTCGTGTAATAATTTCACCAGTTCAGCCACGTTATCCGGACTCACCAGTTTTACACCTGCCTTGGCTGGAGGCATTTCAAAGCTTACGATAGCCGTTAAAGCATCAGCAGCTACAGGCTCCACCACTTTCAATGGTTTGGTACGCGCCGCCATGATACCTCTCATATTCGGAATACGCTGTTCTGCCACACCTTTCTGACAACTTACGACACCAGGTAATGCCACTTCAGCAATTTCTTCTCCACCTTCAATTTCACGGGTAACAGTAGCAGTAGTGCCGTTCAATTCAAATTGGGTAGCTAACGAAATATAGGGTGCATCAATCATTTCAGCGATCATACCACCGATGGAAGACCCATTGTAATCAATGGTCTCTTTTCCGGTGAACACCAGATCATATCCATCTTTTGCGATGGCAGCAATCTGTGCTGCGATATAATAACTATCACTATTGTCTGTATTGATACGAATGGCTTCATCACCACCCAATGCCAATGCTTTACGGATGATGGGTTCAGTATCAGCACCACCTACTGTTACCAGATGCACGATTGTAGCGGGATCTTTTTCTTTCAATTCAATGGCACGTACCAAAGAATACCACTCATCGTAAGGATTGATGATCCACTGCACCCCATTCTCATCGAATTTGGTATTGCCATCCGTAAAGGCAATTTTTGAAGTGGTGTCCGGTGTCTTGCTTACACAAACTAAAATTTTCATATGTCAATATTGTTTTGCTGAAATTCGTTTAGATAGTTGTTTATGCAACTAATTACAAATATAAGGCAGTTTTGTTTCCGGCAAAGGTTCGGATATTTTTTTTAACAGGAGAAATTTGTTGTGGCTAATAGCTAATGGTTCATAGCGCATAGTAAGAATTAACATTTCTTGCCTTAAGCCATGAACTATAAGCTATCAGCTGCTTATCTTCGCTCCATGGATCGTATCGCACGAATACTGGCATTTTTGGAGCAGAATCCGAAGGATAGTTTTCTGCGGCATGCTTTGGCATTGGAGTATATTAAGCTGGGACAATTAAACGATGCTAAAACACTTTTTTTAGCGGTATTATCCGATAACCCCGATTATGTGGGGTCTTATTATCATTTAGCCAAACTATTGGAAACATTGGAAGAGAGAGATGCTGCCATTCAATGGTATGAAAAAGGGATTGAGGCAGCTAAAAAAGCAGGAGACAACCACGCATTGAATGAGCTAAGAACAGCTTATGAGGACTTAATTTTTTGATCTTTGATCTTTGATTTCTTGATTTAGGGGAAGAATTAAAAAGTCAAAAGTAAAAGATCAAAAAATCAAAGATCA
>CAYMQQ010000012.1:35730-42988 GCA_964392685.1 uncultured Sediminibacterium sp.
AAAGATCAAAAAATCAAAGATCAGCTTCCTCTCGATCCACCCGTTTTAATCGGCTTTTTGGTTACACCTACTGCTTTTGCTCCGGGTTTGGCAATGAACTTGGATGCTTGCGCGGCATTTTTTGGTCCGCTTGCACCGGCCTTTCCGCCTTTCTTGTTATTTACAGGTAATCCCATGATTATTGGTTTTTATCAAATATACTGAAACCGATTTTGAAGTTTGATTTTTTGATCTGTGATTTCTTGATTTGAGAAGAATTAAAAAGTCAAAAGTAAAAAATCAAAAAATCATAGATCAAAAAATCAAAGATAAAATACCGTATTTTGACCCACCCAAAAAACAACGATATGTCTGCAACGATTGCCTATGATTATGCCAAGTACAAAACCCCTGTCGGTACACAACTGAATTGTAAAGGATGGATTCAGGAAGCGGCATTGCGTATGTTGCTGAATAATCTGGATCCCGCTGTGGCAGAAAGACCGGAAGAACTCATTGTTTATGGTGGGAGAGGAAAAGCTGCGCGAAATATTGAAGCATTGGATCAAATCATTGCTTCTTTGAAAAAATTGGAGAACGATGAAACGCTTTTAATCCAAAGCGGTAAGCCCGTTGGAATTTTAAAAACACATCCTGATGCTCCCCGTGTATTATTGTCGAATTCTCAACTGGTTCCCAATTGGGCGAACTGGAAACATTTTACAGAATTGGAACAAAAGGGATTGATGATGTATGGACAAATGACCGCGGGTTCCTGGATCTATATCGGCTCGCAGGGCATTGTACAAGGTACCTATGAAACCTTCGCAGCAGTAGCCGATAAACATTTCGGTGGTTCTTTGAAAGGAACTTTGAGTGTTACGGCAGGATTGGGCGGCATGGGAGGTGCTCAACCTTTGGCCATTACCATGTGTGATGGTGTTGCACTTTGTGCAGAAGTAGAAGAATGGCGTATTGATAAACGTATAGAAACCCGATACTTGGATATCAAATACAGCTCCGTAGATGAAGCTATCGATCATGCGGTTGCTGCGCGTGAAAAAGGAGAACGATTGAGTATTGGAGTGTTGTGTAATGCCATCACCTTATTACAAAGACTGATCGAAAGAAACATAAAAGTAGACGTATTAACAGACCAAACATCTGCACATGATCCATTGATCGGTTATATTCCACATACGCTGGATAATCAAGCTGCGAATGTATTGAGAGAGAAAGATCCCGATGCCTATATTGCATTAGCATATGACAGTATGAAATTGCATGTTGAATTGATGATTCAATTGCAACAATTCGGCGCCATCACTTTTGACTATGGTAACAACCTACGCGCTCGTGCAGCTGAACATGGATTGAAAAACGCATTTGATTTCCCGGGTTTTGTTCCCGCCTATATTCGTCCATTGTTCTGTGAAGGAAAGGGGCCGTTTCGCTGGGCGGCACTCAGCGGAGATCCTGCTGATATCGCTGTTACGGATGAATTGATCATGCAGATGTTTCCTGAAAATACATCCATGTTGCGCTGGATGAAAATGGCAAAGGAAAGAATTGCTTTTCAGGGATTACCGGCTAGAATTTGTTGGCTAGGACAAGGCGAAAGAGAAAAAGCCGGACTGGCATTCAATGAACTGGTCAAAACCGGAAAAGTAAAAGCCCCCATCGTGATTGGTCGCGATCATTTGGATACAGGATCTGTTGCATCACCGAACCGCGAAACAGAAGCCATGTTGGATGGAAGTGATGCAGTAGCCGATTGGCCCATCTTGAATGCATTGGTCAATACTGCAGGTGGCGCCAGTTGGGTAAGTTTACATCATGGCGGTGGAGTAGGCATGGGGTATAGCATTCATGCCGGAATGGTGATTGTAGCTGATGGTACTGATGCAGCTGCACAAAGACTTGCACGTGTACTACGCAATGATCCTGGTATGGGTGTGATCAGACATGCGGATGCGGGATATGAAATAGCGCAACAAACATTGTCCAAACATAATTTAGGATTGTAGGCGAAGGATGGGACGCAGATTTTTATGACTATTTATGATCAATCATAACCAATCATAAAAATCTGCGTCCCATCTATAACTTCAATCAATCAAGCCGCTTCATCAGCATATCATCGATCTTTTTAAAAAGATGATAAGGCTTATAAGTGCGCCATTCAGGAAGATCCACGAGTTCAATATAGTAGTTCAGTTTCTTTCTTTTAAAGTCATACTGTGCTGCCTCACTCATATTCAATGCAACAGCCCAGCCGTTTTCTTCACTCAGTTCTTCATACCATTCCTGATAATATTCTTTATCACTGCTATGAAAATTGAGTACATTTTCTGCGATGAGAATGTATTTTACGATGCCTTGCTTATACAAAAGATCCATCACTTCACGTTTCAGTTCCATGATATCATTCTCAATGGCATCATTCCATTCGCCGATCAATTCAATGACAGCAAAATTCAATTCATAATCTACATAAATGATCTTGAGGTATAAAGTTTTACTCCCAAAATCATCCCACTGTGGATGGATATAATAATTGTAAACTGTTTGCGAAAACTCGAACTCACTATACGTACGCCCAAAAAAAGGAGAACGACTGTCTTCCTCCGAAACATATATATGACGCCAGTTATAAAATGGTTCGATGTTGTGCATGGAGAGAAAATAAGAAATAAGAAATATGAAATAAGGAATAAAAAAGTAAGAACAAATTTACTTTCTTATTCCTTATTACTCTGTTCATTATTCCTCTGTTTAACTGCCTGCTGCTTCCACAGCTTTCTTCACACTTCCGTGTTTTAACAACAGGTCTTTGGCTACTTCATATTCGGTGATCTTGAGTTTGTCCATCACCATTTTTACACCTCTGTCAACCAACTTCACATTACTCAATTGCATATTCACCATCTTATTATCTTCTACTCGTCCGAGTTGTATCATGACAGAAGTGGAGATCATATTCAATACCAGTTTTTGTGCGGTACCACTTTTCATACGGGTACTACCGGTCACAAACTCAGGTCCAACGACTACTTCTACCGGAAAATCTGCTTCTCTGGATACCGGTGAATTGGGATTACAGCTGATACTTCCCGTAATGATGCCTCTTTTGCGACATTCTTTCAAAGCGCTGATGACATAAGGGGTAGTGCCACTTGCGGCCAATCCTACTACCACATCTTTATCACTGATGAAATGTTTTTGCAGATCAGCCCATCCTTGTTCGGTACTGTCTTCTGCAAATTCAACCGCTTGTGTAATGGCTTTATCACCACCCGCAATTAAACCAATTACCAAACCATAAGGAACGCCAAAACTGGGCGGACATTCACTCGCATCTACAATGCCCAATCTACCACTGGTACCGGCGCCGATATAGAATAGACGTCCACCGGCCAGCATTTTATCGGAAATAGCCGCTACTAATTTTTCAATCTGGGGGATGGCTTTTTCCACGGCATGTGGAACCATTTTGTCTTCGTTGTTGATGTTCATCAACAACTCTTGAATCGACATTTTTTCTAAATGTCTGTATGTAGATGCCTGTTCGGTAACTTTAATAAACTCAGCCATAATTCTTTTTTAGCGATGATATTCAATAAGGCCCTGCATCGGGGCTTTCAATACCCTTCCCAGTTCCAGTTCATAAGTGCTGCAAAGTTCTTTTAATACATCTTTGAAACCAAATGCAATACTTCCCACAAAATGAATGGGATGTGTCCAGCTTTCTCTGTATTTATATAAATGTGCGAAGAAGAAATCATTGAGTCCATCTTCGATAATATTCTCGATCATATAATGACCACGGTTCTCTGCGAGAAATATGGCATAGGATGCGAGGTATCTATTGGCCAATGGTTTTTTATACACGTTTTCCAGTATCTCCATGGGAGTTACCATAAAACGTTTTTCAAAACGTGCTTTTAGTTCTTCATCGTAAGTATTGTAGAGATAATATTGAACTACTTTTTTACCCAAATACGCACCACTTCCTTCATCACCCAGAATATAGCCCAAACCCGGACTGTTCTTCACTATTTTCTTTCCATTGTAAAAACAAGAATTGGCACCGGTGCCCAAAATACTGGCAATACCTTTTGATTTGCCACATAAAGCCCTTGCTGCGGCGAGCAGATCATTTTGTACTTCTGTTTTTGATTTCGGAAATAACTTTTTGAAGACGGCTTTAACAATTTTGACATTGTTTGGATTACCCAAGCCCGTACCGTAGAAATAGATTTCTTGAACAGTGATGTTTTTTAGTTTGGGGAGTAATTCCTTTTCCAACAGGCTGATGATCTGCGGTCCGGATAGAAAATAAGGACTGATTCCTTGTGTATAAATGGTTTTCTTCTTCTTTCCGTTCTCCAATACACACCATTCACATTTAGTGGCACCACTATCGGCGATTAATCTTACAGGCATAAACAAATTTTGAAGACGGATTATGTCAACAAGCCACGAAGTACGAAAATTTTAATGAAAATGCCGCTTGTTTTGTTGAATGTTTCAATACTAATAGCTGTTAGCCGTTTATCAGGAACATCCGCTTTAGTTAGGCTTGAATTTCAGATATTTGCCGTATGGGAAATAATAAAGTAAAGGTTTGGTTGCCGTTGATGTTCTCCGTAGTGATGGTTTTGGGTATGATCATTGGATATCAATTAAGGGATAAAACCCAGGGTAGCCGCTTTTTAACGATCAATAAAAGAACGGCATTACAGGAATTGGTTGAGCTGATCAGGAATAAGTATGTTGACCCGGTAAAAGTGGATAGCATTACACAGGTAACTGCCGATGAGTTACTGTCTCGTCTCGATCCCCATTCAGTATATATTCCTGCCAAAGACCTGATGGAAGTGAATGAAGAGTTAATGGGTAATTTTCAGGGTATTGGTGTGGAATTTCAATTGTTGAATGATACCGTACATGTGATGAATGTGATGAAGGGGGGACCTTCGGAGAAAGCGGGGATCATGGTGGGTGATCGTTTGATCAAAGTGGATGATAGTATTGTGATTGCAGGAAAAAAAATCAAACCTGATGATGTTCGTGCCATATTGCGTGGACCTGCTGAATCGAAAGTGCAGGTGAATATTTTGCGAGGACAAGAAGAAAAGAAAGTCACGATTCAGCGAGGTGTTATCCCTGTTCCTACCGTGGATGTTTCTTACATGATTACACCGGAAACCG
The DNA here is from genome assembly GCA_964392685.1 of uncultured Sediminibacterium sp. Classification (GTDB taxonomy): domain Bacteria; phylum Bacteroidota; class Bacteroidia; order Chitinophagales; family Chitinophagaceae; genus Sediminibacterium. The sequence goes on from CAYMQQ010000012.1 coordinate 40,924, forward strand.
GATTCATCAGGATCAATCGTTTTGGGGAACCTACTTATGAAGAGTTCATGCAGCAACTGGAAAAATTGCAAGCGTTGGGAATGAAAGAATTGATCCTGGATCTGCGTGGCAACGGGGGTGGACTCTTAAAAGAGGCAACAGATATTGCGGATGAGTTTTTGGATGGAGATAAGTTGATCGTGTATACAGAAGGGGAGCATGTTCCCAAAATGGAATACCGTTGTAAAAGAGATGGTTTGTTTGAAAAAGGAAAATTGGTAGTACTGGTAGATGAAACTTCTGCATCGGCTAGTGAAGTGTTAAGTGGTGCATTACAAGATTGGGACAGAGCTACCATTATAGGCAGACGCTCTTTCGGGAAAGGATTGGTACAACAGCAATTTCAATTGTCTGATGGAAGTGCTGTTCGATTAACCATCGCAAGATATTTTACGCCATTGGGTAGGAGTATTCAGAAAGCCTACGATAAGGGTAAATCGAAGTATGAAGAAGAATTGGTGAATCGTTGGCACAATGGAGAGTTGGTGAAAGCAGATACGGTAAAGCCATCGGGTAAATCGTACAAAACACCCGGAGGTAAAATCGTGTACGGTGGGGGAGGCATTACACCGGATATGTTCGTGCCTTATGATACTTCAAAATTGGATACAGCATTAACTGCGATGTATTACAAAAGCACCATGAATAATTTTGTGTATCGTCTTTACTTGCAGGATACGCAAAAATTCAAGTCATTCAAAACACCGGAGGATCTGTTTAAGCAATTCAATCCGGGTGAAACAGAATGGAAACAATTGGTAGATTTTGCAGCGAAAGATAGTATCCGTTTAAATGGAGCTTCTTCAAAAGATAAAACTTTACTCTTGAAAACGATTCAGCTGATGATGGCGCGTCAGATATGGAGAACGCAGGGATATTATGAAGTGCAAAACAAGACTGATCAAACGATTAAAAAAGCATTGGAAGTTTTACAATAAATAAGATCAATGATAATACTATCAAATCCACTATTTTAAAAGGTTTTATGCCGGCCTTAGAAAAAAAGCGTTAAGAAATTCATGGAATGAAGCGTTAAGCAATGGATGATGTTGAGTTTTGTACAATTGCTGAAGTACAGTTTTAGCTAATACAAGAACCCGAAGCCTGGCTTTAGACTTCATCCATTGTAGCGTAATGAAATGAATTTTAGCTTTTTTTCTAAAGCCTTGATTTTTCTTTGTTACTTTCTTTGCATCAAGGCAAAGAAAGTAAGCGGAGGGAATACTTTTAATAGTTAGGATCCGGTTATGTTCTACCCAATTAAAAAAATTACTATTCTGTTTTAGATGAAAATGAAGATCCAATTATCACTTGTAGCCTTAATATTGGCAACAACTGTAATAGCCCAGCCCAAGAATACATCGCATGCCTCGCAAACATGGCTGGCTTATTTCAATCAAACCCGATTGAGTAGTAAGTGGGGTTTATGGGGCGATTTCCAGATCCGTACACGGGAAGAACTCGTCAGTGATTTTTCTACCGGTATTGCTCGGGTGGGACTGACCTATTTTATTGACGACAATGTGAGATTAACATTGGGTTATGGTTTTATCAATAACTACCCTCCGAATGACAATGTCAAAGTATCCCAGCCGGAACATCGTCCCTGGCAGCAAGTACAATGGTTTACGAAGAATAAGCGAACGAGGCTGATGCAGTATATCCGTTTGGAGCAGCGTTATCGCAGAAGATATCTCAATAATACGGAGCTGGCAGATAGTTATGCTTTTAATTTCAGGTTGCGTTATAATTTCTTCTATCAAATTCCATTACATCCACAAGGGTTGATTCCCAAGAAGTTATCAGCAATTGTAAATGATGAATTGCATATCAATTTCGGCAAACAGATCGTGAATAATTATTTCGACCAAAACCGACTGTTCCTAGGTTTGAACTACTCGTTTGATAACAATAACAATCTGCAATTTGGCTATCTGAATACATTTATCCAGACTGCTGCAGGTAACCAGTATCGGAATATCAATGCTTTACGGGTGGCTTATGTACATAATTTGGATTTGAGGAA
>CAYMQQ010000013.1:0-31194 GCA_964392685.1 uncultured Sediminibacterium sp.
CTGTTAGCCTGTTCGGCGGCATTGCTGTAATCCTGCGCAAGTGCAGAACTTGCCGTGTAGCATACCAGTGCCGTAAACAATAGTTTTCGCATGCAATTAAGTTTTGGGTACTAAATATACTGTAAAGCCCGACTCATAAAACTCATTTTACGTGAATGGAAGAAGGGATGTCGAATAGTATCTTTGCGCCATGTCAGAGAATCCGAAACTGGAAATGTTTTACAATCGCTTGCTGAAAGTCTATAAACACAGACATAAGCAGGCCAAACGAATGCATATCTCCTGTTACCGTGTGTATGACCATGATCTTCCTGAATTTCCTTTTGCCATAGAATTTTATGAAGACAGGATATATTTGGCAGAATATTTACGCAGACATGGAATGACAGATGAAGAACATGATGCATGGTTGGATACCTGTATTAACGTGATCAGTGAGATTACCGGTATTAAAAAAGAACATGTCTTTGTTCGACAGAGAAAAAAAATGTCGCACAGAGATGAGCAATACGAAAAAATAGACAGCAAAAAAGAATTCTTCACAGTAGAAGAAAACGGATTGAAGTTTTTAGTGAATTTAACTGATTACTTAGATACAGGTTTATTTCTAGATCATCGTACCACCAGACAAATGGCCAGGGAGATGGCTTCCGGAAAAAGAGTACTGAATCTCTTTTGTTACACAGGTTCATTTTCCGTGTATACAGCTGCCGGAGGTGCCTCCTCGGTAACTTCTGTTGATTTGTCGAAGACTTATTTGAACTGGGCTGAAGATCATATGCTCATCAATCGTTTCAAAGACAAGGATAAATATTTCTTTGTGCATGCAGATGTAAAGCAGTATTTGAAAACGCTGAAACCCGAAAGTTTTGATCTGGTGATTATGGATCCTCCTACTTTCAGTAACAGTAAACGCATGAAAGATTTTCTGGATATCCAAAGAGATCATGTGGAACTCATCAATGATGTATTGTCAGCCATGACATCAGGAGGAACACTTTTCTTCAGTACCAATTTTACCAAATTCATTTTGGCTTCAGAAGAGATCAAAGCCATAGAGATCAAAGACATTACTAAAGCTACAACGCCTTTTGATTTTGAAGGCAAGTTGAAAAGATGGTGTTACAGGATAACTAAATAGAAAACTGATTATTGGAATACATCTTTTTATGGAACGCAGATTGTTATGATTTTTTATGATTGGCGCGGATATAGAAAAACAATCATAACTTATCATATCCAAAGGATTCCTGTGGAAAAAATCTGCGTTCCATCAAGTATAACTACGCGTATTTACACCTGTTTTTCCCATCCAAACATCAAATCACAATCAAAGAAAATAGTTTTGAGAAAATATCGAACATGTATACTTACAGACACTCATCCTCATACAAACCTTATCGTGAGGCAAGGGTTTTTTCCTCCAGCGAATTGTTATTTATGGAGATCAAAGCTTTGCTCTTATTTGGAGAAACAGCCAGAGATTGGTGGAAGCGATTGAGTCCAACAGAGAAACATCGTATCCTCCATTCCAATGATCATTCTACAGTAGTCAACGAAATACACGGCAACAATACAATGATTCAGCAGATATAAAAAAGCCCTGTTCCAATCATAGGAACAGGGCTTATATCGTTTTCAGTTAAGCTTATTTTACTTCCTCAAACTGAGCATCTTCTACTGTATCATTCTTTGCACTTCCGTTAGACTGATCAGCAGCACCTTGAGCAGCATCTGCTCCCGGTTGTGCACCGGCTGCTTGCTGCGCCTTGTAAATTTCTTCACTGGCCGCAGTCCATGCAGTATTCATTTCAGCCATAGCAGCATCAATTGCCGGGATATCCTGATTTTTATGTGCTTCTTTCAGTTTATTGAGGGCTTCTTCGATCGGCGCTTTTTTATCGGCAGGGATCTTATCACCAAACTCTTTGAATTGCTTCTCGGTTTGGAAGATCAGACTATCTGCCTGATTCAGCTTCTCTACTTTTTCACGCGCTTCTTTATCTGAAGCTTCATTGGCTTTTGCTTCCGCCTTCATCTTTTCGATTTCTTCTTTGCTCAAGCCACTACCTGCTTCAATACGGATCTTTTGTTCTTTACCGGTTCCTTTGTCTTTTGCACTTACATGCAGGATACCATTCGCATCAATATCAAATGTTACTTCGATCTGAGGAACACCTCTTGGTGCCGGTGGAATACCATCCAGATTAAAGATACCCAAGCTCTTATTCTGATTCGCCATCGGACGCTCACCCTGTAATACATGGATTTGTACACCGGGTTGGTTATCGCTGGCAGTAGAGAATACTTCTGTTTTCTTGGTAGGGATCGTAGTGTTGGATGGAATCATGGTTGTCATAACACTACCCATGGTTTCAATACCCAATCCTAATGGAGTTACATCCAATAACAATACATCTTTCACTTCACCGGTCAATACCGCGCCCTGAATAGCAGCACCTACAGCTACCACTTCATCCGGATTCACACCACGGTTAGGTTTCTTTCCAAAGAATTTCTCAACGATCTCCTGCACTTTAGGAATACGAGTAGAACCACCTACCAGGATCACTTCATCAATCTGAGAAGTAGAATATCCTGCATCTTTCAGTGCAGCCTCACAAGGTTTCAAACAACGAGCAAAAAGATTATCTGCCAAAGCTTCAAACTTTGCACGTGAGAGTTTCAATACCAAGTGTTTAGGAACACCATCTACCGCCGTGATATATGGTAGGTTGATTTCAGTTTCTGCAGAAGAACTCAATTCAATTTTTGCTTTTTCAGCCGCTTCTTTCAAACGCTGTAAAGCCATTGGGTCTTTACGCAAATCAATTGCTTCTTGTGATTTGAATTCATCAGCCAACCAGTCCATGATCACTTTATCAAAGTCATCACCACCCAAGTGGGTATCTCCATTGGTAGACTTTACTTCAAAAACGCCATCTCCCAATTCAAGAATGGAGATATCAAAAGTACCACCGCCTAAATCGAATACAGCGATCTTCTGATCCACATTCTTTTTATCCAATCCATAAGCCAGCGCCGCAGCAGTAGGCTCATTCACAATTCTGCGAACATTCAGTCCCGCAATTTCACCCGCTTCTTTGGTAGCCTGACGCTGTGCATCATTAAAATAAGCAGGAACGGTAATTACCGCATCTGTTACTTCCTGACCCAGGTAGTCTTCAGCCGTTTTCTTCATTTTCTGAAGCACCATGGCAGAAATTTCCTGAGGGGTATATAAACGATCATCGATCGCTACACGAACGGTATTATTGTCACCTTTTGCTACCTGATAGCTCCAATGGCTGATCTCTTCAGTCACTTCGTCGTGACGACGACCCATAAAACGCTTCACACTGGTGATGGTGTTCTGCGGATTGGTAATGGCCTGACGCTTGGCAGGATCACCTACTTTACGCTCTCCGTTTTTCAGGAATGCCACTACGGAAGGGGTTGTTCTACGACCTTCATCGTTTGCAATCACTACCGGCTCGTTACCTTCCATAACGGCCACACAACTATTCGTTGTTCCAAGGTCAATGCCTATTATTTTGCCCATAACTATTGATTTCTGGTGAATAATCGGCTTTCTAATGTCAATCATTATGCCACGACAGGAATAAATGAAAAAATGTCAGAATGCCCTCCTCCACCCTGTTGGCTTTACCGAAAACATTGCCAATCAATGCGTTTATGGCAGTAGGATATGTAAAAATGAACGCCTTGCATCTCTAATAAGAGAAAACCTTAGTTTTAAGCATGCGAATCCAATGGACGGCTTTTGTACTATTCATCTTATCCTTTTTTGCTGCCTCGGCTCAGGAACTTCCCTTGATCACCCCCAAAAAGGGGCTGATCATCAGCAGTTCAGGCAGATTGACGCCGGGTGTTTATCAAATAAGTGTTGAGGAAGGCCAGCCTTTGATCCAGGTATCCGGTGAAAACATCCAATTAGATTTTACAGGTGTTATCCTAAAAGGAAATACGGATCAACAACGACCGGATGAATTTGAGGGTATTGCCATCAAAATAATGCCGGGTTCTAAGAATATACAGATCAAAAATGCTCATATCAATGGCTATAAAATTGCCATACTGGCCGACAGCGTTGCCGGTCTTTCCATTCAGCATTGCGATCTGAGTTTTAACTACCGACAACATTTGAAAAGCAATCTCGACAGAGAAGATATCAGCGATTGGATGAGCTACCATAAAAATGAGCAGGATGAGTGGATGCGGTACGGAGCCGGTATTTATTTGCGGAAATGCAATAGCGCAAAAATTGCAGGAAATACGGTTACCAATGGACAATGCGGATTGATGATGACGTTATGCGACAGCGTAACAGTATCAGATAATAATTTCTCTTTCAATTCCGGTGTTGGTATTGGTTTATACAGGAGTAGTTATAACCTCATTTATCATAATCGCGTAGATTGGAATGTGCGTGGTTATAGTCATGGCAAGTACAAACGCGGACAAGACAGTGCCGGCTTTCTGGTTTTTGAACAATGCAACCACAATATTTTTGCCTTTAACAGTGCTACGCATAGTGGTGATGGATTTTTCCTTTGGGCCGGGCAACATACCATGGATACAGGTGAGGGCGGCTGTAATGATAACTTTGTATATGGGAATGACTTTTCTTATGCTCCCACCAATGGCGTAGAAGTGACGTTTAGCCGGAATCTGATCATGAAGAATGCGATCCGTGATTGTGATCATGGTATTTGGGGTGGGTATAGTTATGAGAGTGATTTTACAGACAATGATTTTGCATTTAACAGGATTGGTATTGCCATAGAACATGGACAAAACAATAATATCGCTCTGAATCGTTTTTTGTATGACAAAACAGCCATCAAGTTATGGTCGAGGGAGCAGCAGCCTGCTGATTGGAAATATGCACAGCTAAGGGATACCAAAAGCAAGAATTACTGGATAGCGGTGAATCAGTTTACAGCCACTGAAACGGTGTATGATATTATGGGAACAGATACAGTAGCGTTCAGCGGTAACCTGAAAATGGCTCATACTACGGGTCTGAAGTTAGGCGATAGAACGAATGATATTGATACTTCAAGAGAAGATGATCCATTGGATATGGATTATGTTCCGGATGAACGGCTTAAAAAAATTCCTGTAACGAAAAGACCTATCCATGAATACCCCAAAGGGAAAGAAAATATTCGCATAACACAATGGGGCCCTTATAACTTTAATTATCCATTGTTATGGTTGAAACAAATAGACAGTACAGGTATCTATCACTTTGAAGTATTAGGATCAATCGGTAATTGGAAAATAAAGAATATAACAGGATTTGAGATCACAGAAAAAGGAGCTGATAGTTTCCCTTCATTCTTGGTGGCGAAACCAATACCCAATATTGTTTTCAAAGAGATCAAACTTGAATATAAGGGTGATGTATTTATAGATCAATTTGGGAAAATTAGTAGTAGTGGCAGCTTATTCGGTTATGAACAATACCAACCCCAACAAAATTGGAAGCTGCAGTGGTTTTCATGGAATGAAGAAACAGACCCCACAACAAACCAAGATGCTTTTATGAATTTACTTTCTTCCGTACCCATTCATCAAGGCGAATTCAACAAATTGGATTTTACCTGGTGGGGAGCTATTGGGAAAAACTTACCTGTTGATTCATTTGCAACCGTTGCCACTACTACCATTGAAACAGAAGCAGGTTTTTATGATATAGGTATTACTGCTGATGATTATGTGAAAGTATATGTAGATGGGAAACTGCTCATTGACGCATGGGACCCGAAGTATACTGCATTGGATGAATTAACACACCACAGAAGATTATTGGAATTAAGTAAGGGTGCACATGATATCAAAGTGATTCATGCTGAACGTACTGGGATTGCTACATTGATGTTTTATATCCATCCACAGAAAAAGCAAGAAGAAAAAAACATGTTTCAACAGAAGATCACTAACTATTAGCTTTAAACGTAAAGTTCTTTTGTGAGAAATAGCTAAAAGCAACCACAAAAAAAGTAGTGATGATCTTTGACAGGGTTGGATACCATCCGAACACTTCTACAAAAAGTTTCAGAAACACATAATTCAGTAATAAACAGCCCAGTACTACCAGAAAATATTTACTGATCTGTTTTCTTTTGGCAACAGATGTTTCCTGGAAGACCACATACCGACTCAGGTAAAAACCCACCGGAAAAGTGATGACAAAAGCTGCTAAAAACGCGGCGATGTGGGCGCTGATGGATATAAAGGGCAGGTGAATGACTTGCTTTTCAAATACATAATTATAAGCAATAAAGAAAAGTGTAATATCGAGCAATGTATTAAAGCCGCCACAAGCCGCATAACGGTAGGTCTGATGTGGCATGAACTTCCGAAAAATTGGATAGAAAAAATCAACCACGGATAGGATCAAGGTCCGGATATGTTCGTGCAAGTTTCGCATGAAGCCGCTAAGGTAGGTGTTAATTAATTACTTTTGCGCCCGAAACCGTTAAGAAAATGAGTGTTGTAGAACAGATTAAAAAGGCAGCTGCAAGTACCATAACAGCATTATATCAGATTCCTGTACAACCGGCCGATGTACTGGTGAATGCTACCAAACCGGAATTTGAGGGTGATTATACGGTGGTACTTTTTGCATTGGTGAAACAACTCAAAAAATCACCTGACGCCTTAGGTGAAGAGATCGGTAATGCCTTGATCGAAAGATTTCCTGCATTATTCAGTAACTACAATATCATCAAAGGTTTTTTGAATCTTTCTGTAACAGATGCTTATTGGTTTCAGTTTTTATCTGATCAACATTCCAATGAAAAATTTGGATTCAACAATAACACGCAGGAAAAAGTAATGGTGGAGTACTCCTCCCCCAATACCAATAAGCCATTGCACCTAGGTCATCTTCGCAATAATTTTTTAGGGTGGAGTATCGCAGAGATATTAAAAGCAACAGGTCATGATGTAGCGAAAACTTGTATTGTCAATGACCGTGGTGTACATATTTGTAAGAGTATGATCGCCTGGCAACGATTTGCCAATGGCGCTACACCTGCCAGCACAGGCATGAAAGGTGATCATTTTGTAGGTGATTATTATGTAAAATTCAATGACGCTTATAAAAAAGAAATCGACGAACTGGTAGCTTCCGGCATGAGCAAAGAGCTGGCTGAAAAAGAAGCCCCGATCATGAAAGATACCCAACAGATGTTGATCGATTGGGAAGCCGGCAAACCTGAAGTGATGGAATTATGGCGAACCATGAATGGCTGGGTATATGAAGGTTTCAACCAAACTTATCAGCGTATCGGAAGTGATTTTGATAAGACCTATTATGAAAGCAACACCTATCTGCTGGGAAAAGACTTGGTAGAAACCGGTTTGGCAAAAGGCGTCTTTTTTCAAAAAGAAGATGGTAGTGTTTGGATCGATTTAACAGCTGATGGATTGGATGAAAAACTGGTTCGAAGAAAAGATGGCACATCCGTATACATCACACAGGATATTGGACTGGCAGAGCAAAAACAAAAAGAATTCAATGCACAGCAAAGTATATATGTGGTAGGTGATGAACAGAACTATCACTTCAAAGTACTGAAACTGATTTGTCAGAAATTACAATTACCCTCTGCAGATGGTATTTATCACTTGAGCTATGGTATGGTAGAGCTTCCATCCGGTAAAATGAAGAGTCGTGAAGGTACTGTGGTGGATGCTGATGATCTCGTGGAGGAAATGGTAAATATTGCCAGACAAAAAACAGAAGAACTCGGCAAAGTAAAAGATTTCACTGCTGAAGAATTAAAAGATCTCTACGATATCATTGGATTAGGTGCGCTTAAGTTTTTCCTGTTGCGTGTAGACCCTAAAAAGAAAATGATCTTCAATCCGGAAGAAAGCATCGATTTCCATGGATTTACTGGTCCGTTTATTCAGTATACACATGCGAGGATCAAGAGTATTCTGAGAAAAGCTGATGTGAATGGTGAATTGTCAATTGTCAATCATTCACCTTTCACTTTTCACCTTTCACTATTGCCTTTAGAAAAAGAACTACTCCTCACCCTAGAACAATTCCCAACCGTACTCAACGAAGCAGCCTCAGAACATGATCCATCGAAAGTGGCGATCTATGTGTTCAATTTGGCGAAAACTTTTAATTCATTTTATACGGAACATTCGATTGCCAATGCGGAGAATGAGGAGAAAAAAAGATTGAGACTGTCTTTATCTCAACTAACGGCGCAGACCTTAAAAAATGGAATGTCGGTACTGGGCATCAGAGTACCGGAAAGAATGTAGACCTATACATATTTTACATTAAAATCTTGTTGAAGCCTTTTCGAAGATTCCCTTATTTCCTTTACATTTGCCGACCCAATCTATGCGGAGGTGGCGAAATTGGTAGACGCACTACCTTGAGGTGGTAGCGCCTTTTACCGGGCGTGGGAGTTCGAATCTCCTCTTCCGCACTATTCCATTTAAGTTGTCAGGAATTAAAACTCCAAGCTTCTTAAATGGAATTTTTATTTTGTAGCTTCATTTAAACTTGAAAAAGATATCATAATGGCTGATTTTATCATACACTGTCCAAATTGTAATCACCAGTTTGAGCCGGGAGATTCCATCCGTGAAGAAGTGCAAAGAGAACTGCGTGGACAAATGGTTGACTGGCAGAAGAAAAAAGACGAGGAATTCAAACAAAAAGAATTGGCTTTTCAACAGCAATTACAGCAGAAGGAAGAAGAAGCCAATAAAAAACTGGTTACAGAAAAAAAGAAACTGGAAGAAGAATTACGCGAATCACTGCGTAAAAATATTGTTGCCGATTTTGAGAACCAATTGAAGATGCTCCAAGAAGCAGACAAAGAAAAAGAAGAAAAACTCAAAGAAGCGCGTAAAAAAGAACTGGAGTTTCTGCAAAAAGAGCAGGCGCTCAAAACCAAAGAAGAAGAGTTAGAACTTTCATTACAAAGACAACTCATCGAAGAAAGAGAAAAACTCAAAGAACAACTCTCTAAAGAAGAGGCTGAAAAACTCAGTATCAAAGAACAGGAATACCAGCTTCGCATGAAGGAGATGGAAAAGCAGATCGAAGACCAGAAAAAACTGGTGGAAGAAATGCGCCGTAAATCTGAGCAAGGAAGTATGCAACTGCAAGGTGAGGTTCAGGAGCTAATGCTGGAATCATTATTGCAAACCACTTTCCCTTTTGATAAGATTGAAGAAGTAGGCAAAGGCGTTCGTGGAGCAGATTGTATTCAAACAGTTAGAAATCAATTCGGCAATGAAGCGGGTAAGATCATTTATGAAAGTAAACGCACGAAAGATTTCGCCAATGACTGGATCGAAAAATTAAAAACCGATATGCGCAATCTGGGTGCCGATGTTGCGGTGATTGTAACGCAAACACTACCCAAAGACATGGATCGTTTCGGAGAAAAAGATGGTGTATACATCTGTACATTCAATGAAGTAAGAAGTGTAGCGCTTTTATTGAGAAATGCTTTACTCAAAATCGCAGACGCTAAGAAAAGCCAGGAGAACAAAGGCGATAAAATGGTGATGCTCTATGATTATCTCATTGGTTCTGAATTCAGTGAGCAATGGAAAGCCATTCGAGAAGGTTTTATGACCATGAAACTGAGCATCCAAAAAGAAAGAGATGCGATGGAAAAACTTTGGAAAGCCAGAGAAAAGCAGTTGGAAAAAGTATTACTCAATGCAGCGCATATCAAAGGTTCTATTGAAGGTATTGCCGGTGCCGATGCTGTGAATCTTAATTTACTGGAAGACAATGACCCATTAATACTTGAGTAACTTATTCGGACATATCAGCAAAACCGGAGAAGCAGAAAAACCCTCCAAAAAGAAACCCATCTTTCCCGTCAATGATGAATTGAGACGATACCTCACGCAATACAGCAGAGAAGTAAAACTGCCGGTTAGTTATCGAGACTTACAACGATATACCTACTCTGTTCCATTAAAAGACAGACAAGGAAATGATACTTCATGGGAAAAGGTTTCTTATGACATGCATGAATGGAATCATCTCCGTGAAAACCTGGTTCGTATCTATGCCATTCTAAAAACAGAAGGTGATATGAGCTACATCAATCACCTGGATGTGGCCAGAATCGACTTTTGTTATTTCGGTAACAGTCAGCCATTTCGAATTCGTATTGTCAATAAATTCAATGATAACTACGATCACTACTACATTAAACAAGCGGATGCAAGTCGCGTTTATGGTTTGGAATTGGAGCATCTCCTCTCCCCTAACCGCATGACCTATTTTACAGATAGAGATACCCTGATCGAAGAACATATTCCCGGTATCCCCGGAGATATTTTTATCACTGAACATTTACACGGTAATAACACCAATCTCATTCGTTTGGCAAAAGAGTTTGTCAAATTCAATGAACGTTGCTTTGTACAGTTATTGGGTGATATGCGTTCTTATAATTTCGTAGTGAACATCATTCCTGATATTGAAGATTTCCAATATCGAATTCGTGCGATTGACTTTGACCAACAATCTTATGAAGGCAGAAAAAATTTATACCTGCCACAATTTTTCAAAGAGAATCGGGCTTTGGTAGACATTGTATTAAAACATCTCAACACTGATTCGATTGCTCAATACCAGGCAGAAGAAAGAACCATGATGACCTATCGGCTAGTCTCTTCCAGATACCGCATCAAAGAGTTATTAGATATCATGAGTAAAGACACGATATCTACACCGGAAAAATTACTGCAGCTAAAAACAGAGTTATCTTTTCATTTCAAAGCAGGCGCTTCCTTTTCCAAAGCCCGCACTATGGGACAATTGGTCAAACGACAATTGAAACAAACTTTACAGAATAACTTATTACTGATCCCAAAAACAAAAAGCAAGTTTGATGATTAACGAAATACCTTAATTGAACACAGATCATCATGATTATCATGATCAATCATGATGATCTGCGTTCAATTAAGGGGCTAAGAATAAGTATGATTTACCCAACACAAAGTCAACTCATTCATCAAGCGATAATCTAATGGTAACGCGATATCTATTTCATTTTTTTGAAAAGAGGCATTGATCTTTCCTTGTAACTCATTAGGCATCTGCCAGATTCTTAACATTTCGCTAAAATCTACATCCCCCCTTGCCCACCATTTGAACATGGCTTCTTTGGCACTCCACAATAAAGTAAGCAATTGAATCCTGTCAATATTTGCATGATCAACCATTTGTAATTCCGCAGGATGCAGAAATTTGTGTTTGATTTTTTCAACACGAGGTGTGAGTAGTTCAACATCAATGCCTACCCTTTCTGTTTTACTCACAATAGCTGCTGCAAAATTTCCGCAATGAGAAATGGAAAAATGGTATTGTTCATTGGGAAGAAATGGCTTTCTTGTATCCGCAATTTCAATCAGCTCAGCCGGGAAATCAGGAAAAAGATACCCCAACAGATAGCGTCCGGCTAAATGCTGTAAACGTTTTTGTGGATGCATGATCTCTTTTTTGAGTGAAACCTTTTCCAGAAAAAAAGATTCCGCTTCATTGATCTCCCATACCGCTAAACGGGTATCTTGGTTGATATCTTGTTGATAAAACAAAGGCACGGCGAATGTTTGCGTTTTAGATTGCAGATTTAAGATTTATTTGCATCCCAACCCAAAAAACTAAGAAAGAATGATTCTGACCGATAAGCGCATATTAGAGGAAATGGACAAAGGCACCATCAAAATTGAACCCTACAACCGTGCCGATCTGGGCAGTAACAGTTATGATGTACATCTGGGAAAAACACTGGCAATATATGTGGATGATGTACTGGATGCAAAAAAGCACAATAAGATCGAATACTTTGATATACCGGATGAAGGTTATGTACTAGAACCACATAAATTTTATTTGGGTGTAACGCTTGAATACACAGAAACACACGCACACGTACCTTTTTTGGAAGGCAAGTCATCCACCGGTAGATTGGGTATCGACATTCACGCTACAGCAGGAAAAGGTGATGTAGGTTTTTGTGGCAACTGGACCCTAGAGATTTCTTGTAAGCAGCCCGTTCGTGTATACCATGGTATGCCCATCGGACAACTCATCTATTTCCCTGTTGAAGGAGAGATTGAAGTAAAATACAACCAAAAATCCAACGCCAAATACAGCGGACAACCGAATAAGCCGGTGGAGAGCATGATGTGGAAGAATTCGTTTTGAGCGGAAGGTGAATTGTGAATGGTGAATGGTGAATAAATATTAGTAGAAGTCAAAGTAAATTGTCATTGACCATTCACAATTGACTATTGACAATTCACAATTCACCATTCACAACTCACTAATTCAACTTCCAAATCGCAGCATTCAACAACAACGCAAAACTTACCCACGAAATATAAGGCACCAATAGCCATGCTGCTGTTTTAGAGTGTTTCGCAAAATGTAGGATGCTCAATAGAATCAGTATCCAAAGTGCTATCATTTCAATCAATGCCCATCCGGTTGCATGTAATCCGAAGAAAATAAATGACCAGCAAAAATTCAATATGAATTGTAGGATGAATACTTGTAATGCTTTATTTCTTTCGGTGGATACAGGCTGTTTCCAGATCATGTAAACACTAATACCCATCAACAAATAAAGTATTGTCCATACCGGACCAAATAACCAATTGGGAGGATTAAATGATGGTTTATTCAAAGAAGCATACCAAGTAGGTATTTCGCTCACTGTCACCAATCCACCCACAGATCCCAATGATACGCACAACACAATGGAGAGGATCAATTTGATGCCATTAGATCTTTTCATATTTCTTAAGATAAGCTATTAATAAACCAATCACTTCATTATAACTATGCACACCGGCATCTTGATTATTGAATTTTAAATATTGATCATACAGATCATTAATGGCAGGTGCAATATTGTTCCTGCGTTGCTGAAAAAATTCACGTATCTCTTTACGATCTTTTCGAACCAATGTATCCAATCTGGTTCGATTCTGAATAATGATCTCACCAAACCTGGTAGAATCATTTGCTGAAGCCAATAACATCAACTCCTCTCCTTGTGCATAGCTGAACAACTCATTAAAGGCTGAATAACGGAAATAAGGATCTTGAGTGGATAAAGCAGCCAGAAACCCTACAAAATTGGCTTCACTTTCACTGGCATACCCCAACTGATGACCAATCTCATGGCAGGATACGAATGGAACCATTACCCGAGGTATATCCGAACGCACTTGCCCTTCACCCGAAAACGGGTTATAATATCCCGTGAAGGATAGCCAATCAGCAATAGGTGTAAAAAGACTGGATTTTAGGGATCGTTGGGTATAGTTCAGGAAAAAGTATTGGTCAGACAATCGGCTATATCCAATTCCTGCCATTCGAAAAATACTATCAACCGGTGGGGCCGGTAAAACTGTATCTGTCAATCGTAAACGGCAGGCATTAAGACTGTCAATCAATCGATTGGTAAGTTGAATCATTTCTTCGGTCTCGTATTTGGGTTTGGATAGTTGTAATTGGTAAGCAATCCCCAAACGATCATAGTTCAAACCCCATAAAAGTCTGAAAATGATATAGATAGACAATAATTTACTCAATAATTTCAGTCCGATAGGAAGAACGGAGTAGCGATTCAATTGTCCCTTGACTAGTTGGATCATAAAACGGACAAGTCCAACTATCAGACTGATAATGAATAAGATATACAACACATCCCCCACACTAAAAGGCACCCATTTTGTGATGGCCCTTAAAATGTTCGATATCCCTTTATAAATACCGGTACTATACCAATTTTCGATGATGGTAGGAAAATAGCCGATAATATGTAGCGCTAAGCCAACAAAAAACAGCCATGCAGGTTTGATCCAGATCAGCGGGGATAATTTTTTGCCTTGATTCATGGTTACAAATATGAGATTTCCTCTTGATTCAGGTCTGTTGATAAGTAGAAACCCTTGAAAGGCAATTTTCTCTTGGCATTTACGCCATTATGGACTACCTTTGCAAGCCCTTAAAAATCGGTTATGAGTCATCGGCGGGAATACGAGATAGCTTTTGTGGGTTTAAAACCGGGGACTCATGTATACGAATACCGTATTGAGGACAAGTTCTTTACAAGTTATGGAGAGCAGGATTTCAACAACTGTATCGCCAATATTAAACTCAGTTTGGAGAAGAATAACAACTTCATGCAACTCAGGTTTGATATTGATGGAACATTGGAAACTTCTTGCGACAGATGCGGCAATCAACTGCCATTACAGCTTTGGGATGAATTCAACATCATTGTAAAAATGGTGGATGATCCTGAAATTATGAATGAGCAGGAAGAAGATCCTGATGTATATTATATCAGTCGCGGAGAAAGCCATCTGTACCTGAGCGATTGGATCTATGAATTCATTAATCTCAGTATTCCGCTCCAGAAAATGTGTAAAGAAAGTGAAGTGGGTGGTCCACAGTGTAATAAAGAAGTGTTGGAGAAATTGAAGAAGATGGAAGAAGAAGCACAAAAAGACCAACACAAAACAGTTTGGAAGGGACTGGAAAAATTTAAAGACTTAGAATAAACATTATTGATACTCTAAAATTCGAGATATGCCGAATCCTAAACGCAGACATTCACAGCAGCGCAGCGCAAAGAGAAGAACGCACTACGTAGCACAGGAAGTTACATTGAGCAAAGACAGCACCACCGGTGAAACACACGTACGCCATCGTGCACACGTGAGCGAAGGTAAATTGTTCTATAAAGGTAAATTGGTAGCTGAGAAAGCTCCATTGAAAGCTTAATCCTTTTAGTACAGTTTAACCAAGCTTACCGCGCATGAATATTGGCATAGACATGATGGGTGGAGATTTTGCACCGCTGGAAGCGGTGAAGGGACTGAAACTTTATCTGTCTACCGGTACACCTGCTGCCTCACTATATTTAATAGGTGATGAAACACTGGTCAATTCTCTGTTGGAGGAACACCAGGTTACATCACCTAATTTACATTTGGTACATGCCCCGGAAGTCATCGGATATCATGAACACCCCACCAAAGCATTGAAAGAAAAGCAACGTTCTTCGATCGCTATTGGATTTCATTTACTCGCAACCGGAAAAATAGATGCTTTCATCAGTGCCGGAAATACCGGTGCTATGTTGGTGGGAGCCATGTATAGCATTAAGCCTATAGCAGGCGTAGCACGACCCACTATTTCCACCATCATCCCTAAATTAAAAGGCGGAACCGGTTTATTGGTAGATGTGGGATTGAATGCAGATTGTAAACCTGAACAACTCAATCAGTTTGCCTTATTGGGAAGTTTATATGCCCAGCACATTCTCAATATCAACAATCCTTCTGTTGGATTAATGAATGTGGGAGAAGAAGAAGGCAAAGGCAATATTCTGGCACAAGCCACCTACCCTCTCTTAAAAGAAAACACACAGATCCATTTCATCGGAAACATTGAAGGTCGAGATATCTTCCAGGATAAGGCTGATGTAATGGTTTGTGATGGTTTTACGGGTAATATCATCCTCAAACTGGCCGAGTCGCTATATGATATTGCTGTGGAACGCAACCTTTCTTCAGACAGCTATTTCAGTCGTTTTCATTATGAGAACTATGGAGGTACACCTGTTTTGGGTGTAGCCAAGCCTGTTATTATTGGTCATGGTATCAGTAATGATAAAGCTTTCATGAATATGATCGCATTGGCTGAGAAAATGATCCAGACCGACCTCTGCGGTAAAATGACCAGTAGTTTTAGCGCTTAAATCCTATTTATTTATTGCCACTGATGACATAGAAGACCACAGAAAAGCTTCAGTGCCCTTCTGTGTCTTCTCCAAAGGGAGTCCTTGGGACAGTGGCAACCTCATTTCCATCACGAATTACAACCGCTCATCATTTTCAAAGGATCACTGAAAATGGACATTAAATAGCCTATTCGTTTGATTATCAATATGTAATAAGCTTACTAAGCTATTTTGCAACAGATATTACTTTCCTAAAGATGGTACTATGTGTTGCATAGTACCAAAAGTTGACTTATCTTTGATCTATCAAATTAAAAAAACACAAAAAATAACCGTTATGAAAAAGTTACTCAACAACATCCAGATTTTTGCGATGATCGCTTTGATCCCTGCTATTACCATCGCTTATTTGCACACTGATAAAGCGACTACTGAAGAAGAAACAGAAAAAACAGAAATCGTACGCAAAGGAATCAATATCCAGGATGCAGGAAGCATGATCCATTTAGTGAAAAGCTTCTAATCCTAAAATATGATTCAACAACGTACATCGCTGCAGATCAATAAGGGCAGTGGTGTTACAAGGTACAGCTAAGTACATCACTACCCTTTTCTCTATCGTTTATTCACATATTCGCGTTAAATACGGTTGAACTGTTCAACAGCCGTTGCAAAACTTTACCTTTGCACAAACAAATGTTAGTTTTAGCATGTGGCTGAATAATATCCTCGAAACGATAGGCAATACCCCCCTGATCAAACTCAATAAAGTAGCAAAAGAGATTCCTGCCACCGTGCTGGCAAAGGTTGATTATTTCAATCCCGGCAACTCTATCAAAGACCGTATGGCTTTAAAAATGGTAGAAGTAGCCGAAAAAGAAGGTAAACTCAAACCCGGAGGTACGATCATTGAAGGTACCAGTGGAAATACAGGTATGGGACTGGCATTGGCCGCCTGCGTAAAAGGATACAAATGCATTTTTGTTACCACCGATAAACAATCCAAAGAAAAAGTAGACATCCTCAAAGCAGTAGGTGCGGAAGTCATTGTTTGTCCAACCAACGTTCTCCCCGAAGATCCCCGTAGTTATTATAGTGTCGCGAAAAGATTGGGACAAGAAATTCCCAATTCTATGTACATGAACCAATACGATAATTTGGCGAATCGTCAGGCACATTACGAAACCACAGGACCTGAAATCTGGGAACAGACTGAAGGAAAGATCACCCACTTTGTATGTACTGCAGGAACAGGCGGAACCATCACCGGAACGGCGATGTACTTGAAAGAAAAAAATCCCAACATCAAAGTTTGGGCTGTAGATGTGTATGGCTCATTGCTGACAAAATATTTTAAGACCGGTGAGATTGATATGAATGAAGTGCATCCTTATATCTCTGAAGGATTTGGTGAAGATTTTGTTCCCGGCAACTATGATATGAGTGTGATCGATGAATTTGTTCAGGTTACAGATAAAGATGGTGCAGTGATGGCACGTCGTATTGCCAAAGAAGAGGGCTTGTTTTGTGGATACAGTGCCGGCAGTTGCTTACAAGGTTTGATGCAATTGAAAGCGAGTCTGACCAAAGATGACGTAGTGGTCTGCGTATTCCATGATCATGGCAGCAGATATGTAGGCAAAGTGTATAATGACCAGTGGATGATGGAACGTGGCTTCTTAGATGTGAAAACGTTTAAAGACATCGTGAATGGAAGGGGTGGACAAAAACTCATAACCGTATCCCCTGAACATACGGTTGCTGATGCGGTGGAATTGATGAAGAAATACGATATCGAACAAATCCCTGTCTTGAAAGAAGGTGAACTCAAGGGTTCACTAAGCGAAGGCGGACTGTTCCAAAAAATATTCAGCAATCCGGAATTGAAAGATGCCACTGTTGCCAGTGTGATAGAACATCCCTACCCTGTTGTAGATTTCCTGACGCCGGTTGAAAAAATCGGCACACTCATCAACAAAGAAAATGGTGCAGTGTTAGCGAAAGATGAAAAAGGAGATTTCCATATCATTACGAAGTATGATGTGATACAGAGTTTGGCGAAGTAAACATATAATTCTGATAGAAAAGCCCTGCATGTAATGATGACAGGGCTTTTTTTATACAAAGTTTTAAAGAATATCTTTACCATGATATAAATACAACCACAATGCTTTCGATTAAACATGAAGTATTTCTTGAAGTAGCGAAACAAAAGAGTTTCTCGAAAGCAAGCCAACAATTGTTCATCTCACAACCTGCCATCAGCAAGCACATCAAAAATCTTGAAGAACAATACTCCACAAGGCTCTTTGAAAGAAAAGGCATGGGTATTGAACTCACAGATGCCGGAAAATTACTATTAGAAAAAATTACAGAAGTAAAAGCCATTCAGGAAGAAACGGAATTTGAATTATCGAATATTAAGGATCTATTGCAAGTTAAAGGCACTTTAAAACTGGGAGCAAGTACAACAGTTGCCTTGTATATACTTCCCAAAGTACTGTCTGCTTTTCACAATCGCTATCCACAAATCATCATCAATCTTTTGAATCGAAATACAGAGATTGTACTACAGGCTTTATTAAATGAAGAAATTAATTTGGGAATTGTAGAAGGACGTTCCAAGCTAACACAAGTTACACACCGACCTTTTATCACTGATAAAGTCATTGCCGTTTGTAGTAAAAAAAGTCCCATTGCGAAGAAAAAACAATATGATATTGAAGATATTCGGTCATTACCCCTTGCATTGAGAGAAGCCGGAAGCGGAACCCTTGCTGCATTACGTTCAGCACTTGATAAGAAAAAAATTAAACTGAATGCATTACAAATAAAAGCCAGACTCGGTGGTACAGAAGCATTGAAAAATTTTTTGGTAGAATCTGATCTACTCGGATTTCTACCACGCCGATCAGTTTTAAAAGAATTAGAACAAGGTGATTTGGTGGAAATTTCATTTACCGGATTACAAATCGAAAGAAACTTCTATTTCATTGAAAGAAAGGGTGAAAAGAGTGAACTCAATAGCATTTTTATCAAAATCGCCGAAAAACTGTATAACTTATAGTTATGACTAATAACTAGAACTGATGGTAAAAGTTATAAAACTGCTACTATGTTTGCAGCATGGTACAAGCAACTAATCAACTCCAGCCTATTTCATTGATCACTTTAATCAGGTTATCCGCTTTCGTTTCTTATTTTACAACTCCCGAATACAATGCCTTATTTTCCGGATGGAAAAAATTATCAGAAAAGAGTTATTCACTGATTGACAGCAGCATTCCTTTGGTTCACATTGAGCTTGAGCAGTAGTATGTAGATTGACAAGAACTTCACTATTTTGCAGCATGACAATGATTGCAAATAAAACAAGTGATGCTGTCAGTGTAAATAACTCAACTCACCGTATCATCTCACTTGTGCCTTCACAAACAGAATTACTGTATGATTTAGGTTTGAATGATGAAGTCGTAGGCATCACCAAATTCTGTATCCATCCCAATCATTGGTTCAGGAAAAAAACCAGAATCGGTGGTACAAAAGATGTAAAATTCGATCGTGTAAAAGCATTGTCTCCTACACTGATTATTGCCAATAAAGAAGAGAATGTAAAGGAACAGGTAGAAGCGTTAGCAGCAATCGCACCTGTTTACACTTCAGATATCAGCACATTGGTAGATGCTTATCAAATGATACGAGAGATAGGCACACTCACCCACACAAGTTCAAAAGCAGAAACGATCATTGAAAAAATTAAAGTAAGCTTTGATATGCTTGCAGAACAGTTAGCTCAACAAGCACCAAAAACTTGTTTATACCTGATCTGGAAAGACCCTTATATGTCGGTGGGCAGAGATACATTTATTCATGACATGATGTTACGCTGTAAACTTGAGAATGTCATGGTTAATGAAACAAGATATCCAACCATCAACCCAGAACAAATCAAACAATTGGCTCCGGAAATCATCTTACTATCATCGGAACCCTATCCATTTAAAGAAAAACATATGGCTGAATTACAAGCCTATCTTCCACAAACAAGCATTCTACTTGTAGATGGAGAAATGTTCAGTTGGTATGGCAGCAGATTACAGCATTCACCCGCCTATTTCTGCGGCTTATGGAATACAATCAACAGTTCATCCACAAGGCTAAAAAGCTAACAGACGTTTGCGGATTGTAAAGTATCTTGCCGCCGATCTTTGATCTCAAATGTGAATGGTGAATGGTCAATTGTGAATGGCTGAATGACCTCCTATTTATAATTGACCATTCACCATTCACCATACACATTTAAAATAAATTAACCATGAAAAAGTACAGAGCCGGGGTATTATTTGGTGAAGAATTAGAAGCATTATATAATGATGCAAAAGATAATCAGTTTGCATTACCAGCGGTGAATACCATTGGTACCAATACGATCAATGCTACATTGGAAACAGCTGCTAAAGTAAATTCTCCGGTAATCATCCAGTTCTCAAATGGTGGTGCACAATTCGTTGCCGGGAAGGGTATGCCGAACGATGCATTGCAAGGAAACATTTCCGGTGGTATTTCCGGTGCTTTACATATCCACAACGTGGCAAAATACTATGGCGTTCCTGTGGTATTGCATACAGACCATGCCGCAAAGAAATGGCTGCCATGGGTAAGCGGTTTAATCGATGCCGGTGAACAGTTTTATAAAGAGAAAGGTCAACCATTATTCAGTTCTCATATGTTGGATCTTTCTGAAGAACCGATTGAAGAAAATATCCACACATCTGTTGAATTTTATAAGCGCATGGCTCCATTGGGCATGAGCATCGAAATAGAACTAGGTGTAACAGGTGGCGAAGAAGATGGTGTTGACAATAGTGGCATTGAAAACGATAAACTCTATACCCAACCACAACATGTGGCTTATGCTTATACTGAACTTAGCAAAGTAGGCAAGCTGTTTACAGTTGCTGCTGCTTTTGGTAATGTGCATGGGGTATATAGTCCGGGTAACGTAGAACTTCGTCCCGAAATCCTGAACAATAGCCAGCTTTTTATCGAACAGGAACTGAAAACAGGACCTAAGCCTGTATACTTTGTATTCCATGGAGGAAGCGGATCACCACAACACCAAATCCGTGAAGCCATCGGTTATGGCGCCATCAAAATGAATATCGATACAGATCTTCAATGGGCATTCTGGGAAGGTATCAAAGACTTCTACAAAAAGAATGAAGCCTATCTGCAAGGACAATTAGGCAACCCCGAAGGAGCCGATAAACCCAATAAAAAATTCTATGATCCCCGCGTATGGCTACGCAAAGCCGAAGAAAACTTTGCAAAACGCCTGGAAGTAGCGTTTGAGGATTTGAATTGTATTAATAGGAACGCATAATAGCTAATGGTTCATAGCATATAGTAGCAGGAATTATTGATTGTCTACTATATGCTATGAACTATAAGCTATAAGCCATTAGCTACGAATTCCCTATCTTAGCCGCCCAATCTATTGCCCCGTTATGAAAAAAGAACGTGAAGAAGATTTTGAAGCAAATTTAACCGGAGAAGGTCCACAGGGAGATGATGCCAAACCACGTTGGTTCAAGCGTATACGCAAAGGCATTCTGACTTCTACTGCCGATAAAAAAGAAACCCCCGAAGGACTCTGGAACAAATGTCCGGAATGTAATTATATCTGTACGACTACAGAGCTGGCTGAAAATCTATATGTATGTCCGAAGTGTAATCACCACCACCGAATTGGTAGTGCGGATTATTATGACTTCCTTTTTGATAACAACGAATACACCGAACTTTTTGATCAAATCAAGAGTAAGGATGCACTCGGATTCACCGATCTGAAGCCTTATCAGAAACGTCTGGATGAAATTCATGCCAAGACCGATCTGAAAGACTCTATGCGCGTAGCTACCGGTAAAGTAGAGGGCGAAGGCTTTGTGATTGCTTGTATGGATTTTGAATTCATTGGTGGATCATTGGGAAGTGTGATGGGCGAAAAATTCAGTCGCGCGGTAGATTATTGTATTGAACACAAACTACCCTACCTCGTCATCAGTAAAAGTGGTGGCGCACGTATGATGGAAAGTGCTTTCAGTCTGATGCAGTTAGCCAAGACCAGTGGCAAGCTCTCTCAATTGAGCGATGCGGGTCTCCCCTATATTTCATTACTCACCGACCCAACTTTTGGTGGCATTTCCGCCAGCTTTGGTATGCTGGGCGATCTGAATATCGCTGAACCCGGCGCATTAATTGGTTTCGCAGGTCCACGTGTCATCAAAGAAACCATTAAAAGAGACTTACCGGAAGGATTCCAAAGAAGTGAATTCTTATTAGAACATGGATTCCTCGACTTTATTGTAGAGAGAAAACAACTCAAACAGAAACTGGCGCAACTAGCCATGCACTTTAGAAAATAAGGTCTCCTTATTCCACACTGCCATGGCAAAAGAAATGAATAACAGGCAGGCTTATTACAACTACCACATTGAAGATAAATATGTGGCAGGTATCGTATTGCTCGGAACGGAAGTGAAATCTATCCGCGATGGTAAAGTGAGTTTCAATGATGCGTTTTGCTTGTTTGATGATGGTGAACTTTGGGTACGTGGATTGTATATCGCCGAATACTCACATGGTACAGCCAATAACCATATCGCTGTTCATGACAGGAAATTGCTTTTACAAAAAAGAGAACTAAAAAAAATACAAGCCAAATTAAAAGAGAAAGGCTACACCGTAATTCCCTTACGCGTTTTCTTGAATGATAAAAATCTGGTGAAAGTAGAAATAGGACTAGGAAAAGGTAAAAAGCTCCACGATAAGCGTGAAACGATCAAAGACAGGGATGTGCAGAAAGAGATTAAGCGTTTCTTGAAATAAAGTTTGATTTTTTGATCTTTGATTTCTTGATTTATTTTTTCAAATCAAGAAATCAAAGATCAAAAAATCAAAGATCTATTTAGCGAGTTTCACTTTCAAGTTTTGATCCAACGCTTCCAAAAATTCTTCAGTATACAGATAATGTTCTCCATGATTCACTTTGTTACCATGGATACATACTGCCAAGTCTTTGGTCATTTTTCCGCTCTCAACAGTCTCAATACATACCTGCTCTAAAGCTTGGCAGAAATTGATCAGCTCTTGGTTGCCATCCAGCTTTCCACGGAATTCCAAACCCCTGGTCCATGCAAAAATAGATGCGATTGGATTGGTGGAGGTAGGTTTACCTTTCTGGTGTTCACGATAGTGACGGGTTACAGTTCCGTGTGCAGCTTCTGCTTCCATCACTTTTCCGTCAGGAGTTACCAGTGTTGAAGTCATAAGACCTAGAGAACCAAAACCTTGTGCAACGGTATCACTTTGTACATCACCGTCATAGTTCTTACAAGCCCATACAAAATTACCATTCCACTTTAATGCACTGGCCACCATGTCATCTATCAGGCGGTGTTCATACGTAATACCTGCTTCAGTGAATGCAGCTTTGAATTCATTCTGATAGATCTCTTCAAAAATATCTTTAAAACGACCATCGTATTTTTTCAAGATGGTATTCTTAGTAGATAAGTATAAAGGCCATTTTTTACTCAATGCCTGATTGAAACAAGCACGGGCAAAACCTTTGATGCTCTCATCGGTGTTGTACATCGCTAAAGCAACACCATCTCCTTTGAAATTGAACACTTCAAATTCTTGAACGGTTCCATCCTCTCCTTCAAACTTAACGGTGAGTTTACCTTTTCCTTTGGTTACAAAATCTGTTGCGCGATATTGATCCCCAAAAGCATGACGACCAATGCAGATTGGCGCAGTCCAGTTAGGTACCAATCTCGGAACATTTGAACAAACGATGGGCTCACGGAAAACAGTACCATCAAGAATATTTCTGATGGTTCCATTCGGACTCTTCCACATTTGTTTGAGCTTGAATTCTTTTACACGCTCTTCATCGGGAGTAATGGTGGCACATTTGATACCTACACCATATTCTTTGATAGCATTAGCTGCATCAATCGTTACCTGATCATTGGTCTCATCGCGATATTCCATTCCCAGGTCATAATATTTGATATCCAATTCCAGATAAGGAAGGATCAATTTCTCTTTAATGAATTTCCAGATGATTCTTGTCATCTCATCACCATCCAGTTCTACTACCGGATTTGCTACTTTGATTTTTTGCGTCATTACGGTTTATTTTAATGATAAAACGGGGACAAATGTAACGAATTCAAGCTATTTCAGGACAAATGCCCTTTTAGCGGCTCACAGCTTATTTTCCACTAAACATTCACGATCAGTACCGGTATTTGCAAAGCATGACGAACATCCTCAATGGTTTCACCAAACAAATAATCCTTCCAACCACTGTGACGGTGTGCTCCCATTACTACCATATCTGCTCCTGAATCTTTTACGATCCTAATGATTTCTGTTACACGATTCTTATATCCCAATACGGCTTCTGCCTGATAGCCCTGCGCTCTTAGTTGGGCACAATAATGATCAATCCGTTTTTTATCCAATCTTGTCTCGTCATCATCACTGGCATCACCAAGGTATTTGGCCGACACACTTTCTACTACATGTAACAATAAAAAGGAAACGTTCTTATTACCCTGAGCCAAAGCATGCGCAATCAGTTTTTCATCAGCTTTTGTAAAATCCAGTGCAATGGCAATTTTCTTCGTGTCTTTTACAGAAAGATTATCAAGTTCAGCCCATTCTCCATGCAAGGCTGCATGCTGTTGTTCTCTCTTCTTTTTGAAAAAAGGAAGAAAAGTCATGGTCACAAATAACCATAAAAACAATAGTATCAAAACACTTACCAATATCTTCAATCCCCACTCACCTTGTGCATCATACACAGCCAATGCTTCTTCTGCAACCAGTTTTACATTTAAGAATACCAGAATACAAGCCACAGTCCATGCAGCAACTTTCACCCATGGTTTAATCACAAAGCTCCCCATGGTTTCTTTATCACTTACAAAATGGATCAATGGTATCACAGCAAATCCCAGTTGTAAGCTCAGTATTACCTGACTAAACACCAATAAGTCATCCACTTTATCATCTCCATAAATCCCAATCACCAATACAGCTGGAACAATCGCAATTAAACGGGTAATCAATCTTCTCAACCATGGATTCAAACGCAATCGTAAATATCCTTCCATTACTATTTGTCCGGCCAGTGTACCGGTAATGGTAGAACTTTGTCCGGCAGCAATTAACGCTACTGCAAAAAGAATGGGCGCTAATTCTGTTCCTAAAAGCGGTTGTAATAATTTATGTGCATCTTCAATTCTGGCTACTTCAGTATTCCCTGTTTTGAAAAAAACAGTTGCCGCCAAAACGAGTATCGCTGCATTCACAAAGAATGCTGCATTCAATGCGATGGTACTATCAATAAAATTATATTTCAATGCTCGCTTGATACTTTTTTGATCTGACCCAATCTTTCTGGTTTGAACCAATGCAGAATGCAGGTAGAGATTATGGGGCATTACAGTAGCACCAATAATACCCACAGCAATGTACAAAGACTCATTACTCAACATGGATGGAACGAATCCGGTGACCACTTCTGAAAGATCCGGTTTTGCCAATAAAATTTCAATCAAAAAAGAAACTCCAATCGTAGCTACCAATGCCAAAATAAATGCCTCCATTTTACGGATGCCATATCGTTGCAGCAGCAGAAAAAGAAAAGTATCTAATACGGTAATAGCAACACCCCACATCAATGGCAAGCCCGTCAGCAAATGTAAACCGATAGCCATACCCACTACTTCTGCCAGATCGGTAGCTGCAATAGCAAGTTCAGCTAGTATATATAAACAAAAATTGACAACAGGCGGATAGGTTTCTCGATTGGCTTGTGCAAGGTCTCTTCTTCTTACAATACCCAATCTGGCACTCAAACTTTGTAACAACAATGCCATGAGGTTACTCATCAGTAAAACCCAAATGAGTTGGTAGCCAAATTTGGCACCCCCTTGAAGATCAGTAGCCCAATTACCCGGATCCATATAACCCACACTCACCAAGTATGCAGGCCCCAAATAAGCCAATATACGTCTCCATCCTTTTCGTGGCGTAGTTGTATCCACTGTTTCATGCACTTCACTCAGAGAAACCGATTCCTTATTTTGTTTCATGTCACAGGGATTTTACAAATAATACAGATGCCAATTCACGGCTTACTGTAACGACTTGTTGATTTTTAATACGTAGCTCCAATGATCCGTCGAAATCAAATACTTTTTTTACTTCTAAACGTGTGCCCATTTGCAGTCCTTTATGTTTCAACAATTCCAATAATTCGGTGGATTGACTACCCACCGCAGTGATTTCAACAGGTGTATGAAGAAGGGCTCCTGATAACTGTTCTTGTGGTTGCGCAATGATCTTGCCCTTACTATCAGGTATCGGATCGCCATGCGGATCAAATTTGGGATGACCTAGAAACTCATCCAGTTTATCAATAAGTTTGTTACTGCTGATATGTTCCAGTTCTTCCGCAACTTCATGTACTTCATCCCAACCAAATTGTAATTTATCTACCAGGAAATATTCCCACAAACGATGCTTGCGTACAATGCCCAAAGCTACTTTCCTACCCTCAGCACTCAGCTTTACGCCACGATAAGGTTCATAACTAATGATTTTTTTAGCTTTCAATTTTTTGAGCATATCCGTCACCGAGGCAGGCTTGGTTTGTAGCTCTGCAGATAATGCATTGGTACTAACCACTTCCTGACCATGTTGTAAGTGATATACCGCTTTAATATAATTCTCCTCCGCCATCGTAAACTTCATGACCCTAAATTTATTTTTAGACAAATCTAAATTTTTATTATCAAATTTGCAAGCACTTCCATCGAAAACACTATTTTTAAGTCAAATTAGGTTCATGAGATACTGGATGCCTATATGTTTACTGTTGATTTGTTTCGCTTGCAAAGACAAAAAAATTGACTTTTCCGGCGAAGTGCCTTTGAAAGCAGAAGATTTCATTACTGTTTTCCCGAAAATTACCGGATCGTTTTTAATAGCCGACTCTAATCTGGTCCGTAAAGCTGATACAACTCGAATTGGTTACAAGGCACTGGTACAATTCATCCCTGATTCTGCACTAAAAACTTATGTAGGGAAAGATAAAAAAACAGTGATTCGTCCGGTGGGTATCATTGAAAAAGAAAATGAAAATTATTTACTACTCAATTTCACCCGCCAAAAAAAGACAACAAGTGTTGTATTTGTAACGGATAAAAAACTTTCCTATTTAGCATCCAAAGAGTTGTTGACAAATCAAAAAACAGATAATTATTATCGATTTGTTTCGATTAATAAGGAACCTACCTTCTTGATCAATCGAGAAAAGCAAGCGCCTGATAATACCACAAAATTTACAAGAGCAGGTTGGATCTATAACAATGAAGGGTTCTTTATGCTAGTAATCAACGATAGTAATGAAGATCCTGAAAAAACAGCAGTGATCAATCCAATTGACACCCTCCCCAGAAAAAATAAGTTAAGCGGCGACTATGTAAAGAATGAAAAGAATTATATCTCCATACGTGATGGTAAGGATGCAAATACTTACTTGTTTTTTATTCATTTTGAAAAAGACAAAGGTGCATGTGTAGGTGAATTGAAAGGCGATTTTAAATTGAAAACGGCTTCAACTGCCATCTATCTACAGAATGGCGATCCATGTATTATAGATTTTAGTTTCTCCGGCAACTATGTCAATGTAAAAGAACAAGGAAGTTGTGGCAACCATAGAGGCATCAAATGTTTTTTTGATGATGCCTATCGAAAAAAGAAGGAAGTGAAAGCCAAAAAGAAAAAATCGTCTTGATACAATTGTTTCATTTTTGCGGTATAAACTATCCGAAAACGTTTGCAATGCCTTTTCAGCATTGAATCCTAACGTTTGTTTGTACAAAGCAGATTATCTTCCCACTGATTACCCACAGTTCTATTGTGTAAAAAGTACATTTTATTGAAATACCCCTATATTGCAAACGCTAATTGATCACCAAACGAGCATTTATGAATTTTAGAAATTATCATGTCCCTTATCAGATTAATGAGCAGTACAGTAAGAAAGCTGCTTATTTTTCAATGGAATTTGCAATTCATCAACCTTTAAAAATATACAGTGGCGGTTTAGGATTTCTGGCGGGTTCACATTTAAGAAGTGCGTATGAACTCAGACAGAATATGATTGGTATTGGAATACTTTGGAAGTATGGTTATTATGATCAGGCAAGGAATCAGGACCAGACTTTACAGGTTACTTTCATGGAGAAGATTTATAGCTTTCTCGAGGATACCGGTATCAAGTTTCAGATATTGATCCATGAACATCCGGTATGGGTGAAAGCATTTTATCTGAATCCGGAAACATTCAACAGTGCTCCCCTATTTTTGTTGAGTACTGATTTGCCAGAGAACGATTATGTTTCTCAAACCATCACACATCGTTTATACGACGCCAATGTGGCAACAAAAGTTGCACAATTTATTTTATTAGGCGTAGGTGGAGCTAAATTGATTGACGAATTAGGCTTCAATCCTGATGTCTATCATTTGAATGAAGCACATGGCATTTCTTCTGCTTTCTATTTGTTAAACAAATTTAAGAGTGCAGAAAAAGTAAAAGAGCATCTGGTATTCACCACCCATACTCCCGAAGAAGCAGGTAATGAAAAACATGACATTTATTTATGTCACAAAATGAGTTATTTCTGTGGATTGAGTATTGATGAAGTACGTAAACTCACCGGTATTAAAGACGATCAATTCAATCATTCATTAGCTGCATTACGCTTTGCACGCAAAGCCAATGGTGTATCTGCACTTCACGGACATGTAAGTCGTGAAATGTGGAAGAACCATGAGGGTGTTTGTCCGATAACATCTATCACCAATGCACAGAACTGGCGTTATTGGGCTGATAAACAGATGTATCGTGCCATGGAAGAAGGCAATGATTTTGCATTTGATGACAGAAAAAAATACCTAAAGAAAAGAGCTTTTGAGATCGTTGCCGATCAAACCGGAAAAGTATTTGATCCCAATGTACTAACCATTGTATGGGCTAGAAGATTTGCGGGATACAAACGTGCAGATATGTTAACCTATGACATGGAGCGTTTTGAGAAAATGCTGAATGATTTAAAACATCCGGTACAAATCATTTGGGCAGGTAAACCTTATCCTGTTGATTATCCTGCTATTTCTCAATTCAACAACCTGGTTCATTTGAGTAAGAACTACAAAAATGTAGCTGTATTGATTGGTTATGAATTGGGATTGAGCAAGCGAATGAAACAGGCAGCAGATGTTTGGCTCAATAATCCACGCGTACCCAGAGAAGCATCAGGAACCAGTGGCATGACGGCTGCTATGAATGGTGCGGTCAACTTCTCTACGGATGATGGATGGATTCCTGAATTTATCAACCATGGCAACAATGGTTTTGTAGTGCCTAAAGCTGACTATGAAAACATGACGGTACATGATCAGGATGAATATGATTTGAACAAAGCTTATGAAATTTTAGAGCAACAGATCATCCCAATGTACTATGACAACTTTGATACCTGGAGACAAATCACCAAAAATGGTATGAGAGATGTTCGCTTCCAGTTCGATAGTAACAGGATGGCGCATGAGTATTATGAGATCATGTATAAATAGACTTGATGGTGAAAGGTGAAAGGTGAAAAGTGAAAGGTCAATGGACCATAGTCCATGGTATCGTTTCACTTTTCACTTTTCACCTTTCCCTCCCCCTCCACCCTTCACCTTTCCTTAACACCCCTACACTTCCATAGCTGTTATTTTCGCGGCATGAGGTATTTATTATTATCGTTTGTGCTATTAGGATTTCTGCAATCTTTTGGTCAAATGGATAGTTTGAAACAGGAGAAGCAACGTATAGATAGTATCTATATCAAAGAAGTACAGGATAAACGTAAGCCGGATAAGGTTTTACATGCAGAGCCTCTCTTTATTGATCTGATTCGTGATTTGGGTGCCAGAAAAGGAGAAAGAGAATGGAATATTGGTTTGGGGCTAACAGACAATAATCGATACGATCTGTATACTACGTTGATTGAATATGAATTTGCGCCCATCAATAGATTAGGATTTGAAGTAGAGCTTCCTTTCTCCTATTATTCACCATTAGGGGGCATCAGTAAAGACTCAATACCGGGTTCTAAATTGAATGGGCTTAAACTGGCAACACAATATTCATTTTTTGTTTCCGAAAAACATAAAGCCTCATTGGCGATAGGTTATATCCATGAGTTCATGATGCCTGAATTCAGAAACTATAAATCAAGTCGATTCATCAGCGCTCATCAATTCAATCCATTCTTTATTGCTGCCAAAAGATGGGGTAATAATTTCCATACTTTACTATATACCGGACCACAAATTGAAAGAAGTGTTATTACCCATCATACCAGCAAGAATTGGCAGGTCAATACCAATTTTCATTATATGATTCCGGGTACTCGAAATTTTGTGGGTATGGAGTTCAACAAGGATTTTAGAAAGAAGGATTTTGATATGGTCATCAGACCACAAATGAGAGTTGGCATCGCAGATAACCTACTTATTGGCATTGTAGCTGGGGTTCCGGTGAAGAGAGAAAACCAACGTTTCAGCAGTTTTGTAAGACTGATATATGAACCCGGACAGAAGCACCATCGACAGCCTCAGTTGGTTACAGCGCCATAATAGCCCTTAAATAAAGGTGATTGTAACATTTAGACAGTAATTTTGTTATTCTACTAAACGGGTTTATGGAAAACAAAATAGCCATTGCCATTACAGGAGCCAGTGGTTCCATTTATGCCAAGTTATTGCTTGATAAGCTACAGGCCATGCC
The DNA here is from genome assembly GCA_964392685.1 of uncultured Sediminibacterium sp. Classification (GTDB taxonomy): domain Bacteria; phylum Bacteroidota; class Bacteroidia; order Chitinophagales; family Chitinophagaceae; genus Sediminibacterium. Next base: position 30,727 of record CAYMQQ010000013.1, read on the forward strand.
TGAGCAATATCAGGAAATTGGCATCGTCATGAGTAAAAATGCCAAGGAAGTTTGGAAAACAGAATTGGGCAATGAGGACTATGACCAATATCCTTTTCGCTATTTTGAAAAGTATGATTTCAATGCGCCCTTTGCTTCCGGTTCTGCCAAATACAATATCATGATCGTTGCGCCCTGTAGCATGGGTACACTTGGTCGCATAGCAGCCGGAGTAAGTGATGATCTGGTAACAAGAGCTGCAGATGTGGTATTGAAAGAAAGAAGAAAGTTGATCCTGATGGTGCGTGAAACACCATATAACCTCATCCACATTAAAAATATGGAAACGGTGACACTAGCCGGCGGGATTATTTGTCCGGCCACCCCTTCCTTCTACAGCAATCCCCAAACCATTGAAGAAGTAGCCGCTACTGTTGTTGATCGTGTGCTTGATCTTGCTGGGTTAGAGCAGGCGTCTTACCGTTGGGG
>CAYMQQ010000013.1:31294-41159 GCA_964392685.1 uncultured Sediminibacterium sp.
TTGTTGATCGTGTGCTTGATCTTGCTGGGTTAGAGCAGGCGTCTTACCGTTGGGGAAGCAGACCGTAGTCGATAGTCCATGGACCATGGTCTATGGACTATCGACCAAAAAAAGCTCCGCTTTTCAGCAGAGCCTTTATATCGAGTACTTACCTTCTCTTATACTTGTGCGTTCTCTCCTTCTTCTACTCTTTTCTGAAAATCGAATTTGAGTTTACCTGATTCTTTATCAAGGTCTGCAATCAATACATCTCCTTGTTTGATATTCATATTCAGAATCTCTTCAGCTAATGGATCTTCTAAATATTTTTGAATGGCGCGGTGTAGCGGACGTGCGCCAAACTGTGAATCATAGCCTTTTTCAGAAATGAATTCTTTGGCAGCTGCTGTTAGTTCTAAAGAGAATCCAAGATTTTGTAAGCGCTTGGAAACACCTTTCATCAAAATATCAATAATGTTAAAGATATTTTCTTGACTTAAAGAGTTGAATACGACCACATCATCAATACGATTCAAGAATTCCGGAGAGAAGGTTCTTTTCAGTGCTTTTTCAATCACTGCCTTATTATTCTCCTCTGCATTTTGAATACGAGTAGCAGTTGCAAAACCTACCCCATCACCAAACTCTTTCAACTGGCGTACGCCTATGTTTGAAGTCATGATGATCATGGTATTTTTGAAATCTACTTTTCTACCTAACCCATCCGTTAGCTGACCATCATCCAATACCTGCAACAAGATGTTATAAATATCAGGATGCGCTTTTTCGATTTCATCCAAAAGGATCACACAATAGGGCTTGCGTCTTACTTTTTCTGTTAGCTGTCCGCCTTCTTCATACCCCACATAACCCGGGGGTGCGCCGATCAATCTACTTACGGTAAATTTCTCCATGTATTCACTCATATCAATACGAATCAGTGAATCTTCAGAATCAAACATATAACGAGCCAATGCACGTGCCAACTCTGTTTTACCAACACCTGTCGGACCCAAGAAAATAAAGGTTCCAATTGGTTTCTTAGGATCTTTTAAACCCACACGATTACGTTGAATGGCTTTCACAACTTTTTGAATCGCTTCGTCTTGTCCAACCACCATACCCATCATATCTTCACTCATCCGGCGTAGCTTCTCGGTTTCAGCTTGAACCATTCTCTTCACAGGAATACCTGTCATCATACTCACCACTTCGGCGATATGCTCTTCACTGATCGGATAACGCTTGTGTTTGCTTTCCTCTTCCCACTGCGTCTTCGCTTTCTCTAATTCTTCTCCCAATCTCTTTTCCGTATCACGCAGAGCAGCCGCTTCTTCAAAGCGCTGACTTTTTACTACTTTATTTTTCTCGTTCTTAATATCTTCGATCTTCTTCTCCAACTCCACAATCTCCTGCGGAACATTGATATTCTTCAGGTGTACCCGTGCCCCTACTTCATCCAATACATCAATCGCTTTATCGGGTAGCAATCTATCCGTCATATAACGATCACTCAATTTCACACAAGCATCAATGGCATCATCGCCATAAGATACATTGTGGAAGTCTTCGTATTTAGATTTGATATTATTAAGGATAGTAATGGTATCTTCTACACTAGGTGGTTCTACAATTACTTTTTGGAATCGTCTGTCTAATGCACCATCTTTTTCAATGTACATGCGGTACTCATCCAGGGTGGATGCGCCAATGCATTGCAGTTCTCCTCTTGCCAAAGCCGGCTTAAATATATTGGATGCATCCAATGAACCGCTGGCACCACCTGCGCCTACAATGGTATGTATTTCATCAATGAACAGGATCACATCTCTGTTTTTTTCCAGCTCATTCATGATGGCTTTCATTCTTTCCTCAAACTGACCACGGTATTTGGTACCTGCTACCAATGCGGCTAAATCCAATGATATAACGCGTTTATCGAAGAGGACACGACTTACTTTACGTTGAACGATACGCAATGCCAATCCTTCAACAATAGCCGTTTTACCCACACCAGGCTCACCTATCAGAATGGGGTTATTCTTTTTGCGACGGCTCAATATTTGACTCACTCTTTCTATTTCCGCTTCACGACCGACAATCGGATCTAAGGAACCTGATTCTGCCAATTTGGTGATATCTCTGCCAAAATTGTCTAGAACCGGCGTTTTACTTTTAGCATTACCGCCCGCCTTAGCGCCGGATTTGGGTTGCTGATATCCGGAGCCTCTTTTCTCTTCATCGAATTCATCTTCTCCTTCATCACTGAATTCTGCACGTGGATTGGGATTGGTAGAGCCTACCATGCCTATCTCATTTCTGAATAGATCATAATCCACATCAAATTGATTTAAAATCTGCGTGGCTATATTCTCTTTATTCTTAAGAATGCTGAGCATCAGGTGTTCAGTTTCTACCAATGGACTCTTCAAAGCTTTGGCTTCAAGAACTGTAACACGAATTACTTTTTCTGCCTGTTTGGTAAGGGGTAAACTATTGATATTGGCAATATTTTTACCGGTCTTGTCTTTTACAGCCAATTCCACTTCCTTCCGTAATTCATACAAATCAACATTGAGTTGTTTTAATACTTTGATGGCGGTATTGTCACCATCCCTGATCAAACCCAATAACAGGTGTTCCGTGCCAATGAAGTCGTTTCCGAGCCGCAAAGCCTCTTCCCTGCTGAAAGAAATGATCTCTTTAACCTGTGTTGAAAAATTATTATCCATAACCTAAATTGGATTTATACAATTATAACGAATATTTTTGAGCGAAGTTGTGTATCAGTTATACACAGCTGTTAACGTAACCTACGTAAAAATGGAAGTCAAAATTGATACCAAAGAGAAATTCACCGTTGTAACACCGGTCATGCCCGCACTTTCTGCCAATATAGCAGCAAAACTGGCTGAAACCTGCTCCGGATTCTTGGACAAAGAAGTACGAAACATCGTATTAAATCTTGAGCCTATTACTGAAATTGAACCCGAAGCAGCTAAAACCCTGGCGATACTTCAACAAAGTTTCTACGAGAACAGTGCTTCCTTTGTTTTGTGCAATCTGAAAGAACCTATTGAAGCTGTTTTTGAGCAAGCAGAACTACTAGACTTTATGAATATAACCCCCACAGAAAGTGAGGCTTGGGATATTGTACAGATGGAAGAGATTGAGAGAGAGCTGATGGATGGTGATGATTTTGAATTTGATAAACCGGAGTGAGACAATGTCGGATGTCTGATTTCGGATGTCTGATATAAAAAAAATCCGTGAACTTCTGTGCCGTACTCTGTGTAACTCAGTAGTAAAATAACAACGGAGTTACACAGAGAGTTGTAAGAAGTTGCGCAGAGTAGTTTTCACATTTCAAATCAGACATCCGACATCAGACATCCTATACCACTATGTCCGACAAAGACTATTACCAGATACTAAGGGTTTTACCAAATGCCACTACTGCTGAGATCAAAAAGTCTTATCGGTTATTGGCTATGGAGTTTCATCCGGACAAAAATCCAAGTGCGCATGCGGCTGAGCAATTTGCATTCATCAAGGAAGCTTATGCCATTCTAAGTGATCCAACAGAAAGAAAAAAATATGATGCAACTCGTTTTTCAGAAACCTATAGCAATATTCGTATAGCTACTACGCCTGAAGAAGTGAGAGACATGAGTAAAGAATTGGTGGGAAGACTGCAACTCATGAATCCGGACAGGATCAATCGGGATAAGTTGGTATTAGATTTGGAAGCTGTTCTTTCAGTGTATCATATTCAGCTATTAGAAAAGTGGAAAGACGAAAAGCAAAACATATTGATAGTAGAAGACTTATTGTATTGCATGCAGTATGTGGACAGATCAGATTGTTTGCGATTAACTAAAATAATACTTGCAATAGATGGGTTAGGTGTTGAAGCCCAACAACAAATCGATCAGTTTTTACGATCCTATCAGCGTAATTATTATTGGGAGAAATATAAGATACTTCTAGCCTTAGTGATGGCTATCTTGGTATGTTATCTTATCTATAGGTCATAAAAAAAGCGCAATTTTTACGTTGCGCTTTTTTATAAAATATTCTATACTATTCATCACTCATCCAAATAAGTCACCAATGTTCTTCCTTTTGTTCCGGTAGTTACAGTAGCTCCATAACCACGGTAAATCATGGTATAAGAACGTTGGTTACCAAACGAAGCACCGTTCAAAACAGCCAAATTAAATGTACTACCCGGTCTGCGTACATACAGGGTATCACTCAACTGACTATTGAAAGGCAGGGTTTGAAAATCAACAACCTGACCAGGAGCAACACTATTAAAGATGGTTCCGTTTCTTCTTGTAGAGAAAATGCTTACAGTAGTACCTGCAGTATCTGCTGCGATAGCATTTACAAAGCGCAGACGATAGTTCCCGGTATTGGGTTGCGCGATATTGTCCGGCAAAATCATCTTAGAAGAATCTCGCGCTGATTTCACGTCATCCGTAAGGATAACAGAAAAACGTTGTCCTTTCAAAGCCAGATTTGTAAATAAAGCCAGCTGAATAGAATCAGGATTGACCCTACCTGCTACGGTTACTTTTAAGGTTTGAAGTCCGGCTGGTACTGCGAAATAGCCAAAACCTGTTGTAGCAGCAGCCGGGAAAAATCCACCATAAGTAATCAATGGTCCGTTCACTTTTACATTATTGACATACAAGTTGATAGAGTCAGGAGCATTAAAGACCTGACGGAAAGAAGGCGAAGCATGTATCACACGAATAAATGCTTTGTCTTCAACGGTAGAATATTCAGCTGTTCGATCAGCCTGTTTTTCGCAGGATGCAAACACCATCATACCCGCTGCGATCAAAGCTGTATAGGATAATAATTTTTTCATCGGTTAAGTTTTGAGGGTGTAATTATTTCTGTGAAAACCAGGTTTCTTTGGTATGATAATCTAATTTATCTGCACCGATTCTAACCAGTTCATTAAAATTCCAAACGTATTCAGAATTGTATCTTGGTCGTACACGGTAAACAAATTTGCCAGCATTATCTACATACATGTTTATACCACTTGGAGGAGTAAAACCTGTATATACTTGTAAAGTGGTAGCCGGATCGATATCCGTATAATGATAACGACGCATATCTACCCAACTCTCCATTGTATTATAACCCCATAATGCGATGTATTTCTGCAACATGATGTGGCTTAATGTCAAAGTCAATGGATCAGCCGGTACGGCAGTACTAGCCATATAAGCTGCTTTCGTGCCCGCGGTAATTTGGTTTGCGGTAGGCACATTGGTATTGTACTTTTCGGTCAGCATATCAAAATGCTGACTTACACCCAAACGAAATGCAGCGAGTGCAGTTACTTTATCATTCTTTTTAAAAGCAGCTTCTGCTTTCATAAATTGGATTTCGCTGGCAGTCATTACAGGGAACTCAGCTCCATTTCGAAAAATAAAACGATTGGTTGTTTCATTCGCAGTTGTTCCGGTTGTAATGTTGCTAGCCCCACCCCAGAAATTTTCAGGGCGATCATTAACATTAGAAATACCTGCATTACCACGGTTAGGCTCAAGTCCAACAAATGTTCCATTTGGATTGGTTCTAAATAAATACCATCTGCGAGGATCAGCCACACCTGTAAATGAAGGATGCGGATTGGTGCCATTTAATAGGTTCACTGAAAATGCACCTTGACGTAAAGTACCCACATTACCTCTTAGAGGACCAAAGAAATTGGCATTCGCAGAGATACCTGTATTTGCAAATTTCAAAGTAGCATTATCAGCATTACTCGCCAGTGACAGATTCGCATAAGCAATCACCGAATCAGCATTATAAGATGCTTTGTTACTGAGATGATTGAAACTACGTGCAAGAACTCCATAAACAAACTTCTTCCATTTGTTGACATCACCGCCATAGAAGTATTGATCTCCAGTAGCTAGATTGGCCTGACTTACACCATCACCAGTTTTATTCAGATTAGTAAGTGCTGTATGACAAAGCTGTCTAACGAATGTATACACATCTTGAGGTTCATCATATTTGAAAGTGATCAAGCTGGTATTAAATGCTTCCTTCAAGATCACTTCACCATGATAATCTACAAGTGTTAACCAACTCCAAGCGAAGATGGCTTGTCCAACTCCAACATAATCCCATTTCTTCTCTTCTGCAGCCCAATCGATCATGCGCATTAAGTTTTGCCCGTGATCATAATAGTGGGTTCTCCAAACCGATGCTGCATTATCGCTGGCACCGGTTGTTCCGCCCATCATATCATATGCATCGGCTGCGGTACCGGCACTGATTGAATGCCAGTTTTGAATATAACGTCCTGCAAAGCGGGCATCGTTGGCAGTACCGTGTCCGGCACCATTACCTACCATACTTGCCAGAATACCCGGCAATAATCGTTCAGGTGGTACTTTTACATCCGCATTGGGATTGAGATATGCTTCGTCTATTTTCTTACTACAAGAAACGGCTACTACACTGGTCAATGTAATTCCGACTAGCAGTTTTTTAAAGAATGTATATTTCATAAAATTGACTTTGTGGTTATACGATTTTATTAGCTCCTTAGAAAGCGGCTCTTAAGCCAAAGTTTACACTGATAGGTGTAGCAATGTTTCCATAATCAAATCCGAAACCACCTACTCCTCTTGTTGCAGAAGTATTTGCACTGGTAGCAGGATCTGCACCTGTGTAATTGGTGATCAGAATTAAATCATTTCCGGTTGCAAACAAGCTCAAGCCTTTCAGGAACTGCATTTTGCGTATAGCTTTTGCAGGGAACATATAACTGATTGTGATATCTCTTAAACGCACCCAGTTAACGTCTTTCTCAATAAATTCCTCTTCCGGCATTCTCGCAGTATAATAGGTCTGCAAGTTGTAAGGAGTGATAGCGATGGTATTTTTCGTTGGAGTAGCCGAATTTTGTAAACCATCATTCAAGACACCTTCAACTACTCTCGGTGTTTTTCTATCCTCTGTTCTTAAACTTTTACCTCTTCCGGTCAGGAACATTTCATTGGCATTGAAAATATCTCCGCCGATTTTCACATCCCAAAGGAAACTCAGGGTGAAATTCTTATAACGGAAGTTGTTATTGAAACCGATACTGAAATCAGGGTTTCTATCTCCACGTACCAAGAATCTTTGATCAACCAAAGGAAGACCTGTAGTTGGCTCAATCAGAATTTGTCCGGCATTGTTACGCTGATATCCAAATCCGGTAATGGAAGTACTTGGTCCACCTGTGATCAAACCGCCACGAGCATTTCCAAATACCCATGTATCAGAGATATAAAATTCCGGAACGTTGGCAGGTAAACTCAATACTTTATTACGCATTCTATTAAAGTTCACACGTGTGCTCCAGCTAAAGTTTTTGGTTTGAACCGGCGTTGCATCCAATGCAATTTCAATACCGCTATTACGTGTAGAACCCACATTCAAGGTATTCAATACGAAACCGGTACCATAACTCGCTCTGAAGTTTTCAGCGATCTGCTTTTCATTCAAAGTATTATAATAAGTAACATCTAAGTTGATCTTGTTATTGAAGAACTTAAATTCAGCTCCTAATTCATAAGTCTTCTGAAGTTCCGGTTCGAGGAAGAAATTGTTATTAGAGAATCCATAAGCAAATCCACCACCACTAGACTGTACAAAGTTAAATACAGACTGGTTGGCATAGGGTGCACTGGATCTGGCTGTTTGTGCGAGTGAACCTCTTAGCTTAAAGTAATTCAGCACATTTCCACTCTTTATGAAAGGTAAGATGTCTGACATGATAAAACTCACACTTCCTGCCGGATAATTATAGCTTCTAAATTGTTTAGGGAAGATAGAAGACTCCTCAAAACGGTGTGAATAAGTTAAGAAAGCAAGGTTCTTATAGTTCAGTGCAAACTCGCCAAAGAATGCCACCTGACGACTCATTACATAGTTAGGACCGCCATTACGTTGCGCATTATTCAAACGAATACGAGTAGCGGGGTTGGTATTGTTACTGTCCATACCATTCAGGTAATTACCTTTTAACTGTGAGCCGGATACTGCATACATTTCTGTACGGTAATCCTGCCACATGGTGCCCACCATCAAACGTCCGTTGAAATTGCCTAAACTCTTACGCGCTGTTGCGGTAATGGTATGGTTATATCCTTTGTATTTGCGATAGAAATTATCCTGAAATCCTCTTGATGTACGAACAATACCTCCACCGAATGTTGTTGGGAGTCTTGCAGAAGATGCAGAATCTTTCACGGAAAATCCATCATTATTATAAGTATCATACCCAAAACGACCTGCTACACTCAACCACGGAAAAGGGTTAAGGTTTACACCTAAAGTCATCAGGAAGCGATCATTCACATCGTACCCTCTATTAAATTGTGAATTGAAATACGGATTATCAAATTCATCATTTCCCAAACGCAATTTTCTGGAATCCTCTGTTAAGTATTGGCTTGCATCATTATTAGATGGCCATGTTAACAGATTTAATAAATAAGAACCAGCACCTCTTTCAGGTTTATTGTTCGTTGTTCTGATATAACTAATGGATGGAGCGATATCGATCCATTTATTGATCTTAGTGCTGTTAGATAATCGAATATTATATCTGGAGAATGTGTTATTAGGTACAACACCTTTTTGATCGAAGGCTGAACCTGAAAAACGCCATGATGCATTCTTTGTACCATAATCAGCACTCACATTATGTGTTTGTGCAAAACCGGTTTCAAAAAACTCTTTAACGTTATCATATAGTTGTACATCGGTTCCATAAGCCGGACCGAAATAAGAGTAAACATTATTATCAGATGTTCCATTATTACCCTGACTGTATTTGTTAGAAACCGAAGGGGTACGGGTTAATTTTTGAACACGAAAGCTATTATCATAGTTCACACTGATTTTTCCAATAGCCTTCGCTTTCTTTGTTGTGATAACGATAGCACCGGAACTGGCCTGACTACCATAAAGGGCAGTAGCTTCAGGACCTTTTAATACTGTTACGGATTCAATATCATTCGGATTGATATCTGAAATACGGTTCGTGTAATCCTGTCCACGATTAGGCTGATCAGAAGCCAAACCAATGGTAGCACCACCGCCGCTTTCATTCACAGAACCATTATCAACGATAACACCATCCACCACAAACAATGGTTGGTTACTCAATGCCATCGAGTTAAATCCTCTCAAAACAATAGAAGAAGAAGAACCCGCTTGTCCACCAGTAGGCGTAATGGATAGACCTGCAACCCTTCCCTGTAAACTGTTTACGAAATTTTCACGTTGTGATTCCGCGATTTCTTTACCGGTCACTTTTTGTACCGAATACCCCAATTCGCGAGGTTTACGTTTGATATCCATGGCTACTACCACTTCTTCCAATTCAGAAACCTCAGCAGACAAGGTAATATTGAGTTGCGCTCCTGTAACAGAAACACGCTTACCCTCATACCCAACATAACTGATTTGAAGTGATTGTCCGTTATTTGCACGGATGGTAAAAGTTCCACGCTCATTTGTTTGAGCTGTGGTAGCGGCGCCTACCACTTTAATGGTTACACCTGCTAAGGGCAATTTGGTAGCAGCATCAGTAATGGTTCCCGATACTGTTTGACTCTGACCTATGGCCGGTAGTGCAAACAGCAAAAGTAGCATTAAGGCCACTTTCATGATTGAGACAAAATTTCTCATAAGAGTTTTTTTGGTTTCGTAAACAGAAATTAATCGGGAAGCTTCGTATGGCCATCCCCTTTTTTTCACTTAGACATTGGATTCCCGCAAAACAATGCATCAGTTATAAATTTTAATGCCGCAAAAAACTGCAAAAAATCGCCCTGATTATCGAAAAGCGGAA
>CAYMQQ010000014.1:0-39527 GCA_964392685.1 uncultured Sediminibacterium sp.
TTTTTGAGTTAAAAATTTATTCAAAAACGGTCAACATATTTCAGGCTACCACAGTTGATTTGTTCGATACAGGTGTCTTAAGGACTACATACCTCAGAGAAGCATGAGTGAATTAACCAAACCCCTTATAGCCTGTAGCGTGCAGCTTGCAGCTCATAGCTAATCTTCTGCTAATCAAATCAGACATCAGACATCTGACATCCGCCATTCTCTCATTTGGCATTTGACCAAAAATTCAGGTTATTTGCAAACAAATCATTCCCATGCTTCCTAAGTTCAAAAGAATCCTCCTCAAGTTATCGGGTGAAGCCTTATTAGGCGATCAAAAAAATGGTGATCCATTTAACCCGCAGATCATTGAACAATATGCGCACGATATCAAACTCGTGACCAATTTAGGGGTTCAGGTAGCGATTGTGATTGGTGGAGGGAATATTTACCGAGGTATGAATGAGGCAGATAGTGGTATTGAGCGAGCACATGGCGATTATATGGGTATGCTGGCTACGGTGATCAATGCCATGGCGATGCAGGCGATGTTGGAGAAGATTGGCGTGTATACCCGTTTACAAAGTGCCATCAATATGGAGCAGGTAGCTGAGCCTTATATCCGCAGAAAAGCTTTGCGTCATTTGGAGAAAGGAAGGGTGGTGATTTTTGGAGCAGGTACCGGTAATCCTTATTTCACAACAGATACAGCAGGTTCTCTTCGTGCCATTGAGATGAAAGCAGATGTGATTTTAAAAGGAACCCGTGTCGATGGCGTATATACAGCGGATCCTGAAAAAGATCCTAATGCCACTAAATATGATAAAATCAGTTTTCAGGAATGTATCACCAATAACCTGAAAGTGATGGATATGACGGCTTTCACCCTTTGCATGGAAAACAAACTCCCCATTATTGTGTTTGATATGAACAAACCCGGAAACCTGCTGAAAGTGGTTGAAGGGATGAATGTAGGCACTTTTGTAAGCTGATCGCCCGTTGGTGTAAAAACAAGGGTTATTGTTGAATGCTGTTGGTAATTTCACTCCAATGAAAAAATTATTGATACTCGTTTGTTGTCTGAATGCAGGAATGGCACTATCACAAGGTCGCCTTACCCTTTCAGATGCCATCAATCTTGCACTGAAGAATAGCCTCGATATTCAATTGGCTAAGAATAATGTAGAGATCAGCACCATCAATAATCATCCGGGTGTAGCCGGTGCATTGCCTACGGTTACAGCAACCGCCAATGATAATGAACAGATCATTTCCATCAACCAAAAATTTCCGGATCCATCCAGAAATACGACTCGTAACAATGTTAGCTCGAATAACCTGAGTGTGGGTGTTACCGGTACCATTCTGTTGTCCAATGGCTATCGGGTGGTCACTACTAAAAAGCGGTTGAATGAATTGGTGATCCAAAACCGTTACCTGTTGGATGCACAGATTCAAAATACGATGGCAGCCGTAGCTACCCGTTATTATGATGTGGTTCGTCAACAGGAGTTTATCAAAACCATTGAACAATCCATCGATGTGTTTCAAAAAAGATTGGATATCCTATTGGCCCGCAAGGAAGCCGGTTTATCTAATAACGCAGATATTTTCCAGGCCAGATTGGATTTGAACGCACAAGTGCAATTGAAACAGCAGCAGGAATTGGTGATACAACAAGGCAAAACCGATTTGCTGAATTTATTATTCCTCAATCCGGATTCCACCATCACCATTCAGGATACCATCATCGTTGAGCGTAATCTTTCATTGGAAAATATTCGTGCCAAGTTGAAAGACAATCCGCAGTTACTAAGTGCGAATGAGCAGATCAAGATCAATGAACTGATTGAAAAAGAAACAGAAGCATTGGGTATGCCAACTCTTCGTGCGAATACAGGATACAATTTCAATAATACTAGAAGTGGTGCAGGTTTCATTTTGCAGAACCAGAGTTTTGGTCCGTTTATCAGTTTGAACCTGAGTATTCCCATTTATAATGGTACGGCATTCAAGCGTCAGCAACAAGTAGCAGAGATCAATTCAAAAAATGCTGTGTTACAAAAAGAAACATTGGCGCAAACCTTAGAAACAGGGGCTGTTAGAACTTATCAGGCATATAAAAATGCGCTGCAACAATTGGAAACAGAGGTTGAAAATTATAAACTCTCCATGCAACTGGTTGACCTCGTTTTAAAACGCTTTGAACTCAATCAGGCCACCATCATTGATGTTCGACAGGCACAACAAAGTTTTGAAACATCAGGTTTCCGATTGTTGAATCTGAATTATACGGCTAAGTTGGCTGAGATTGAACTGAAAAGATTGGCCAATCAGATTACACCGTAACCCTTTTTCATTTCAATGTTAAACAGTATCGGTTGAATGAATGATCAACGGCGAATGCATTTCCGTTCGTAAATTGCCGGAATAAATTATTCAACGTGTCTGTATCGATCCATTCTAAACTACCGGATGTAGGAACAACCATTTTTACTGTGATGAGTCAGCTGGCAGCGCAGTACAATGCGGTGAATCTCGGACAAGGATTTCCTGACTTCCCCATGAACCCAACACTGCATGAGCTGGTAGCCAAAGCCATGCGTGATGGTGCCAATCAATATGTTCACATGAATGGATATCCGTTATTGCGTCAAAAACTGGCAGCAAAAGTGCAGCAACTGTATGCTACTGCCGTGGATGCAGAAACAGATATCACCATTACTCCCGGAGGCACTTATGCCATCTATACTGCATTGACAACCGTTTTACAACCAGGCGATGAAGTAATTGTGTTTGAACCGGCATATGATAGTTATATTCCCAATATTGAGATCAATGGTGCAGTTGCCGTTCGTATCGCTTTGAATTATCCGGATTATAGTATTCCTTGGGAGGAGGTGAAACAAAAGATCACGAGCAAGACAAGAATGATCATGATCAACTCACCGCATAATCCCACCGGTGCTGTTTTATCTGCTGCTGATATGCAAGCTTTAGCTAGTTTGGTAGAAGGAACAAATATCATTATCCTGAGTGATGAAGTGTATGAGCATTTGATCTTTGATGGACTTACACATGAAAGTATCCTGCGCTATCCTGAATTATTGAAACGCAGTTTTGTATGTTTTTCTTTTGGTAAAACCTATCACTGTACGGGATGGAAATTAGGTTATTGTATCAGTTCACCTGAATTGATGAAAGAGTTTCGAAAAGTACATCAGTTCAATTGTTTTACTTGTGATACGCCTAAACAAGTAGCACTGGCTGCTTATTTGGATGATGCGCAGGCTTATCTGGAATTGGGTACTCAGATACAGCAGAAAAGAGATTATTTCAGAAAACAAATGGAACAAACCCCATTTCAATGTATTCCATCTCATGGAAGTTATTTTGAGTGTTACAGTTATGCAGCTATTAGTGATGAACCGGATATGGTCTTTGCCAAGCGACTAACATCTGAATATGGCGTAGCTACCATACCTGTTTCTGCGTTCTATAAAGATGGAAAAGATGATAAAGTCATTCGTTTCTGTTTTGCTAAACAAGAAGCCACTTTGGATAAAGCGATTGAAAAATTATTGAGGATCAAATAAAAAAAGCCGGATCTACTAGATCCGGCTTTTCTCTGTTATTTTTTTCTTACAACCCCGCTGCCACTAATAGCAATATCGGTGGTAGGCGGATTACCATAGTAGTCGATCGTGCCTGATCCGCTGATTCTTATTTTTAAATTTTGTGAGCAGTTCAATTCAATAAATCCGGAACCTGTAATACTGGCTTCGCTGGTTTTCGACGGAATACCTGCTGCAAAAATATCTCCTGACCCGTTGATGTTATAAGCAGTGCTGTTAAAAGCAGATGACTGAATTCGGATTCTGCCCGAACCATTGATCAAAGTGTTCAGATCTGTTCCCTGGAGAAACCCATTGATCATCACATCTCCTGACCCGTTGATATTTACACCTCTTATATCCGGAATTTCTATTCTTACTTTGATATTGTCATTGCGGATATTTTTTCTGCTTTCAAATCCTACTATAAGCTCCCCATTAACTACTTTGGATTCATACACTTCCAGTAGATTGGTATAACCTGAAATAATGACTTGTTGTGTATTTGAGGGTACGATCTCTACATCACCTGAACCATTCAATTTGATCTTATTAAAATTCGCTACCTGCCTGATTTGTGTAGCAGTAGGTCCTTCACCGGTGATTGATTTGGTGCAGGATGAAAATACGATGAGTAAACTGCATAATCCGATGATCCATTTATTCTGTTGCATATATCTGTTTTAGGATAACAAAGTTGAGCAACTTCATCTTGAACAATTGTTATCTTGTACGAATTGCATTTTTCATTGGATAGAAAGTCAGAATTAGGGATGAACAGTAAGCAGTATCTATCAAAAAAGAAAGGCATCACATGAATATGTGATGCCTTTTCAATGAAATTGTATACAACAAAAATTATCCGATAGCCTGATCAATATCAGCGATCAAATCATCGATATCTTCAATACCTACACTGAGTCTGATCAAACTATCACTCAATCCATTTTTAATTCTTTCTTCTCTTGGAATAGAAGCATGGGTCATAGATGCCGGATGATTGATGAGTGATTCAACACCACCCAAACTTTCTGCAAGTGCAAATACATGGGTTGATGATAATACACGTTTGGCATTCTCAACACTATCATCTTTTAAAGTGAAACTCATCATACCACCAAAGCCACGCATTTGTTGACTGGCAACGGCATAGCCGGGATGATCTGTAAAACCACACCAATACACTTGTTGTACTTTTGGATGATTGCGTAAGAAATTAGCCATCTTTTCACCATTCTCACAATGACGCTGCATTCTCACATGCAAGGTTTTAATACCTCTCAACACCAAAAAACAATCCATCGGTCCAGGAACAGCACCGCAACTTTTTTGAATGAAATATAATTTTTCACGCAGATCCGCATCATTCATTACTAAACATCCTTGAATCACATCACTATGTCCACCTAGGTATTTAGTTGCAGAATGCATCACAATATCTGCACCTAGGTCTAAAGGATTTTGTAAATAAGGGGAAGCAAAAGTGTTATCAACACAAAGTAATGCACCTGCTTTTTTTGAAATGGCTGCCACTGCAGCAATATCTGTGATATTCATCAGTGGATTGGTAGGTGTTTCAATCCAGATGAGTTTTGTTTTTGTTGAGATGACAGCTGCTACATTTTCAGTATTGGTTGTATCTACATACTTGAACTGTATCCCGAATTTCTCAAATACTTTGGTGAATAAGCGATAAGTACCACCATACATATCATTGGCAGCAATCACTTCATCGCCGGGTGATAAGAGTTTAATGACGGCATCAGTAGCTGCTACACCACTGCTAAATGCCAGTCCGTATTTTCCATTTTCGATTTGCGCGTATGCTTCTTCTAATGCTTTTCGGGTAGGATTCTGACTTCTGGCATATTCGAAACCTTTATTTACGCCGGGTGCTTCCTGCACATAAGTAGAAGTTTGATAAATAGGTGTCATGATCGCACCGGTAGAAGGATCGGGTTCTGTACCGGCATGTATATATTTTGTAGCAAGTTTCATACAAGGGATGGTTTAATTCTTTTTAGTAGGTTTTACGGGCGCATCTTCGATAAACGTCATGGGTAATGTTGCTTTTAGATCATCCCATAAAATAATCATTTGGGCACCGTTGTTTTTGGTTTCTTCAAAATAAATGGTGAAGGCTTCAATGGTTTCATTGTTTCTGGCAATATCAATCTCTGTTCTCAGCAAGTCTTTTTTTGCATCATAATTAAAATTACCCCAGCAGAAATTGTCTTTATTCAAGATCATGGTCCATTTACCTTCTGTTGGTACACAATACAAAGTATATCTTCCCTTGGGTACCAATTTACCGTCGATACGGATGTTCTTAAAAAACTCTACTTCTGAAGCTTCATTAGCACCTAGTCTCCATATTTCATTGTATTTGATGATGCCTCCAAAAATATCGCGTCCGCTTTTTAAAGGTCTGCCATAAATAACACGTGCAATAGGAGCATCTTTTGCTTTACCACTGAGTTTAAGAATGGGGTAGTTAGCAGGCCAGTAGCTCATATCCATGGGCGACTTATCTAGATCTGTGGGTTTTTGTTGGGCGAAAATGCAAAAGTTGACTAGTAATGAAATACTCAGCAATAGAAACTTCATGTGGTATTTATTTTTTGGCAAAGATAGCTGCATAAGCGTTTCACAAAGCGTTGGAAAAGCCGGTCGCCATTTTTTTAACATCAGGGAAAAATCTGTGATATGCTTCCTGAAATAGGGTGTAATGATCTTCGAATAACCGATAGGCGGCACTGCTATCTTCCAGATATGCAGCCCTTCTTACCACACCCTCAAAACTTTTTTCGATTCCCCATTTGTGGCGGTAATTGTATAACCAGTTCTGACTACTCATATAAGGAAGCATTCTGGCAAACTTTTCGGGTAACAATGATTCATGTGCATGTAAAGTAGCATAGGTCTGTTCTGCAAATGTTTTCCATTCCTGATCGGATAACATATTTGTATCGATGGCTAAAAAGTGGTCGTACACCACATCTATAAAAGCACCTGCATATGGACCTACAGCAGGTTTTAATAGTTGTTTTGCTGCTTGTGTGGCCTCGTGTGCATCTGTGAATGTATCGATCATTCTATGTAGCCTGATGCCTTTCTGAATATCGGGGGTATAGTCAAACTGTTTTTTTCCTTTGACAAAATCGCTGATCATATTACCGATCAGCAATCCCGGTTCATTAAAAGATAAAAAAGCATGTGCGAGATAGTTCATGCCTGTTTTTTTCTGAAAAAGCGGTAAGAAAATACAGTTGGAATGATGACCATAATGCCTGTGATGATGATGGTAGTGATAAATGCACTAAAAAAAGGCAATACCCAAGGCGTGATCGCAATGATCAATCCTCCGGGAACCCAAAGTTGAGCAGCCAATCGATGTGTAACTTTCCAGTTCTCATCATCTTCCAGTGTCCATGGTAATCGTAAGCCGATAAAATAATTGGGCTGTATCGTACGCATCTGATAGCCTATAAACGATAATAAAAGTCCAACGGCGAACAGAACAACTGTTGTAAGATTAAAACTAGCAGGATAGTTGACAGCACTATATGTAATGCTGATATTGATCACAGAAAGAAACAATACAATAACAATCGCTATAAGATGTAAGGTAGCAGCAGAGGTCTTGGCTGTTTTTTTCGGATCAATCTTATGCAGGTTGCTGATGAGTAAATAAGTGCTTAAGGCAACTACAGAGATAATACAGGTGTGTAGCCATAATGAAGATTTTGATCCAAATCCGTCAGCTACTCCTTCTGCATTGAAATGTACAGGTACGGTATCGGGTAAGCTTGCATATTGTATACCCAGATACAGAAATGGCAATGCTAAAATAACCACTGCCAGAAGCGGGGATGTAAAAAGTCGTCTCATGGTAAGGCGTTGCTTAAAGATACAACAGCTTTGTCATCTATGTATTGGTTCACCACTTCTAAAAATTAACCACATCATAACGCCTTTTATCTTTTTATTAAGAAACTTTTTGAAATGCAATGCCGGTAAAGGTTTCAGCGGTCTATTAACCCATATTAACATCATCATTAACACCGTTCATAATGTAGAGGTCATCTTCTGATCGCATTGGTCATAAAGAATGGATGTCGGGTATTGTAAGTGCTAGTTTTGATTTGTCAACCGAAAGATTTACATCATCATACTTAAACTTAAAAACAGAAAACATGAAAAAGATTTTTTTAACCACTTTGATTGCTGCTATGATCGGCAGTCAAGTATTTGCTTCAGATGTAAGCAAAGTTAGTTACCGTGTATTGGTTGCATTCCAAGCCCAATTTGCTGATGCAACGGATGTTAACTGGACAGTTACTGAAGATTATACCAAGGCAAAATTCACGATTGAAGGAGAGCAGGTAGAAGCTTTCTTCAACGCCTCAGGAGATGTGATTGGTACTTCCAGAAAAACAGATCTGAAACGTTTACCATTGAACGCCATTCAAAAGATCAGAAAAAGTTATGGTAAATACAAAGTCACTGAAACGATTGAATTTGAATTCAATGGTGAAAGAAAATATTTTGTTTCCTTAGAAAATGACGCAGACCGTAAGATTCTGGAAGTTTCCTTGTACGGCAATGTGACCATTTTTGAGAAGAGTAAATAAGTTGGTTTGGTTAATCGGAAGTCCTCCCGGCCAATAGGCTGGGGGGCTTTTTTATTTTAATTGCACTTTCCCGAACCGTTTAAAAAAATTACTTTTGCCCCTCAAAATCACCGAATATGACGAAAGGGCCTGTTTCTCAGTTTATTATGCATCATTACAGACATTTCAATGCCGCTGCATTGGTTGATGCTGCCAAAGGATATGAAACCCATTTGCTGGAAGGCGGAAAAATGCTGGTAAGCTTGGCGGGTGCCATGAGTACTGCTGAACTGGGGATTAGTCTGGCAGAAATGATCCGTCAAGATAAAGTGGCCATTATTAGTTGTACCGGTGCCAATTTGGAAGAAGATGTGATGAATCTGGTGGCACATAGTCATTATAAAAGAGTGCCCAATTACAGAGATCTTACTCCACAAGATGAATGGGATTTATTAGAGAATCATTACAATCGTGTAACAGATACTTGTATCCCGGAAGAAGAAGCATTCAGAAGACTACAAAAGCATTTGTTGAAACAATGGCAGGATGCTGAAGCGAAAGGTGAGCGTTATTTTCCACATGAATTTTTATACAAGACCGTATTGAGCGGCGACCTGAAACAGTACTATGAAATTGATCCTAAGAACAGTTGGATTGTAGCAGCTGCTGAAAAAAATCTGCCGATCGTAGTGCCGGGTTGGGAAGACAGTACTACGGGTAACATCTTTGCCAGCTATGTAATCAAAAACGAATTAAAAGCGAGCACAGTAAAAAGTGGTATTGAATACATGGTATGGTTGGCCGATTGGTATCGTCAGAACAGTGGTGGTAAAGGCGTTGGATTCTTCCAGATCGGTGGTGGTATTGCAGGTGACTTCCCGATTTGCGTTGTGCCGATGATGTACCAAGATTTGGAATGGCATGATGTTCCTTTCTGGAGTTATTTCTGTCAGATCAGTGATTCCACTACTTCTTATGGTTCTTATTCCGGTGCGGTGCCGAATGAAAAGATCACCTGGGGTAAATTAGATATCCATACACCTAAATATATTGTAGAGAGTGATGCTACGATTGTAGCGCCTTTGATTTTTGCGTATTTGTTGGGGTGGTAGTTGGCTAATGGTCCATAGACCATGGACCATGGACTATGGTCAAATCAATACCCTCAGATTCATTTAGAATAAAAAAAGCTCCGAATTAAATTCGGAGCTTTTTTGTTTTAGCGTGGAGGCATATTCAGTGGAATATCTCTTTTCAGCATCGTATCTTTTTGTGCAATGACCCAGGCTGTATGGTAAATGAGTCGAACTCGTTTTTCCATCAGATCAAAATTGATCTTATCAACCGTATCGGTAGGTCTGTGGTAATCGCGGTGTGTACCATTGAAATAGAAAATAATGGGAACGCCTTTTGCAGCAAAATTGTAATGATCGCTTCTGTAATAAAAACGATTGGTATCGTTCGGATCATTGAATCTTCTGTCCAATTCCATCTTAAAGTATTTCTGATTTACTTCATTGGTAATAGGTGTTAAGTCACTACTTAGTTTATCATCACCAATTACATACACATAGTTCATGGAATCACCTTTGTATGTAGGATCAATTCTTCCGA
Source organism: uncultured Sediminibacterium sp. (assembly GCA_964392685.1). Lineage (GTDB taxonomy): Bacteria > Bacteroidota > Bacteroidia > Chitinophagales > Chitinophagaceae > Sediminibacterium. Next base: position 9,830 of record CAYMQQ010000014.1, read on the forward strand.
CCATATCAATGTTCAGATCAACAGTGGTTTTGTCCAATGGATAAATCGGATGCTCAGAATAATAACGAGAACCCAATAATCCTTTTTCTTCACCGGATACATTCATGAAAACAATGGTTCTTCTAGGACCTTCTCCTTTCTTTTTGGCGTTGACAAATGCTTCAGCAATTTCAAGTACACTCACTGTTCCAGAGCCATCATCATCAGCACCATAATAGATCTGTCCGTTTACAATACCCTCATGATCGTAGTGGCTGGTAATGAAAACATATTCATCAGCTTTATCGGTACCGGGTAATACTGCTATTACATTGGCACTTTGTAGCTCATTGATTTTTTTATCTGCTTTGATTGATAACTCAGAACGATAAACACCTTTATTCAATTCAGATATTTGCTGCACATTCAATTTAGCAGTACGACCCAATAAAGCAGATGCGATCTCTTCTGAAATGGTGATGGATGTAAAAGTTACATCAGTAGTAGGTTTGTTAATAGACAAACCGCCTTTTAACTGGCTAGGGTTTGTTCTAGGGAAGTTCTTAGATACTACTAGAACACCGCTTGCACCCTTTGATCTGGCTGTAGTCATTTTTGCAAATGAAGAACCCGGACCTCTAGGATTAGTAACAGTAGTTCCCGGTAAACCTTCCACTATCAGTACTAATTTACCTTTTACATCAAGACCAGCATAATCATTTCTACTGGAATCACTGATGCCATATCCTGCAAATACAACTTCATTGATCATGGATTTACCACTGGGTACCATCGCTACAGATAATGAATAGTCTTTGTCTAACTGGAATGAACGACCATTGACAGACAATCCGGTCTCCGTTAACTCAGACTGGAATAATGTAAATGGTTGTTGGTAACTATTGCCATTACCCGGTTTTAGTCCTAATTTTTTATACTGACTTTCCAGATAAGCAGCTGCTTTTCTTTCACCTTCACTGGCAGCTTCGCGACCTTCCATTTCAGGTCCGGCTACAATGGTGAGGTGTTTTTTAAGGTCGGCAGCCGTAATGGTGCTGGCGTAAGTGGCAGGATCTCCCTTCTGCGCCATACCTGTGGCTGCAGATAGAAGTAATGCTGATAAAAGAATGATTCTCATAAATTGATTTTAAATGAAAGAGCCATCACAACATATGGTGGTGGCGCCGTAAGGTAAGTAATAATTTTTTTTATGACAGCGGATTATCTTGATTTTCAAATTGGGATAAGTAAGCGGCGAAAAATTTTCTTTACAAGCATTATGAACAAGCAATTTTGTTGACTCTTGTAGCATGACGTCCGCCTTCAAAAGCAGTGGTCATGAATATCTCGACCATTTGTTGCGCCAGTGGCAAAGCAACAAATCTGGCAGGTATACAGATGAGGTTGGCATCATTGTGTAAGCGAATCAGTGAAGCCACATCATTTTGCCAGCTTAATCCGGCGCGAATGCCTTGATGTTTGTTGGCAGTAATCGCTACACCGTTGGCACTACCACAAAACAGAATACCAAAAGCAGCTTCGCCATTCTCAACACTAGCAGCAGTTGGATGGGCGAAATCAGGGTAGTCTACTGAATCGAGAGAAGGCGCTCCAAAATCTTTTACGGTAAATCCTTTATCCGTCAGCCATTTTTTGATGGCTTCTTTATACTCAAAACCGGCATGATCTGAACCAATGGCAATCGGTTTTGAAGCATCAAACACGTAGTTCATGGCTAAAAATTAAGCAGTGAAATTAAAGTATTGATCCAACGAAAAACTAAAAAATGTATAAGCGGAGCAATGGCTAGGCATTATATCCTTAACTCCATTCTTCTTCCTCTCTTCTTTCCTGCTCCTTCGATACACGTGCAGAAATGAGGATACTCAATTCATATAAGAAAAATAATGGAAGGAATACGATGAGCTGACTCATCCAATCCGGACTTGGCGTAATGATGGCAGCAACTACTAATATAATTACAGCCGCATATTTACGCATGCGTCTAAGATAAGAAGGTGTAACCAATCCGATTTTGGTCAATAAAAATGCCAATACCGGTAATTCAAATGCGATTCCACAACCCAGGATCAGGTTGGTAAGGTTATCCAGATAATCGGTTAAAGTAGGTCTGGTAACAAGTAGTCCTTGTGTACCCAGTTGAAAACTGCCGAGAAAATTAAAAGTAAATGGACCCAATAAAAAGTATCCGAAAGCAGCACCACAAAAGAAGAAAAAGGATACCCAGAAAATAATGAAGCGGGTATTTTTCAGTTCTTTCTCTTTCAATGCGGGTTTAATGAATTTCCAGAACTCCCAGAAGATATAAGGGAAAGCAATAATAATACCTCCGATCAGTGCCATCGAAATGCTACTGAGGAATTGTCCGGCAAAAGTGGTGGATTGCATATCCACTCTTACCGGTGGCATACAAAGTGCATCGCCCATATGTGCCCAGTGACTAAAATCGCATAGCGCTTTATAGCTGATGAAATTAGGGTTGATAGGACCTATGATGATATTATCAAAAACCCAATCGCGATAAATAAAGATCACGATCGCCATTACCAAAATGGCAAGAATAGAGCGAACGATATGCTGTCTCAGTTCTTCGAGATGGTCAATAAAACTCATCTCTGCTTTTTCCTGTCCTCTGTTTCTGTTGAATAAAGCCATGTATCCGCGCTGCGTTTGAGTTGCCAAAGTTACGGGTAACAGGAACACGAAAAACGTCGATTTTATCAGCTATTCAATGATATTTTGGTATAAAACCGACCAGTTGATCTGATAGATCTTGCTCATTCCGGTAAAATATCCGTTCAGCAGCTATACCGGATACAGTGGAAGAATGCGCGGAGGCACTATTTCTTAGGTACCAGACAGGCTTATTTTTGGCAGCAGCATAACCCGCTTCCAGACCCACCCCTATGGCTTTGACGGATACTTCTGCGATGAGTATGTCGGAACGGTCGATTTCCATCATAGCGGTTTGCATCATTTTCACTTCTTCATTTGAGCTGAAATGATAATGGTCTACAAAAACAAATAAGTCAATGGAATATTGTTTGAGACAGTTTTGAAGGGTTTGAATCACCGATTCAAGATGTGGTCGATGATCAAGACTAACAGCGAGGTAAGCTCTTCGCATGTTAGCGTAATATTTTCAGCTTAACAGTATCAATACGTGTTTCGCTCACATTCAGAATATCAAAACGATAATCGTCAATAATGATGGTCTCTTTTTGTTTGGGAATAGATTCATGCTTATTGATGATGTATCCACTGAGTGTCTCTGATTCATTTTCAGGGAACTCGAGTTCATATTTTTCTTTGAGATAATCCAGTTCCAGTCTTCCACTCAAAATGAACTCATCATCGGCTAGTTGCTTCTCAACAAACTCTTCTACATCATATTCATCATGTATTTCTCCAAAAATTTCTTCCAGCAGATCTTCCATGGTTACAATACCTGCTGTACCGCCAAATTCATCAACAACCCAAGCAATGCTTTTTCTTTCCTTGGTGAATTTATTGATCAGGTCAGCGGCACTCATACTTTCCGGAACAGCCAGAATAGGATGAATGATATCTTGGATACTGTGTGGTTTTTTAAAGAGGTCTATCTGGTGCACATAGCCAAGAATATTGTCGATGTTTTCATCAAAAACAATCAGTTTACTCAACTTAGACTGAACAAAACGATTTTGTAATTCACGAATAGAGATGCGCTGATCTACGCCCTCAATTTCTGTACGTGGAACCAGACATTGTCTGATTTTAATGGTAGGCAGGCTCAGGGCGTTTTCAAAAAGTTCGGTATTTAATTCCTGATTGTCTTCGTCTTGTTCTTTGGTTTGTTGGAAAAAATGTTCCAGGTCTACTTTGGTAAATGCTTCTGTTTTATCATTCACACGAACATTCAAAATGTATTTCAAAATCCATTGTGAGAGGTTCACGAATAAATTGGTCAAAGGCTCAAAGAGGGTGTGAAAGAACTTTGCAAGTGGGGCAAAGAAAATCAGTAAGCTATCATTCTTAGCACGGAAAATAGCTTTTGGAATGAATTCACCAAAAACCATCACAACCAAAGCGGAGATGATGGTATCAATAAATAATTTTAAGAACTCATTTTGTACATTGAGGGGATTCCAGGCAATACTTTTCAGGAATTCGTCAAACAGTAAGCCATATACTACAAGTACGGTATTCAATCCGATTAAACAGGTACCAATGAATTTTGCAGGATTGTCAACAAAATCTGATAAGATAATCCCACTGCGTTTGCCTTGTTTCTTTTTGAGTTCAATACTCAATCGATTGGCGCTCACAAAAGCGATCTCATATCCGGCAAAAAAGCCGATGAAAATCAGGGAGAGCAGAATCCATATAATCGTATACAGCTCGGTCATGATTACTTATTCACTATGCAAGATAAGAAAAAGTGAATGGTGAATGGTGAAAAGTGAAAGGGGTTAAATTTTCACCATTCACCATTCACCATTCACTTTTTACCTTCACAAGAGTGCCCCGTAGAAACGGGGCACGCACCGATCGTTAACAACATGAGAAAAATCGGCTGTGTGAAATTTATATGCACATGAAGAAACTCGAAAGAAAGAATGAGCAGTATGGCGCTGCTCATTCGGGTATATGGAAACTGAAATATTATTTAAAATCAACCGTACAATTCTGGCATTTTATCTGCACTTTCAAACCGGAACCACTTCCGATATTGGCAGTGAATTTAGCGGGGGTACTGTTGACACCACGAAATGCGGGGTATCCTTGTACAACGGTTGGTGACAGTGTCCCTGAAAAAGTTCCGCCTGATATTGTTCCGGTTGTACCCACAGTTCCAGGCATAGGTACAGTCCTAGCTTCTATTGTTCCACTTGGAGTAGTGGCTTTACCGGATTGAGCCGGTATGTTGATAGCAATCATGCCATTGACAGAGCTAATTTTAGCAGTACCTGAAGTATTGATCATCGATTGTATCAGACTTGCATATTCTTTTTTCTCTTCTTCAGTAGGTTCAACTTCTTTTCTTTCAAAATCACCATACACAGTAGAATAGCTACCTAAAAAGTCTACTGCATAGTTTTTCATATCACGCAGCGGAATACGAATATCTGCATAGCGGTTATTGATTTTGATGAGTTTTACATTAGCACCTACATTTCTGATCTTCACATCTGCATTGCTGCCATCCATTTCAATGGAGCCTGTGAGTCTGGTGATGCGTAGGTTGCCATAATTTTTTCGACCTCTGATATCGGTAACATCTTCTACTTCAAACTCATCATTGGTACTTGCCAATTTTATTTTTTTAGCTGATGCCATTTCAATGGTTGAATATTTACTTTCAATATCAAGATCATCAATATTATTGGCTGTGAATCTGCCATTCGAAAATTCAATTTCCGCTTCTTTGATATCGCGGAGATTGGCATTGGAGTATTTAGAGCGAAGACGCAGCTTATTTAGGTTCTCTGCTTCAAAACTACCATTGGTAATATCCAATAATACATCACCAATATTTGCAGGTAATTGCAATTCGGAATATTTAGTTTCAATATCTAGTTTACTTCCTACAGGAACGTAAATAGTGAGTAGTCTTTTAGTATTATTACCCGTTCTACTCAATGTTCCGGATTTCAATAAGGGAGCCGGAGAACCTACTACTACACTTCTTCCACTTGTAGCGTAAGTGTATGTTCCAAAACTAGAACCACCTGATTTGATCTTTACAGATGACCCCAATGCCTTTAAGCTGATGCCCATTCTCTCAAACCATTCTGCATCTGTGAGTGTACTTTCTTTCTCGAAATAAGCAGTGGTTACCACTTTTACTTTTTGTTGATCCCAGGTTTTTACCTGAATAGATCTGGAGCTATTTTCGATATAGATCTCGCCACTTTTGGGCATATTGATCTCCTGACTGACTTCTTTAGACTTAAGATCTTCCTGATTGATGTTGCGGGTCTCAAAACCATAGCCATAGGCTGTCGCTATATTATCAACACTTATTACGTTGGTATTTGATGATCGATTAATATTTTGTGCAGCAGGAGAACTTGCTGTCTGACCAAAAGTTCCGCTGATGGCTAGTGTTACAATTCCCGACAGCAGCACACATTGTTGAGCAATACGTTTCATATTATTGATGGTTTTAAATATTGATGAAATAAGTTTTCACACTATCAACAGGTGCACGATTTTGTTTGATGCGGTTGTTGATCTTGTTCATTTCAAGTTGTAATTGTTTGAGTGTATTGAGTTTGATTTGATAGATATTAATGAGTTGATTCAGTAATTGATCTGACATTCCTCTTTTGACGATTTCTGCTTTGATACCTTTTTCGTCTTTTTCCAATTGGTTGATCTGAATTTTAAAATCTGTAAAATAGTCGCTTGATTCTCCAAACATCGGAGTGGTACTTACTTTATCGCGCTGTAAATTGATGACCTGTTTAAAGCTGCTTTCAATATTGTTCATGATCATCAGATCCTGTCTTTTAGCTACTGCTGTATTTGGGGATTCTTTTTTCTTGGTTTCTTTTTTTGCAGAAGCGGACAGTTCTTTTGTTGTAATAATGGATTCGGTCTCCGGTATTGTTTCAACAGGTTGTTCAACGGGTGTTATTGTTTTAGTAGCGGCGGTAAGATTGGATGATTCGGGTGTTGTTGTATCATTCACAATACTCCATACGCCGATTCCTGCCAATACCAATATACAAGCTGCCGCTACCCATCGTGTCATCAGTACAACCACCCTTGTTTTTTTCACGGGTTCTTGCCTTTCTATGCGTTTCCAGATGGCAGGCGATGGCTCTTCCACATCTAATGCGGAACGATTTTCTTGCAGGTATTTTTTAAAATCATCCATGTAGCTGCATTTGTTTAGTGATTCTTTCTTTTAATAGTTGTCGGGCCCTGTGGTACTGACTTTTACTGGTTGATTCAGAAATTCCCAAATGGGTTGCGATCTCTTTATGACTATAGTCTTCCAGTACATATAAATTGAAGACCTGTCTACAACCATCCGGTAAACTTTTGATCTCCTGATGTACCATATTGAGATCAACTGTTTTCCACCATTCGGGTTCTTCATTGCTTAGGGTTTGTTCCCATTGTTCATCCCACTCAGACCAGTACACATTTTTTTTGCAAAAACGAATACATTCATTCACCACAATTCTTTTCAACCACCCGCCAAATTGAACAGGATCCTTTAATTGTCTCAGGTTTTTGAATGCGATCATGAAAGCTTCCTGTAAGAGGTCTTCAGCATCATTCTGATTGCCGGTCATGCGAATACAGATGTTGTACATAGCTTTACAGTACTGACGATATAGCCATGCCTGCGATGCTGCATCTCCCGTGCAGGCTTTTCTCACAACAGCCGTTTGTATGGTAGGTTCCTGTTCCAAGTATAATTCCGCTTATAGGAGTTGAAAAGGAGATAATGGTTGGAAAGAAGGTAGAACTTTTTTTAGTGCTTGCATAAAAAAGCGGAATGAAGGCCCTTCATTCCGCTTCTAATATATTGTTTTTCAAAATCTTATGCCAAGTCTAGGATGGGCTTGTTTTGTAAGATCTGTTCTATTTTCTCCATGATTTCCGGGGTCAATAATGGCAATACTTGTAAAGCTTTTAGGTTCTCTTCCAATTGCTGTTTTTTGGTTGCACCCAGAATGGCAGTGGTGACATTTGGATTTTTGATGGTCCACGCGATAGCCAGTTCTGCTAAACTTACGCCCATTTCTTGTGCCAGCACTGCTAGTTTCTTTACCTTCTCAATCTTGGCTTCCTGTACCCAGCGCTCTTTCAGCCAATCAAATCCCTGAATAGCCAGTCTGGAATCATCAGGAATACCATTGAGATATTTACCGGTTAAGAAACCGGCTGCCAATGGACTCCAAATGGTGGTGCCCAATCCTACATTCCGGAATACAGGTAAATAATCTTGTTCAACCTTAAATCTTTCGAACATATTGTATTGCGGCTGTTCTACGGTTGGACCGATCAGTCCATATTGTTGTGCAACACGATGTGCTTCCATAATTTCTGCGCCACTCCACTGACTGGTACCCCAGTATAAAATCTTTCCTTGTTGAATCAGGTTATGCATGGTCCATACCACTTCTTCAATGGGCACATTGGGATCGGGGCGGTGACAGAAAAACAAATCCAAATAATCCAGCTGTAGACGTTGCAAAGCTTCGTGACAGGCTTCCATCAAGTGTTTGCGGCTGAGTCCGGTTTGATTGGGTTTATTTTCTTTTCCTCTCCATCCGAAAAATGCTTTGGAAGAAACAGTGTAAGAAGTTCGGTCCCAATTCTTCTTTTTCAGAATCCTTCCCATCATTTTTTCACTTTCACCCAATGCGTAGGCTTCTGCATTATCGAAAAAATTAATGCCATTGTCATAGGCAATACCCATCAATTCATCTGCAATGCTGTCGTCAATCTGTTTGTGAAAAGTTACCCAACTACCATAACTCAGTACACTTAGCTGTAAGCCACTTCGGCCCATTCTTCTGTATTCCATATTGTGTTTTTTAGTAATGCTGTATGCTCTCATGAGCCGGGAAGATGCAATTTACAAAAAAGGCTGTTCAGACATTTATGGTTTCGGGTATTCTTGCCTAAATTGTTCTTATGTCTACAGTATCGATTGAACAACTGAATGCCATGCGGCATTATTTCACATCCGGCGTCACTCGTTCTTATACTTTTCGGAAACAGCAATTGTTGGCATTGAGAAAAGCCATCATTGCACATGAACAGGAAATTTATACTGCTTTGTATAGTGATCTTAAAAAGAGTCCTGAAGAATGTTGGGTTACTGAAAATGGTTTTGTTTTGAGTGAACTGGATCATACCATCAGTTGGCTGAGTGCTTGGATGGAACCGGAACGTAAATCAACGAATCTTTTGAATTTGCCGAGTAAGAGTAGTGTTGTTAAAGAACCTTTAGGAACAGTGCTCATCATTGGCCCATGGAATTATCCTTTTCAATTATTATTAACACCATTGATTGGTGCCATTGCTGCAGGTAATTGTGTTGTATTAAAACCCAGTGAATTTGCGCCGGCTACCGATGCAGTGATGCAAAAGATCATTGAGTCGATTTTCCCTAAAGAATATGTTTTGTATGTATCGGGTGATGGTGCTACTGTGATTCCGGAGATGATGCATCATTTTACTTTCGATCATGTGTTTTATACCGGAAGTACAGCAGTCGGAAAGATCATTTATAAGATGGCGGCCGAACGATTGGTGCCTGTTACTTTGGAACTGGGAGGGAAGAGTCCATGTGTTGTGACGGAAAAAGCTAACATCAAAGTAGCTGCCAATAGGATCGTTGTAACTAAATTCTCGAATGCCGGACAAATGTGTATTGCACCGGATTATGTGTTGGTTCATACATCTGTTAAGCAGCAATTGGTTGAAGCCATGAAGAAAAAAATTGTTCAGTTTTTTTCAGAACAGCCGATCAATAGTCATGAGTTTGGAAAGATCATCAATGAAAAACAATTCCATCGATTGATTGGCTATTTGAAAGATGGTACAGTAGTACATGGTGGTGAACATGATGTGCAACATTTATTCATTGCACCTACATTGATGGAGTCTGTATCGCTTGATAGTTCTATTATGAGCGATGAGATCTTTGGTCCTATCTTACCCATCATTAGTTATGACACTGAAGAAGAAGCTTTGTCTATCATCCAAAAAAATCCGAATCCACTTGCTTTTTATATATTCTCGAATCAGCAGAAAGAAGCAGAACGATGGTTAGATAAAGTTCCTTCCGGTGCGGCTTGTATCAATAATGCGAGCTGGCATGCTACCAATCATCATTTGCCTTTTGGTGGAAGGGGATTCAGCGGAACAGGGCGTTACCATGGAAAGTACTCATTTGACACTTTTAGTCATGAAAAAGCGGTGCTGCAAACACCTACATGGTTTGATCCTTCCATGAAATATCCGCCATTCAAAGGGAAGCTGAAATTGTTCAAGAAATTTATTTAGCATATCCATATCAATAAAATAATGCGTAAACTAATCATTGGACTGATTGTTATTGTTGTATTACTTATTCTCATTAAAAAGAAAAATATGACCTGGAGAGAGTCTATTCTGAAAGCCGTTTATCCTGTGATTATGTTGCCGGGAAAATTATTCGGTACACAGAAAGGCTCTTTGAACAAGCAACATAAAACAGCGACTATGAATTTTTATCAGCTTACAGTTACACTTAATAACGGACAAACCATTTCAATGGAACAGTTCAAAGGGAAAAAATTATTGTTGGTGAATACTGCGAGTGCTTGTGGTTATACCGGACAATACGCAGAATTGGAAGAGTTGTACAAAAAATATAAAGATCAATTAGTGATCATTGGTTTTCCTGCGAATGATTTTAAGCAACAAGAACAAAAAAATGATGAAGAGATCGCTGAGTTTTGTAAAGTGAATTATGGCGTTACATTCTTGTTGGCAAAGAAAAGTTCAGTCATTAAAGGGGCAGAGCAGCATCCGGTGTTTGCATGGTTGAGTGATGCCGGTAAAAATGGATGGAATGATCAGGAGCCTACTTGGAATTTCTGTAAATACCTGGTGAATGAAGAAGGTATTCTCGAAGCATTTTTCCCACAAACAGTATCGCCTTTGGATAAGTCAGTGGTTCAGCTACTAGTTAAGTAATCTGTGAATCTGTGGCTGAATTTTTAGCCACAGATTCACAGATGATTATAGAGGACAATTTTCGTGATAATTCACCAGCTCTATTTGCTGACGCTCCATCGTAAAACCTTTATAGTTGATAGCAACTTCATCTAACACCGCTTCCACTTCTTCCATGGTTTTCAGCGTCACCAATCTGTTTCTGTAATCTTTAATACCCGGCAGACCTTTCAAATAATTCGCATAATGTCTGCGCATTTCATTGATACCAACAATGGGTCCTTTCCATTCAATGGATTTACGTAAATGTTGTCTGCACACCTGTACTCTTTCTTCCACTGAAGGCGGTGCCATTAATTCACCTGTTTGAATATAATGCTTGATCTCCCTGAAGATCCATGGATAACCAATGGCTGCGCGACCAATCATGACGCCATCTACGCCATAACGATTTTTATATTCCACGGCTTTTTGTGGACTATCAATATCTCCATTACCAAAAATGGGAATTTTGATACGAGGATTATTCTTCACTTTGCCAATCAGCGTCCAGTCAGCTTCACCTTTATACATTTGAGCCCTGGTTCTACCGTGAATACTCAGTGCTTTGATACCTACATCTTGTAAACGCTCGGCTACTTCTTCGATGTTTTTGCTGGTCTCATCCCATCCCAATCTTGTTTTCACAGTTACCGGTAAGCGTGTGGCTTTTACAACGGCATCCGTCAATCTTACCATCAGGTCCAGGTCTTTCAATACACCTGCCCCTGCACCTTTGCCGGCTACTTTTTTAACCGGACAACCAAAATTGATATCCAGCAGGTCGGGGTTGGTAACATCTACAATTTTTGCAGCAAGTGCCAGACTTTCCTCATCGCCACCGAAAATTTGGATGCCCACAGGACGCTCATATTCGAAAATATCTAGTTTTCTTCGGCTTTTGATGGCATCACGAATCAATCCTTCACTGCTGATGAATTCTGTATACATCAAATCGGCGCCATTTTCTTTACATACCACACGGAATGGCGGGTCACTCACATCTTCCATCGGTGCAAGTAACAAGGGGAAATCGGGTAATTCTATTTGATCAATCTTAACCATGCGGCAACTTTCTGTCTAATTCACTGTTTCTTTGCAAGAGCTGTTCTTTTCGAAAAGAAAAGGATTCGATGTATGGTAGAATATCCATGTGACCGGAAGTCGGTATTTCAATGGTTACCTGTACCTTAGTCGCTCAGCGCAAAGATCGGCTGCAAATTTACAAGCTTATTCTTCAACCACATGAATCAGAGGCAACAGATTAGTTATCCGCTTCAGTTTTTAATGCTTTTATTGCTCGTTGGGCTTTTTATGGTGGTTGGTTCGCTCCTAGTTGCCGCCTTGGGTTCCAATATGTTAGGTGTTTCCTTGTTGCAGGTGCCTGATGCTTTGAATCGCCCTCAAAATGCCAATATTTCCCGTTTATTGAATACCCTGGCTACACTCGTTGCTTTTTTAATACCCGCCATTGTATTTGCAAAAGTGCTAAGTAAACAACCTTTTTCATGGTTGGGGTTCAATAAAAGAATGAATGGCAAACAAATGTTGATCGTTGTATTGATCACTTTTGCCGGCATGATACTCAGTGGGTCTTTGGGCATGCTCAATCAAAAAATTCCTTTATCAGAAAACTTGCTGAAACAAGCACAACAACTTGAAAATGCCTATAAAAATGCCATGATGAATATGGCGCATATGACAAGCCTTACCGATTATTTACTGGCAATGCTGGTTATGGCATTGGCTCCGGCTATATTTGAAGAGGTATTATTTCGTGGAGCATTTCAGCAAGTATTTGTGGGCTGGACCAAAAATGCTTGGGCGGGTATCATCATTACCAGTATTTTGTTCAGTGCTATTCATTTCTCTTTCTTTGGATTCTTACCAAGAATTGCATTGGGATTGATCTTAGGGTTGATTTTTTACTATACCAATAATTTATGGTTGAGTATTCTGCTTCACTTTTTGAATAATGGTTTTGTAGTAACGCAACTCTATATTTTATCTGCCCAAGGAAAAGCCATTGATAAAGTCATGGATGAAACCATGCCTATTTGGTGGGGTAGTATTGCCCTGATTTTGCTGGTGGTATTATTCCGTTTATTGTTGGCAGAAAGCAATCAGTTGAAAACTGAAAAGAATGTAACTAACCCGGAAATGATGACTGAAATATGAATCAGTGGCAAAAAGTATTTTCTACCCGTGTATACCCGGAAGCAGCCATCATCAAAGGAATGCTGGAAGAAAATCAGATACCCGTTCAGCTATTGAATAAACAAGACAGCAGCTATCCTATGTTTGGCGATATTCAACTCTTCGTACCCGGACAATACGCTATAACTGCGCAGGAATTGATTAATAAGGCGTTGTTGAATTAGTCCATGGTTAATAGTCCATGGTCAATAGACATGTTTTTTAACCATTGACTATGGACCATTGACTAAACACTAATTTCCTACCTTCACCCCATGGCATTTAATTTTCAAACTTTTCGGACGCGGGCAATTACGGCGATTGTTTTTGTGATCGTAATGTTGGGTGGATTGTTATGGAACCAGTGGAGTTTTTTATTGCTCTTTGCGATGATTCATATTGGATGTTGGATCGAATACCGTTCGCTAATTGCTAAGATTGATAATCGATATCAACATATTTCTCCGATTCATTTCTATGGCGCTATTGCTGCCGGATTAGGTTTTATGTGTTGGATGACTGGGGATGCGTATATCATAGGCGATATCGTTTTAAGTGAAATCGGATTTCGTGTTTTATTGATTGCTTTGACAGTATTGGTACTAATTAAATTGATCAAAGCAAAAATGCCGGATTGGAAAATCATCGGTTATACGGTTGGTGGACTTCTATACATATCCATGTCTTGGGGTTTATTGATGAATTTGTATCATTATTTTGATGGTAATGTTTATGAAAAGGGATGGCTATTACCCATGTTGATCATTGCTACGATTTGGATCAATGATACCATGGCCTATCTCGTGGGTTCTTTTATAGGCAAAACACCTTTTTCTCCTATCTCTCCTAAAAAAACCTGGGAAGGCACAGTCGGCGGGGCTATTCTGGCAGTTGCTGTGGTAACTATTGCAGGTGTTTACTGGCTTGAGCTACCTTGGATTCAGTTATTGTTGATCACCATCACTTCTGCAGTCATGGGTACATTGGGTGACCTACTGGAAAGTAAACTCAAACGCATGGCAGGTGTGAAAGACAGCGGTAGTTTTATGCCCGGACATGGTGGTTTCTTAGATAGATTTGATTCCTTATTATTAGCTGTACCCTATGTATGGCTGGTTTTGTTTCTCTTTGGTTAAGAAGGCTTAGATATTTGCCTTAATCCGTTTACATTTGCAGTTCAACATCAACCTCATGACCATTCATCGCGAAGGTTACCAGTCTATTGGCATCGGTGCATTGATTTTTGGTGTACTGAATGTGGCATCTTTTACTTTTTTAAGTGCCTCTCTGCCCTGGTTAACCATCATCATTTTTGTGATCACACTCGGACTTTTACTATTCCTGATCTCTTTTTTCAGAATACCCAATCGTACCCTAACCATCAATGATCAACAATTGATTTGTCCGGCAGACGGAAAAGTGGTGGTGATTGAAGAAGTGATCGATGAAGAATACTTCAAAGACAAAAGAATACAGGTGAGTATTTTCATGAGTCCGGCCAATGTACACGTGAATAGAAATCCGATGAGTGGTGAAGTGGTGTACAACCAATATCACAAAGGAAAATATTTGGTGGCATGGCATCCTAAGTCATCTACTGAAAATGAAAGATGGAGTGTGGCAGTAAAAAATAATTACGGTACCATTTTATACAAACAAATCGCGGGTGCATTGGCGAAGCGAATTTGCAACTATACCACTGTTGGACAACAAGTGAAGCAGTGTGATGAATATGGTTTTATCAAATTCGGTAGTCGGGTTGATATTTTACTGCCTGTGGGTACTAAAGTGAATGTGAGCATGAATCAGGTGGTGAAGGGTGGTGTGACTGTTTTGGCTAGTTGGCAATAAAAACTCTGTGTAGTCTCTGTATCTCCTTTTCTCTGCGGCTATTTTTCACCGCAGAGAAAAGGAGGGAATGAGTGGGCGCAGAGTTTTTTTTAATTGATTGGTTCTATAATTTGATTTCATGAAAACAATCGATATAAGTGCATTACCGGTAATGGAAAAACAGCAATGGTTGCAACACGCGATTGCACCCAGACCCATTTGTTTTGCCAGTACAATTGATAAGCAGGGTAATGTAAACCTGAGTCCATTTAGCTTTTTCAATTTGTTTTCATCCAACCCTCCCATTGTTATATTCTCACCTGCCAGAAGGGGTCGTGATAACACCACCAAGCATACTTTAGAAAATGTGTTAGAAGTTCCAGAGTGTGTGATCAATATTGTTGATTACGCGATGGTACAGCAAATGAGTTTATCGAGTTGTGAGTTTCCGAAAGGAATGAATGAGTTTGTAAAAGCCGGTTTCACAGAGCAATCATCCACACGTGTTCAGCCACCGATGGTGAAAGAAGCCAAAATTAAATTGGAATGTAAAGTCAATGAAGTAAAGAGTTTGGGTGAAAATGGCGGTGCAGGACAATTGGTAATCGCTGAAGTGCTTTGTATGCATGTAGATGAAAGCATCTTAGGTGATGATGGAAAAATTGATCAGCAGAAATTAGAACTCGTTGCCAGACTAGGAGGCGATTGGTATTGTAAAGTGGATCATACCAATTTATTCAAAGTTCCCAAACCAAATACGCAGTTAGGTATTGGTGTAGATCAACTTCCAGACAGTATTCGTAATAGTACCATACTTACGGGAAATCATTTGGGCATGTTAGGAAATGTACATACCATGCCTGATATCGATGCTTCTTTTACCGATGATCGAGTAAAAAATATCTTTCAATATTATTCGGTGAGTCCGGCCGAAATGGAAACAGAGTTACACAAGTATGCTGCTGAATTATTGAATACCGGAAATATTGAAAAAGCCTGGCAGGTATTACTTTGTAATTAAAATAAAGCCAGTAAATCTTCTTCGTTTAATAAAGATTCCTCTTTTTTAGCCGGCTGTAAACTTCTGCCCAACTCAATTGCTTGTTGTACAATTTCATAAGTACTATGTGTAAGTAAAAGTTGTTTTGCAGTAGATGTCTGAAGCCATTGGTAAACTTGCTGTGTAAAATCGTTATTGATTTTATCGATGATGGTGACACCAAAATCTTTTAACGCAGCGGCATTGCATAGTTGCTCATATTGTCCGCGTATGGGTAAGCATAACAATTGTTTACCTAAGTACAAAGCTTCTGCGGGTGTTTCAAAACCTGCGCCGGTAATGACTCCTTTCGAATGAATCATACTTTGCGTAAAACCTGTATTGCTGATTGGGAATAATGTCACGTTGGCAAGTGTAGTTACTGATTTTACCTTTTTTGAAAACACTTCAAATCGAACTTCTTTAATCTTTTGTAAGGCATGAATTACTACTTCATCACTATAATGAGAAAGATACACTGTAACATGTCCCTGATCGGTTGGATCAGCTTTTAAAATTTCTTCTTTGATAACAGGCGGATAAATGAAATCATCATAAGATGCGAAATGCAAACCGATGTATGCTGATGAAGTTGCATAATGTTTCAATACTATTTCACCTGCAAGATATTTCTTGTTATTTCTTGGTGTCAACGCACTTTGAAAACTTGCCTGGTGCCCGAAGCCAATACTTTTTATCTTTTTTAGTTTACACGCCATGGAAGTAATGCTGTCAAAATCATTGATCACCAGATCATATTGTTCTACCGGCAACTCTTTTGCTTCTTTCCATATGCTGCTTAGATCTAACTCTTTCCACATACGCCAATAATCTAATCCACCGGTATTTCCATAAAACAAACTCAATCCATTACTGCGAAATTTTACGGGTAGATCAGGTTGAAGATTACTGTTGCTGCCACTTAAAAAAACATCTACCTCACCATACTGTTGTAAAAACGGCATGAGTTCCATCGCTCTACTGATATGTCCGTTACCGGTTGCTTGAACGGCGTATAATATTTTCATACTCATGGTTGAATGGCTAAAGAGTGAATGAATAAGGCTATCTCATCGGTCACCACATTCAACTGTGGTAGTTTTTTCTCCATTATAACTACCGGAGCAACCGTATCTGCGAATTGTTTTTCATCGTATTGATAAATCGTCCATTCATTGTTTTGGTATTCAAGAGAGGTCAGGTTTTCGATCCAGTCGCCACTATTGAGGTAGGTAACATGTCCGTCTTTGGTTGTAATGACTCTTTTTTGTGGCTGGTGAATATGTCCGCAGATGACATAATCGTATTTCTTTTCAATGGCCAATTCTGCTGCTGTTTGTTCAAAATTCCCGATCCAGGAGACTGCTTTCTTGACACTGTTTTTTACTTTTTTACTGAAGCTCATTTTCTCTCTGCCCATCAATTTCAAACAACGGTTGATTAAACTATTGATCAGAATGAGGAGATCGTAGCCATGTCCACCCAGCTTGGCCAATAGTTTTGCACTGCCTTTTGTAGTGGCATCAAAAACATCACCATGAAAGATCCAAGTCATTTTACCGTTGATCTCCATCACTACTTTATCTGTCAACTGGAAATTGCCCATGTGCATATCGGAGTAGCGGCGAAGTGCTTCATCATGATTGCCGGTGATATAAATAACGCGGGTTCCTTTGCTGAGTAAATGCATGATCTCTTTGATCACCTGCATATGTGCCACAGGAAAATATCGTTTACTGAACTGCCATATATCAATGATATCGCCGTTGAGGACAAGAATTTGCGGCTGAATACTTTTCAGATAGTTGACAATCTCTTTGGCGTGACAACCATAAGTGCCCAAATGAAGATCACTCATCACCACAACATCAAGCGGACGTCTTTCCATACATCATGAGGTTTTACAAAACTGCTCATACAGTATGAATAGAATGTTAGGAGGGGATGAAGAAATTGTTATGGTGTTAGCTTATGGCTAATGGTTCATAGCTAATAGTATTTTTATCCTATCAGCTATGACCTATAAGCTATATGCTTCTTATAGATCCCCCAACTGCGGACGTAAAATAATATCCTCAGCTACCGCCATGGGCGAAAGGTGGGCGGCTGCGTATACCATTTTGGCGATATCATCTGCTTCCATGATGCGTTTGGGGTCTATGTTGAAACCATCCCAACTGGCGGTCAGTGCTGCACCTGGGTAGACGGCAGTTACCTTAATACCATGCGGTTTCATTTCTTCTCTGAGATTACGACTGAAGCCCGCTAAGGCATATTTACTGATACTATAACTTCCTCCGTTTGCATAAGCATGTAAGGAAGCGATGGAGCAGATATTGAAAATATGTCCGGATTTCGCTGCCATCATCGATGGTAACAAAGCCCTGGTAAGATGATAGGCGCTGAACAAATTGGCTTGTAACATTTCATCCAATGCACCTTCCGGCTCATTATGAACACTACCCGGAATAAAATTACCCGCGTTATTAACGATGATATCCGGAGTGCCTTGTTCTAAACACCAATGGGCAAATGCCAGTACTTCTGATTGTACAGACATGTCTGTTGGTCGGGCTTGAATCGTTACATCGGGGAAGCGCGTTTGTAAATCTTCAACACAATCATACAAAGATTTTTCACCTCTACTGCATAGCAGTAAATGATGACCATCTTGTGCAAAGCGTTCAGCAATGGCTTTACCAATTCCCTTTGAGGCTCCAGTAATAACGATTTTCATACACAGAAAGATAATAGTTAGAACACTACGAAGTAAATCATTTTATACGGATTCTGATAGCTGATTCTTTAGTAATGGGGTAATGATAAGACCTGTACAATAAGGTATTAACTTTGTGACATGCGCTATCGTCATATTTTTTTCGATCTGGATCATACTTTATGGGATTTTGAAACCAATGCCAAAGACACATTGAATGATCTGTATCACAGTCATGAGTTGAGTAAAAGAGGTATTGAAGATTTTGATGGATTCTTTGATCGATACAGTTACCATAATGAACGCTTATGGGATCGATATACCAAAGGTTTTATTAAACAAGATGAGTTAAGATGGAAAAGAATGTGGCTGACTTTGCTGGATTATAAACTAGCAGATGAGGAATTGTCTCGTAATATGGCAGTTCAATTTTTAGAAACACTGCCCTCTAAAAAAGCGATTTTCCCATATACATTTGAAATACTGGAATACCTGAAGACCAAGGGCTATCATCTACATCTTGTCACCAATGGCTTTGAAAAAGTGCAACACAATAAATTGCAGAGTTCAGGATTGCATGCCTATTTTAATGCGGTGATCACATCAGAAGCAAGTAATAGTTTAAAACCGCATAAGGAGATTTTTGATTATGCCTTTCAACAAACAGGGGCCAATGAGCAAGAAAGTATCATGATCGGTGATAATTTGGATGCGGATATTCAAGGTGGCATCAATGCCGGAATGGATACAGTTTTTGTGAATCATTTGAATATTGCTGCACATATACAACCTACCTATACAGTATATCACCTTAAAGAGTTGGAAAACATCTTATAAACAAAAAAGGATGCTCATTCGAACATCCTTTTTTATTACGGACAGAAAAAGATTAAGCCTTAACGGTTTTCTTTGTTTCTGTTTTTTTAACTTCTTTAGTCTCTTTGGTTGCTTTTTTAGCATCCTTGCTGCAGCACTCTTTTCCTTCTTTGCTGCATTCTTTTGCTTTCGCACATTTTTTACCATCGTGCTTATGGTCGTTGGCTAATGACACACCCGTTACCAGGAAAGCCGCCATTGCAAGTACAATTACTTTTTTCATATGATTCGTTTTAGTTTTTGAGCATATCAAATATACGGTAGGATGGGTTGGGATTGTGTTAAAAAAGTAGGACGGGTCTTAAAATTTTATAGAAACCGCAGAGAAAGAAGAAAAAGAGATTACGCAGAGTTAGAATTGGTATACTATTCTTTTAAATCCGTTTTTTAAGAGTGGGGTGTTAAAGTTAATCAGATAACCAAGTTTTCTTTCTGATAACTTCAGATATGTAATTAATTGAGCAACATGTATTGGATTAATACCTTCTGTTGATTTTATTTCAATAATGATAGAATTTTCAACTAATAAATCAATAGCATACGCTTTTCCTAAATTAATACCCTTGTAATTAAGCTCAACTGGTACTTGCCCTTGCACCAATAAATTCCTTAACTGTAGTTCATGCTTCAGCGAAACATTGTAAGCCGATTCCAGTAATCCGGGTCCTAGCTCTCTATGGACTGTTAAAGCAGCATCAAGAATTACCCCTCCAATTGCATTAAGTTTGGCATCAGTCATAGAACTCTGTGTAACCTCATTTTCTTCTTTCTCTGCGGTTAAAAGGAGTTAAAGCTAATGACTATCACAATAAGAAATCATCGTATAAATACCTGATTTTATTGTTTTTTCCTCGCCAAAATAGAAAAGTCAGTATCCTCTTTCACAATCGTATTTTCAAGTATTCCGATGCCATCAATCTCCATTTTAACGGTATCTCCGGGTTGTAGCCATTGTTCCTGGTAATTGGGGTCATTCAGTTTGCCGGTTCCATTCAGTTCGAGAAAGCAACCGGTTCCTACTGTACCACTTCCAATCACATCCCCGGGATGTAATTGTACACCATAAGCACAACGCTCAATGATTTCTGCAAAAGTCCAGTCCATATCTCCAACATTACCTTCACTTACTTGTACTCCATTCACCCAACACTTCATTCCCAGGTTCCAGTTCTTACCGGTATGTCCGGGTTTGGCGGGTATTTCATAAGCTTCCAACTCATCGAGCGTTACAAGACAAGGTCCAATCACTGTTGAGAAATCTTTTCCTTTCGCCGGCCCTAGGTTCAATAACATCTCTTCCATTTGCAATCTTCGAGCACTCATATCATTCATGATCATCAATCCGCCGATGTATTGATCCGCTTCTTCAGCAGGAATATTTTTTCCGCTTTTACAGATGACGATAGCGGCTTCGAGTTCAAAGTCAAGTTTTTCAAAATGATCGGGCATGCAATAAATATCACCGGGGCCTTGAATGCTATGGTGATTGGTAAAGTAGAAAATAGGATACTGATCAAATTCAGGAATCATCTCTACTTTACGATTGCGACGAGCCGCGGCAACATGTTGACGAAAAGCATATCCATCTCTACAAGAGGTTGGGAATGGAACAGGTGCCAGTAAGTTTTGTCCTTGTATATCAACGCCTCTTTCTTTTCCTATTCTACCATCTTTAATAGCGGCATTCACTTGTTTTGCAATGGGAAACATATCATCCCAATATTGCAGGAACATATTCATGCTACCGGGTAATTCAGGATGAACCAGATCACAATCGAACAAATAACCATCAACTAAAAATGCAAGTTGATCACGACCATCAGATAAGTAAGAAACAAGTTTCATAATGCCATCATTTGAGTGGCGAAAATAGTTTAAAAAATCTCTGCGAAACTCTTTTTCTCTTTTCTCTGCGGTGATACTTAACCGCAGAGAAAGAAGTACGCTGAGGTTTCGCAGAGAGTAGTTAATCAGGTATCTTTATTGACCCAAAACAGCCGTATGAAAAGAATATTGTTCTTTGTTGGAATTACTCTACTTATGCTATGCTTTGCATTTAAAAAATCAGAGGACCCACAACATTGGATTCGTATCAATCAACTGGGCTATACTCCTAATGGCAGTAAAGTAGCAGTTTGGTGTAGTAAAGAGAATGTTTTACCTGAAAAGATTGAGTTGGTGAATGCTGAGACGAATGAAGCTGTTTACTCCATTGATCAATTGGAAGCTTTTGGGGCTTATGGTCCGTTTAATAAAACGGCACGAGTTAGGTTCACTTTATTTCGTAAACCCGGACGTTATTTTCTTCGTGCGGGTAATACCATATCACCCATATTTAAAATTGATCAGGATGTATACAAAGGGACCGCTGATTTCTGTTTGCGATATATGCGTCAACAAAGAAGTGGTTTTAATCCGTATTTAAAAGATAGTTGTCATACCTATGATGGATATACATTGTATGGTCCGATGCCCGATAGCACACATATTGATGTAAGTGGTGGATGGCATGATGCGAGTGATTACTTGCAGTACACAACTACTTCTGCCAATGCAGCCTGGCATCTGTTATCAGCCTATCAAAGTTTTGGAAGGGTGTTCAGTGATGAAAAGCAGGCTAATGGATTGGATGGGAAAAATGGTGTAGCAGATATTTTGGATGAAGCCAAATGGGGATTGGATTGGTTGTTGAAAATGAATCCTTCTGATGGTATCATGTTCAATCAGTTGGGGGATGACAGAGATCATGTGAAAATGCGTATTCCTAAAGAAGACACTAACTATTATGGCAAAGGATTTGAGCGACCTGTTTACTTTGTTTCAGGTAAGCCGCAAGTAAGGGGTAAGTTCATGAACGCAACAACAGGAACTGCTTCCACTGCCGGTAAGTATTCAAGTACGTTTGCATTGGCAGCGCAGGTTTATCAGGAGAAAGATCAAAGCTTCTCCAAAAAATTATTACAAAAGGCAGAAGCAGCCTATCGATACGGCAAGCAATATCCGGGGGTGTCGCAAACAGCTTCTGTAAAATCACCTTATATCTATGCAGAAGGGAATTGGGTGGATGATATGGAATTGGCTGCAGCAACATTGGCGCAAACGAAAGGGACTAAAAATGCTATCTATCACACAGATGCTTATTCCTTCGCTAAAAAAGAACCTATTACACCTTGGCTGGGAAAAGATACTGCCCATCATTATGAATGGTATCCTTTTGTGAATGCAGGTCATTATGTGTTGGCGAATGGAACAGTAAATAATAATCAGCGTGATACCCTTCATGATTATTATGAAGCAGGCATCAAAGCGGTTTGGAATAAGACCAAACAAAATGCTTTTTATAGAGGTGTTCCGTTTATCTGGTGTAGCAATAACCTTACGGTTTCATTTGCATTGCAGTGTTATTGGTACAGAACCATGACAGGTGATGATACTTACACCGAACTGGAACAAGCAAATATTGATTGGATCTTTGGTTGTAATCCATGGGGAACGAGTATGGTTTATGGATTACCATCATGGGGTGATACGCCTGTTGATCCACATTCTGCCTTCACACACTTGAAAAAGTATCCTATTGATGGTGGATTAGTTGATGGTCCGGTATACACAGCCATTTATAAAAATCTGATTGGTATCAAATTGAATGATCCTGATGAATATGCTGCTTTTCAAAGTGATCTGGCTGTCTATCATGATGATTACGGCGATTATAGCACGAATGAACCTACGATGGATGGGACAGCATCCTTGATTTATTTATTGGCAGCAAAAGAAAATGAAACAAGACCAACAACTAATGGTGGCTGGACAGCTTATCCTCCTATCCACCCTGCTTTTACATTACAGCATGGTGCTATTGTGAGAGGTGATACAACTAAGAAATCTATCGCAATTGTTTTTACTGCAGATGAATATGTAGAGGGGTTACCCGTTATTCAGAAAATTTTGCAACAACAAAATACCAAAGCATCTTTCTTTTTCACGGGAAGATTGTATCGTAATAAAGCCTATCAGCCTGTTATTCAACAACTGTATCAACAACAACATTATTTCGGAGCGCATTCCGATCAGCATATTTTATACAATGATTGGAAGAACAGGGATAGTCTTTTGGTGACAAGAGATTCTTTGGAGAAAGATTATCAAAATAATATAGAAGCCATGCGCTCCTTAGGTTTATTGAAGAATGGAGAGCCGCAATATTTTATTCCGCCTTATGAATGGTGGAATAAAAAAATATCAAAATGGTTTTCACAAAGACCTGTTCGATTGGTGAGTTTTACACCCGGTACAAGAACCAATGCTGATTATACCTGGCCGGAGATGGGGGCTTCTTATAAATCAAGTGAAGAACTGATTGACTTGCTTAAAGCCTTTGAAGTAAAGCATACATTGAATGGTGCAATTTTATTGATACATGCAGGCACAGATCCAAGAAGAAAAGATAAACTGTACAACCGTTTACCCGAGATCATCACTTTGTTGAAAACAAAAGGGTATCACTTCACAACCATCGATAAATTATAGACCTCTTTCTGTGTCTCTCTGTGCTTTCAGTGGCAAACAAAGAATAAAAAATTGCCACTGAGAACACTGAGATACACAGAAATATTTTTTACCATTTCTCTTCTTCTGAGCTCTCCCAATCTTTTTGCTTGAAAGCTTCTCTCGATTTCTTTTTTTCTTCCTGTCTATCAATGATCAGTTTGGCAATTAATTCACCGGCATTTTGATCCGGATGATCAGCTAGGGTTTGCTTGAGTTTTTTTTCATTGATATCTAATCGATACAGTAAGGTCAATAGTTGATTGAAATCTTGGGTGATGAGCTCATTTACAAAAGTCACCAATTGGTCCCAGGAATAGGATTCGATACCCATCAGCTTATTTTCTTCCGCCATTCTTTAAAGGTATAGGAATCTTTTGTCGATGTTTTTTACCTCAATATCAATCGATTAAGTCAATTAAGATGTACAAATTGTTAAATAATTATTACAAAATGTAAAATAAATTTGACAAAATGAAAAATTGATTTTACGTTTGTGTTGTTAAATCAAATAAGCATATGAAACAGATCAAATTATTCCCGCATAGCTATCAGCGCATTGGTTATGTCTTATTGGTGCCTTTTCTGGCATTGGGTATTGCGCACATGTTTTTTGAATTCAACCCTTCTTGGTTGCAATTTAAAATGATTACAAATGGTCAATTGGAATTTAGTGCCAGCCATAATTTCACGGATGAAGTAGCTTCGGTTGGTCTCATCATCAGTCTTATCTTAATTGCTTTCTCCAAAGAATCCATTGAAGATGAAGCTATCCAATTTTTTCGGTTGGAAGCATTGCAGTGGGCGGTATACGCCAACTATTTGGTATTGATTATCAGCATATTGGCTGTGTACGGAACCACATTTTTTCAGGTGATGACGTACAATATGTTTACAGTGCTGATCATCTTTATCCTTCGTTTTAGGTACATATTGTTTCAGTATAATAAAGTAGGTTATGAAAAATAAGATCAAAGTGCAAAGAGCCATTCATAATCTGACACAGGATGATTTGGCCAAAAAAATTGCCGTAAGCCGACAGACTATCAATACTATGGAATCCGGGAAATATGTACCCTCTACTGTTCTGGCACTCAAAATGGCCAAACTGTTTGGTGTTCCGGTAGAAGAATTATTTGAATTAGAGGACGAGGATTAATTTTGGCAACTATACCCAAATACACGCAACTAAAAAAATAGTTAAATGACTGACGCACTAAAAAATTTTATCAAAGGTGCTTTATTCGGTGCTGCTATTTGCTTTCTCTTTTTCTTCGTTTTGTTTCTGCAAAGAAATCTTCGCTAAATGTTCTAATAAATAAAGCAATACAACAAACAGCAATAAAGCCAACCCGCAAAGTCTTAGATTTATTCTATTGGCGTTTTGCTTATCCCATATACTTTTATCTATTTCTTTTGAAAGTATATGATACTGCAACATTTTATGAGCATCTTCCACAGTTTTAATGACTTCTTTAGACTTTACTTTATTTGTATCAATTTTTCTAAACCAATCGTCTCCTTTGCCGTATGTTTCAATAGAAATTTCTATTTTTTGAGATAAACCTTCATTAAAAGCATAAAACCAAATGATAAGCACACCAATAATGACTAAACAAGTATATAAAATTGCATCTTTAAACTTTAAAAAAACGATAGGGCTTTTAGTAGCTAAAACCGCTATGCCTGAAATGCCCGCAATCGTGAGGGTTATTATTGCACTTGATACTAAATCCATTGGTAAATAATGTAATATTTATTGAGAAATACAAGAAAAATATTTAGTTTAAAAGTTGCAACTATAAACTAATAGCTTTACATTTGTTTTATGAAAGGAGCTAAAAATACCGTTGACTTGAATAACCTACGTACTATCAAAAACTATGCAGCAGGTGAGGGAGTTACGGCTCAATACATTTACAAATTGATTAAAGAAAGACGAATGTCGGACTTTCAAATTGATGGTGTTCAATTCATTGACATAAAACAGTTCCCTACTATTCCAGTTGCTAATACTCGTATTGGCAGACGTAGAGGATAACATATATTTTTTCACTTATTAGTTGAATGTTTTAAACTTTAAACTGATTAATAAAATGGACTTTAATTTCAAAACAATACATGAGTTTAACGACTACTTTAAGGATGAAAAGACTTGTTATGAATTTTATGAGCAAGTACGTTGGGGCGGTGTTCCATGCTGCCCGCATTGCGGAAGTGCTAAGTATTACAAAGTAAAGCCAAGAGGTAAGTTTCAGGATATACCGTCTTATCGTTGTGGTATTAGAGAATGTGATTTGCCGTTTACTGTACGGACTAAAACAATATTTGAAGGTAGCAAGGTAGAGTTTCGTAAATGGCTGCAAGCTGCTTATGAAATAAGCATAAGTAAGAAAGGGATTAGTTCGGTTGAATTAGGCGTAAGGATAGGTGTAAGCCAAAAAACAGCGTGGTTTATTAACCATCGTTTACGCAGTATGTTATTTGAAACAGCACCCGAAATATTGAGGGATGTTGTTGCACTGGATGAAACATTTGTAGGCGGCAAAAACAAAAACCGTCATGCTGATAAAAAGATACCTAATTCACAAGGCAGATCGGGGAAGGGGAAAACAACAGTATTGGGCGCAAGGGGGTTATTAGGCACTGTTAAAGCGCAAGTTATAGAAAGCGCATCCACAGAGCATATAAAGCCAGTTATCGAAAAATGGGTAGAGAAAGGTAGTATTATGGTTACTGATGAATGGACGGCTTACAATGCTTTAAAAAGCGATTACTTCCATATTACAGTTAACCACCAAGAAGGTGTGTATGTAAGCGGTGCATTTAGTTCTAATGGACTTGAAAACTATTGGTCAATACTTAAACGTGGTATAATTGGAACATTTCACAGTGTTTCAAAAAAGCACCTGCAAAAGTATTGTGATGAATTTACTGAACGATACAATAAAAGAGATATTAGCAATATTGCCCGTTTTCACAAGGCTATTGAAAAATGCGAAAAAAGTAGATTGAAGTATAGGGATTTAACAAAAAGTCAAAATTCATAACGACTTACACCTTTCCCACTTATTTCATATACAAATGGCGCAGGAGTGTCTATAATTTTTTCTTTTATTTCGTTCATATTGTTTACTATCAACTTTACTGTTTGCCAGTATATTTTTTCTTTCCTATTATATCTAAAAAAGAATACACCTACATTGTGTTGAGTATATAATCTACCCTTGCTTTTTAAGTCTTTAAAATCTTTATCAAAGCTGAAAATAATTGCATTATTTTCTCCCGCAAATTTTATCCAATCTTCGTCAGACGCACCCCCCTTTTTTAATAAATATGGGTGCGTAAATGATAGCTGAATCGGAGTGTCTTTATTTGCGCTTTCAATAATATCTATCCCCTCTGCAATTTTGCAAGGAAAGTTTTCATCGCATAAAATTATCATTAAGCAGCTCGTTGGTAATAACGTATTGCATCTAAAACTTGCGGTTCTGATAAATTATATAACCCACAAATACTTTCTACACTTTCCCCGCTTTTATAAAAATCATTAATAACAAATGACTTAATATTCGTTCCAGTAATGGTCGGTGCTCCAAACTGATGATTAGGATCAACGACAATATTCTTTGAGTTATCGAGAGGGTAATATTTTTCCGCTAACCCATTTGACCCAAATTCAATTTTATCCAAAAACGGTTCTAAAATATGCTTTAAATCTAATTGAAATTTGCCATCCGCTTTAATAAGTTCACCTAATGCTTCATACCAGACAGATTTGCCATCTGTATGAATAGTTCGAGCAAATGGATGATTCGTTCCTAATTCTTTTGATAACTGTAAATATAATTTCTGAATTTTTTGAGAGCTTAATCCTTTTGACCGTAATTGATAAAAAGTATAAAATTCAATGAGTGTATAAAAGTTCACTGATCTACTGTCTTTACTACCTAATGAGTATCTATAATTACTCGAAAATCTTCCTTCCCAAAATTCAATTAGCCAATATCTTACTTTTGAATACGGCAACAGAAGAATTTCTGATACATCTCGTATCAAAAAAACTCCTTCACCCACTCTCGGTTCAATTTCTATACTCGTTTCCATGTTTATTGTTATTCAATATAGTCATTAATTAATTCCAAAAAAATTTAGTGACTAACTTTGACCATCAGTCCGTCAAAGTTAAGGATTTTTTTGTAATATGAAAATTACAAAATTATATGTTTAATAAGACTATATTTATAGTCCCCATTATTTAAAAAATATAAAAATGAAAAACATAGATTTTTATAAAGTAATTACTGTTGCACTATTGGGAGTTATTGCATGGAGTTTATTCACTATTGCAACTAAAAAAGAAATGCAATCAACCCGATTTGTTCAAGACGGTGCGTTAATATTAGACACTCAAACAGGAGCGGTTTATGAAATAAACGGGCATGGTGGCGAGCCTCAACTTTTTTCAAAAAAAATAATCAAGTAACTATTTCATAATTTTACAAAATATGAAAGAAAAGAAACCCATAAAGAAAAAGCCCGTTAAAACCGTTCAGGTAGTAACAGGCTCTTTTATGGATATTATGAAAGCATCTGCAAAACAAGCTGAAACTAAATCAGCAAAGAAAAAACAGTAAAATCTACTTCATTACTGATTATCAACCCTTTATTTTACAGTGCGTGTAAATGGGTATAGTTGCCTTAATTTTTTCTCCTTTTTCCAACCTTTTCGTGTAACAGAACTCTTTATTTGGAGTTAAGTAAATAAGTCATTTGTATGCTGAATCTGAGAAAATGGATACCGCTTTTGTTGCTGCTGGTCACCACAGCTGCACTCGCAGTAGTTCTCTTATTGGGCATACACCCTTCTGGCACTGGGAAAACAAAAGTTCCCGAAACATCAACTTTTGAATGGAGAGGAATTCCTTCGGGTAATTACTTATGCATCTAAAAGTCACTGTTTCCTAACCATTTATTGTTTACGAGAAAAATACGTTCAATGCGTAACAGAATTCTTTTGCTCTTACTGAGCATATGTATGACTACTGTAGTTTCAGCCCAAACAAATAATAACAAGGGCTTACTATCCGGTAAACTGATTGATTCAGCTTCTAAACAACCAATGAATCTGGCAACAGTCTCCGTTTTTACAGCCGTCGATACTGTGATTGTTCCAAATCGTTTGAGTACAGAGGCAGGAGAATTCAAAGTGAGTGGATTGCCTTTGGATGTACAATTAAGAATGATTGTTTCTTATTCAGGCTATACTGTTACCAGAAAAGAATTTAAACTCACATCAGATGCCCCTTCTTTTGATGCAGGCACTCTTGAAATGACACCCAATCAAGCCAATACATTGGATGAAGTGTTGGTGTATGCCGAACGTCCACCGGTTGTGGTGAAGCGTGATACCATTGAATTCAATGCCAACTCTTTCAAAACATTACCTTCTGCTTTGGTAGAAGACCTGCTTAAAAAATTACCCGGTGTTCAATTGGATGCCGATGGTAATATCACCGTGAATGGAAAAAAAGTAAACCGAATCATGGTGGATGGAAAAGATTTCTTCGGTGGTGATCCTAAAATGGCGACTCGTAACTTACCGGCTAACCTTATCGATAAAATTCAGGTAGCAGATGATAAAGATGAATTGGATTTGAATCCGGATAAGGCCAAGGCAGATGTGGGTCAGGTCATCAATCTTAAATTGAAAAAAGCCATTAAACAAGGATGGTTTGGAAAAGCCTATGCAGGTAAAGCATATGAAGATAGATATTAATCGT
>CAYMQQ010000015.1:0-39271 GCA_964392685.1 uncultured Sediminibacterium sp.
GAAAGCATATCCAAAGCCATTTCCACCATTCCTACAGCTCCTTCTACGATTTTACTTCTGGCAGCTACAATGGCAGTGGCCTGTTGTCTTTGCAACATGGCGCCAGCTATTTCAGGTGCATAGGCCAAGTGACTAATCCTTGCTTCTGTAATAACAATACCTTCTTTGTCCAATCGCTCGTTGAGTTCTGCTTCCAATAATTCAAACACTTTGTCTCCACCGTCCCTTAAAGTAATATTGGCAAACTCATCCTCAATACTATCATATGGGTAACTAGATGCAAAATGACGAATGGCCGCTTCGCTCTGATTGGTCATATACTCATTAAAATTCACCACTTCAAAAACTGCTTTATAGGTATCTTGCACCTGCCATAAAATAACAGCAGCTATCTCTATCGGGTTACCCATTTTGTCGTTTACTTTCAGTTTTGCACTCTCCAGACTTTTTGACCGCAACGATACTTTCATTTTTACAAAAAGCGGATTTACAAATGAAAGCCCATTTTCTTTTAAGGTACCAACATACTTACCAAAGAAAGTAAGTGTAATACCATAATTAGGCTGAACAATGACCAGTCCTTTAAGAATAAAGGCAGCAGCCAGAAAACAGATAATCATTGCCACAATTAAACTTCCGTCCGGGGAATTATCGTTTGCCACATGTTTGATCAGTATATACAATCCAGCTACAAATAAAACAATTGATACAACAAGGGCGGTAAATCCGGGAACTCCTTTGTATATTCTTTCCATATTTTCAATTTGATATTAAAATGATATCAAAAATATATCTTTTTCTGAAATCACCAAATATTCGCCTAAAAATCCGGTACTGGGGCTTTAACAGTCATTCTGTATTTTTGCAGCCCGGATTGCCTATTTAGACCGGTTATAGAAGATATGAGCATGAATCAACCGAAAAGATACCTGATCACAGCAGCCCTTCCCTATGCGAATGGGCAAAAACATATTGGACACTTAGCAGGTGCTTATTTACCTGCGGATATCTATGTGCGTTATCTAAAAGCACAAAAAAGAGACGTCGTATTTGTATGTGGAAGTGATGAACATGGAACGGCCATCCCTATTCAAGCCACCAAGGAAGGAACAACTGCAAGAGCCATTATTGATAAGTACCACCCTTTGATGGAGCAGAATTTCAAAGACTTGGGTATTGCTTTTGATGTATACCATCGTACCAGTGATCCTTTACATCATGAGACAGCACAGGAATTCTTCACCACACTGAATAACAACGGTGATCTGGAGATCAAAGAATCAGAGCAATATTTTGATGAAGAAGCCAACAGCTTTTTAGCAGACCGATACATCAAAGGAACTTGCCCGAATTGTAGTTTCGATAGTGCTTATGGCGACCAATGTGAACGTTGTGGCAAAAGTTTGAGTCCCGATGAATTGATCAATCCTGTGAGCACACTCAGTGGAAAAGCACCGGTAAAAAAAACTACTAAGCATTGGTATCTACCGCTGAATCGTCATGAAGATTTTTTAAGAAAGTGGATATTGGAAGAACATGCCAATGACTGGCGTTCCAATGTACTCGGACAATGCAAAAGCTGGATCGATGGTGGATTACAGCCTCGTGCTGTAACACGTGATCTGGATTGGGGCGTAAAAGTGCCGGCTGCAGATGCTGAGGGGAAAGTATTGTATGTATGGTTTGATGCACCGATCGGATATATCAGTGCTACCAAACAATGGGCGATCAATACCGGAAAAGACTGGAAACCTTATTGGGAAGATAAAGACACCAAACTGGTTCATTTTATTGGCAAGGATAATATCGTATTCCATTGTATCATTTTCCCTGTAATGCTGAAACTACATGGTAATATTTTACCGGATAATGTTCCATCCAATGAGTTCATGAATCTGGAAGGAGATAAAATGAGTACCAGTAGAAACTGGAAACTCGACATGCAGGATTACATCAATGACTTTATAAATAAAGAAAATGGTGGTAGCCAAATGGCGGATGTACTCCGTTATTATCTTACTCAGATCGCACCCGAGACAAAAGACAGCGAATTCATGTGGAAAGGTTTCCAGGATGCCAATAATAGTGAACTGGTAAGCATCTTCGGCAATTTCGTGAACCGCACTTTTGTATTGATGCATAAACTCTGTAATGGAAAAGTGCCTGCGTTTCATCAGGATATTGCAGATGAGTTAGACCAACAGACCATTACCGAGATCAAGAACTGTGCAAATAAAGTAACCGCATTACTAGAAGAATATCGTTTCCGTGAAGCTTTATTTGAAGTTATCAATCTGGCACGTACCGGTAATCAATACATGCAGAAAAAAGAACCATGGATCGTAGCCAAATCATTGACAGAGAATCCGAATGCACAAAAAAGTATTGATAACTGCCTACATATTTGTTTACAGCTTACAGCGAATCTGGCCATTCTCATCCAGCCATTCCTTCCATTTACTGCAAAGAAAATGTGTCATATGATGAAAGTGGTTGAAAAAATGCTGGATTGGGAAAATGCAGGCACTATGAAATTGCTGAGTGTTGGTTATAGCCTCAGAGCACCTGAACTATTATTTAGAAAAATTGAAGACAGTGAAATTATGGAACAGATAGAGAAATTAAATGCCGCGAGTGTGAAAAAAGAAGGTGAAAAGGGAGAAGTGAAAAGTGAAACGACAGAAGCAAAAGAGATTACGGTGAAGCCAGAGATTGTGTTTGATGATTTTTCTAAGATTGATTTGAAAGTAGGGACGATTGTTGCTGCAGAGAAAGTGGAGAAAGCTGATAAACTATTGAAACTACAGGTAGACCTTGGTTTTGAAACAAGAACAATTGTATCAGGTATTGCCATGCATTTCAAACCGGAAGATATTGTTGGAAAGCAAGTAACTGTAGTAGTGAATTTAGCACCACGCAAAATGAGAGGTATTGAAAGCAATGGAATGATTCTGATGGCAGAAGATGCGAATGGAAAACTGCATTTCATTAATCCGGAAGAAAATATCAATCCGGGTAGTGGTGTAAGTTAAGACTTGTATCCACCTATTTTATAAGAAAAACGCTGTGTGATTTTAACTATCACACAGCGTTTATTTTTTAGCTATAACTCGCACATTCTTTCAATTCTCTTTCAGAGTATGCCAACTTATATTGTTTCAATACATCATCCGGTACTCCATTCCATTTATTCGGAACATTACCACGATAATCCAGATCTTTTACGCCGATCTCAGAAGTATAAAAACCGGTCAAGGTTAAATCACGCATCAGGTTAAAGAAAGATACGCCTTGTGCCATTTCAGGTTTTGCCTTTTCCGGATAAGCGATCTGATCTACCAATTGTATTCTTTGTGCAGCACTACAGTCTACAAAAGACTTTTCAAACTGTTTGAATGATTGGATATCCAACCAGCGTAACCCACCACGCATAGGTGTTTGATGAGAGGGCATATCTTTTACAATGAATTCCAAAAAATCAGGAACTTTTGCATCGGTCGCACTACCGCTCACATCGTCTTTGGGCACAATGATGTCAACTAAAATAGTAATGGTCGCCATTTCATGTTCGGTAAAGAATTTCTCTTCCTTTTCCAGCTTGGCGAGATACTTTTTTTCTTCGTCCATTCTGTCATCCAGACCAGCCGATGCAGTTGCATTTTCCTTTTTATCAGTAGGCTTACAGGCATCTACCAGTACACCGGTGGCAACTGTTCCTACTACAAGCGCTTTAATGGATTTTCTTCTGTCCATATGAGTATGTTTTATCCCATCTTGTTTGAAACGAGACGAGTGGATTTACAGATTTTGTTTTTTCATTTCATCAATGATGTATTCCGATGCACGCATAGATAAAGCAAGGATCGTCCAGGTGATATTTTTATCCGCCTGCGAGGTAAACTGACTTCCGTCTACACAGAACAAGGTTTTACAATCATGTGCCTGACTCCATTTATTCAATGCAGAAGTTCTTTTATCGTTACCCATACGTACGGTACCTGCTTCATGAATGATGTTGCCCGGATTGGCAAGACCATAATTATTAGTAGCATCATCATCGCCACCCCAGGTAATGATGGCCCCCATTTCATGCATGATCTCTTTGAAAGTCTCCTTCATGTGTTTCGCCTGCTTAATCTCATAATCTGAATGCGTAGTATGGAAACGCAAAACTGGGATACCGTATTTATCTACGACTTTTGGATCGATCTCACAATAGTTATCAATTCTTGGAACTGCTTCTCCTCTGCCTGCCATACCCACACCTGCCCCATAGAAAAAACGTACATCTTCTTTTAATGAAGCACCATAACCACCTGCATCTTTTTTAACCCCATTCACGGCATACTTACCATTCATGCCCTGCATACCAAAGCCAAATCCATAAGCAGGCTGACTCATACCACCCCAATATTCAATGTGATAACCACGAGGAAAATCTAATTTTTTATTATCCAGCCACCATGGCGTATACACATGCATACCACCAACACCATCTTCATTATATCGCTTGCGACCAAAGAGTTCGGGCAATACACCACCCAATGCAGCACCGGTAGAATCGTGCAGGTATTTACCTACCACATTACTACTGTTAGCTAATCCATTGGGATGTCTGGTAGATTTAGAATTGAGTAAGAGACGTGCTGTTTCACAAGCACTCGCTGCAAGAATCACCACACGACCGCTCACTTGGTATTCCATCATGTCTGTTTTATCGACATAAGAGATACCGGTAGCAATACCTTCGTTATTGGTAATCACTTCACGCGCCATTGCCTGAGTAATGACATCTACATTCCCTGTTCTTACCGCAGGTTGCACCAATGCAGAAGATGATGAGAAATCTGCAGCAGCTTTACAACTTCTACCGCATTGCGCACAGTAAAAGCACTCTCCTCTTTCTTTATTGATTTGTTTGGTAAGAATTGATAACCGGGAAGGAATTACCGGAACACCCACACCTGTTGCCGCTTTCTTGATCATCAACTCATGTAAACGTGGTTTGGGTGGCGGAAGAAAAATTCCATCCGGATCATTCTCTAATCCTTCCAATGAACCAAATACACCCAATAATTTATCGATCTTATCGTAATAAGGTTTTACATCGTCATAACTGATCGGCCAGTCATCTCCCAACCCATCAATACTTCTGCGTTTAAAATCTTTCGGACCGAAACGCAATGAAATTCTTCCCCAGTGATTGGTACGTCCACCGATCATACGGGCACGCCACCAATCCCATTTATCACTCCCTTCTGCCATGGTATAAGGCTCTCCATCAATTTCCCAACCCCAGAAGCAACCATCAAAATCGCCAAATGGACGAAACTTGGTACTGGCACCTCTACGTGGCGACTCCCATGGGTTTTTCAACTGAGAAGAGTGTTTGGCAGGATCATAATCTGCACCTGCTTCTAACAAACAAACTTTTAATCCGGCATTGGCCAATACATAAGCAGCCATACCACCACCCGCACCAGAACCTACGATCACAGCATCGTATTTCTTGGGTTGTTTTTTGATTTGAAGATCTCCCATGGAAATTTGAAAATTTGTCCGCCTTAGGCGGATGAAAATAATAAGAATCGAATCCGTCTCAAGATAAAGAAAAGATGATTTGAATGATTACAAACGTTGAACATAAGCCCAGGCTTTTTTGCCGGATCTTAAAATGACGGAGACGCGCTGATAATCTTCCACTTCGTATTGATCAGCGCTTTGCAGTTCTGCCTCGGTAACTTCAAATACCATTCCCTGAATAGACTGATCCTGATTGGCCGGAATGGCAATAGGATGAAACAACTGTTCACTGGTAGACAATACAGCCTCATTGGTAATCTCCAACTTTCCAAGTGTATAACCCACCAACTCATCCGGATGACCTTCCAATAATCTACCAAAAGACTCCAACTGAACTTTCGGTTTTTGAAGGGTTCCGTAAGAAAATAACCAGTGCGGCATTTGAAATTGTTTGGTGATAGTAAAGATAGGTTGGAAGGGGTATTTGTATGAAGGGAAATAGTGTTAGTTCAACCCAAGCATTTTTTGATCAATCGTAACAGTGAATTGAATTTTTGCTTGTAAAGCTTTAAACACTTTTATAATGGTATCTAAGGTTGCACTGTTTGCACTGCTTTCCAACTTTGATATTTGTGCTTTATGAACACCTACCAATTTACCCAATTGTTCTTGTGTAAGATTGCGATCCTGTCGAACTTTTTTGATCATTCGACTTACCAGTTCCATGCTGAGTTCATATTCATACTGCTCCTTGCCTTAGTACCTCTTTTTCCGATATAAGTATCTTTCATTTCGGAAAGGGTGTAGGTTTTGGATAATCTTTTGACCATATTGTTGATTTTAGAATTTTAATATACTCAATATATACGGTGACAAAATTATAGCGAAGTACTTCGCACAAGGCGATGTTATAATCTGCGGTGAAGTATAATGTAAATAATTGTGTAAATGATAGATCCTTCGTCGCATGCAATAACCTGTAGTTATTACTGCTCCTCAGGATGACGGGTAGACGGGACAAAAAGTGCGTGGAGGGAGAAAAAGCTATGGACGCTTTGCGCCATAGCTTTTTCTCCCTCCACGCACTGGTATATACACCCGTCATCCTGAGGAGCGTTCCGACAAAGTCGGAAATCGCGACGAAGGATCTATTCGTAAACTACAAAAAAAACCGCCCCTAAAAGGAAGCGGTTTCTCATTGTATTTACTAACAATTTTCATCATTATTATACCATAGTTGGTCGCCTGACCAATTATGCAGCATTAGCTACAACCCATGCTATTACCACAGTTCAAGCACTTGTAACAAGTACCCGAGCGAATGGTGATATGTCCGCAAGTGTTACAAGCAGGCGCATCACTTTGCATGTTCTTCGCTGCTGCATTTACGGCATCCATTCCACTGTTCTCTGCTTTTACGACTGTTGTTGCACGCTGTAATTTCTGTGGTTGTGCTGCGGGAGTGGTATTCGCTGAAGGAGCGGTTACACGAACACTGCTCAACTCAGGCTTTCCCAGTAATGTAGCATCACCATCATCTTCCCCGGTGTTACCGATGGTTGGACGATCCAGCACATGTACCAGATCTGTTCTTCCTAAGTACTCATAAGCCAATGCACGGAATACAAAGTCTACCAGTGAAGTGGTGGTCTTGATGTTCGGATGGTCTACCATACCGGATGGTTCAAACTTGGTGAACACAAACTTCTCTACAAACTCTTCCAATGGCACACCATATTGTAAGCCTACAGAAACTGCAATAGCAAAACAGTTCATGAAGCTGCGAAGGGTTGAGCCTTCTTTCGCCAGATCAATGAATATCTCACCCAATGTTCCATCTGCATATTCACCGGTGCGTAAGAAGATCACTTGTCCGCCGATCTTCGCTTTTTGTGTAAAGCCACGACGCTTAGCCGGCAATGATTTCTTCTCTACGATAGTAGACAACTGACGCTTCAACTTGGTATCGGTAGAAGCATTCATGCGTTTCTGTACCTCTTCTAATAATTCATCCACAGTCAACTGACTCAGATCAACGATATTAGAACCTGTTTCAACGGCAGCAGTCTCTTCACTTGCAGCCTGCAGCTTGTCGCTTGAAGCATCTTCTTTCTTCTTCTTATCAGATTTATTGCTCAATGGCTGACTCAACTTAGAACCATCACGGTACAATGCGTTTGCTTTCAGACCCAACTTCCAGCTTAACATATAGCAATCTGCGATTTCTTCTACAGATGCTTCATGTGGCAAGTTGATGGTTTTAGAAATGGCACCACTCAAGAAAGGCTGACAAGCACCCATCATGCGGATATGTCCGTAAGCATGGATATAACGCTCTCCTTTCTTACCACATTTATTCGCACAATCAAATACAGGTAAATGTTCTTCTTTCAAATATGGAGCACCTTCAATGGTCATGGTACCACATATAAAGTCGTTTGCAGCATCGATCTGCTCTTCAGTGAATCCTAATGCTTCAAGAAGATTGAAACTCCAGTCTGCATATTGTTCTTCTTTAAAACCTAAGCGTTGCATGCACTCATCACCCAGAGTGAAACGGTTGAAGATAAATCCAATTTCAAATGCGGATTTAGCAGCACCATTCAATTTAGCGATCTCATCAGCTGTAAATCCTTTTGCAGCCAATGTTTCATTATTGATGAAAGGAGCATTTTCAAATGAAGCAGCCCCTACTGCATATTGTTCTATTGCTTTGGCTTCTGTTTCATTGTATCCTAAGTTCTTCAATGCCTGAGGAACAGACTGGTTGATGATCTTGAAATAACCACCACCGGATAATTTCTTGAATTTCACCAAAGCGAAATCAGGTTCCACACCGGTTGTATCACAATCCATTACAAGACCGATGGTGCCGGTTGGAGCAATTACAGTGGTTTGTGCATTACGGTAACCATATTGTTCGCCGAGTTGCACTGCATCATCCCATGCTTTGGTAGCAGCTTTCAACAGGTAATCAGGACAATATTTTGCTTTGATACCTTGTGGCTTGATTTCCAATCCCACATAAGCATCTTCAGCATCATAAGCTGCTGCGCGATGGTTACGCATTACGCGCAACATGTCTTCTTTGTTTTCTTCGTACTTATCAAAAGCACCAAGGAAAGAAGCCATTTCTGCAGATGTCTTATACGACACACCGGTCATGATAGCAGAGATCGCTCCGGCAATACCGCGGGCTTCTTCACTATCATAAGCAATACCACTTACCATCAGCATAGAACCGAGGTTAGCAAAGCCCAGACCCAGTGTACGATAATCGTAAGAAAGCTGTGCCACTTCTTTTGAAGGGAACTGAGCCATCAATACAGAAATCTCGAGTACAGTGGTCCATAAGCGGGTAGTATATTCAAAACCTTCTACATCGAATACATTGGTATCATCATCATGAAACTTACGCAAGTTGATGGAAGCCAGGTTACAAGCCGTATTATCTAAGAACATGTACTCTGAACAAGGATTAGACGCATTGATGCGACCACCTTTTGGACAGGTATGCCATTCATTGATGGTAGTATCGTATTGTGTTCCGGGATCCGCACAACGCCATGCCGCATAAGCGATCTTATCCCATACTTCACGTGCAGGGATTTTCTTCATGGTGCGACCATCAGTACGTGCTTTCAATTCCCAGTCGCCATCTTCTTCCAATGCTTTAAAGAAACTGTTAGGGATACGAACGGAGTTGTTAGAGTTTTGTCCGGATACAGTAGCGTATGCTTCTCCCTCATAACTATTGTCATAACCCGCAGCTACCAGGGCAGCTACTTTTTTCTCTTCTTCTACTTTCCAGTTGATGAAATCCATGATCTCAGGATGATCCAGATCTAGACATACCATCTTAGCAGCACGACGGGTAGTACCACCGCTTTTGATGGCACCTGCTGCACGGTCACCAATTTTCAGGAAGCTCATCAATCCGCTTGAAGTACCACCGCCGCTCAATTTTTCTCCGCCGCCGCGAATTTGAGAGAAATTAGTACCCACACCAGAACCATACTTGAATATGCGGGCCTCGCGTGTCCACAAATCCATGATACCGCCTTCGTTCACTAAGTCGTCGCTCACGCTCAGAATGAAACAGGCATGTGGTTGAGGGCGCTCATATGCATTGGTTGACTTTTTCAGCTTACTATCTTTCGGATCTACGTAATAGTGTCCCTGTGGCTTTCCCGTAATGCCATATACTTCATGCAAACCGGTATTGAACCATTGCGGTGAATTGGGTACACAAGCCTGATTCAGGATACTGTATACCAATTCATCATAAAATATCTGGGCATCTTTTTCAGAAGCAAAATAACCGTAACGCTCACCCCATACACGCCAACAATGTGCCATACGGTGTGCTACCTGCTTAACGCTCGTTTCTCTTCCTACTGAACCATCGGGTTGCGGTACACCGGCCTTGCGAAAATATTTCTGAGCAAGGATATCGGTGGCAATTTGGCTCCACTGTTTGGGAACCTCCACGTTGTTCATTTCAAATACCTTTTCACCATTTGGATTTTTAATTACAGAATCTCTGTAATCGTATTCAAACTGGTCGTACGGACTAACGCCTTCTTGTGTAAAGCGACGTCCGAATTGCAAGCCTTTCTTAGAGCGAGTAGTAGCCATAATGCAGTTCTGATTTTAGCGGTTATTTAATGGGTCCCAGCGGATTAACGAAATGTTAAGCGGTTGACGAAAATATCTTTCCGATTTGATAATCCAAGTCCGTAAATATGCACAGCTTGTGAATAAAGAGTGTGGATTTTTTCGCACCTCAAATCAGGGTTGAATTTGCGGGAATATCCCCCGTTGTGGGAAAGATTTTTTGGTGTTTGCCCTTGTTGAATAAAGAATTTTCCGTAAATAAAATGGTGCAACAAACCGGAAATTCCTGCTTTTTAGCAGCTGTGATTTGCTTTCAACACATTATCTTTCAGGTAAATACGAAACAAACAGGGGTTTAGCGTCTTAAACAAAAACTTTTCTGCATTTTTGCAGTAGCATCTATTTAATACTGAATGAAGCAGGTCATATATCAGCAATTGGCAGAAAGAAAGCAAGCGGGCAAGAAATCCTTCACCGTATTGATTGACCCGGATAAGGTCGATAATGCGAGCATTGAGCAGTTGGTATCACTATCTGTAGAGGCTAAAGTGGACTATTTCTTTTTAGGCGGTAGTCTGGTGATTTCCAGCCATCTGGATGAGTGCATCCAGCAAATCAAAGCCAGCTGTGATATTCCTGTCATTCTGTTTCCCGGCTCCCCTTCTCAGGTAAGTAAATATGCCGATGCGCTTTTATACCTCTCCTTGATTTCCGGACGCAATCCTGAATTATTGATTGGTCAACATGTAATCAGCGCTCCTTTTGTGAAAAAAAGTGGTTTAGAGATCATGCCTACCGGTTATATGGTGGTAGATGGCGGTGCTCCAACCACTGTTTCCTATATTTCTAATGCCACACCTATTCCCGCCGATAAAAATGAAATCGCGATGTGTACGGCCATGGCAGGTGAAATGTTGGGTATGAAATTAATTTATATGGATGCCGGCAGTGGTGCCAAAAGACCCATCACCGAACATATGATTGAAAAAGTAGCCCGCCATATTGAAATCCCACTAATTATTGGCGGAGGTATCACTGATCCTGAAAAAGCCTACCGTAATTGCAAAGCCGGCGCTGATGTGATTGTAATTGGCAATGCCATTGAAAAAGATGTTTCCCTGATTAAAGAAATGAGTGCCGCTATTCACAGCAGTTCCCTTGTACAGCACAACAGTTGATCATTACTATTTTGAATACAAAAGAAATATCCATTAACCCATCCAATGATTGCCGTTAATGGAATTCATGGTTGACCGAATCGGCAATTCTTTTTCTTTGTATAAACTTAACCCTTATGAACAACGTCCCATTGTATTTACCATTGGGCTTTGTAGCCACTGTTTTACTTACTTGTTACTTTTTGGTAAAAGCAGCACATGGTAATCGGATCCTAGCAAGTTTGCTGATCATTTGGATGGTTGGACAAAGCGTTGTAGCCATTACCGGCTTTTATACCAACACGCAAACCATTCCCCCCAGATTTATGGCCATGTTGCTTCCTCCGGTAACACTCATACTCATTATGTTTGCAACCCGCAAAGGGCGAAATTTTATTGATCTATTAAGACCAGATCAACTCAGTCTTTTACATACGGTTCGTGTACCGGTTGAATTTTGCTTGTTCGCACTATACTCCTATCAACTCGTTCCTCAATTAATGACTTTTGAGGGAATCAATTTTGATATCCTATCCGGTATAACAGCACCCCTTATTGCTTATTTCGGGTATCATAAAAAAGTACTCAGTAAACCAATATTGCTGATCTGGAACTTGATTTGTTTAGGCCTTTTAGTGAATATCGCATTCCATGGTATTCTTTCTGTTCCTTCCCCTTTTCAACGTTTTGGTTTTGAACAACCCAATATCGGATTAACTTACTTCCCATACATTTTTCTTCCGGGCTTGATTGTACCTACGGTATTATTTGCACATCTGGTTTGTATGCGTGGTCTTTTAATAAGTAAACAAAAATCTATTTAAGAATAGGCTGGCAGTTACACTGCGTATTTAAACTAAGTTGATAACTATCAACTGATTATTCATTCCTTAATGTCCCCCACACAGTAACCATTTAGCCGTGCGCTTTCTCATTTTACAAGGTCACCTGTAAATATTGTAAGAATAAAAAGGAAATCTATAAGTGTCAATCCCTTTCTAAAACCCATATTGCAAATGATATACCCTTCATAATTTGAAGAGACTAAAGAGCCAATAATATTATACATGGGTAATGAATCAACAATCCCTAGAATTTTACAAACAACCTATATTCCTACCGCTGAATTCTACAGTCAGGTCATTGACAGCCTGCTGGATTACTCCATTTTTACCCTGAATACTGAATTGGCTATTAATAGCTGGAATGCAGGTGCCACAGGTATATTTCAATATGAATCCGAAGAAATACTTGGCCAGCCATTCCACACCATTTTTACCCCTACTGATATTGCCGATGGTATACCGGAAAAAGAAATAGAACAGGCTATTAAAGAGGGAAAAGCAATCGATAACAGATGGCATATATGCAAAGATGGAAAAAAAATTTTCGCTTACGGACTGGTATTCCCGCTTTTAGGTGTGGATGGTGAAATGCTTGGCTTCGTTAAAATACTCAGAGACATCACGGAAAAAAAAGCTACTGCTGATGCCATTGATGTATATGTAAAAGACCTTGAAATTTTAAATACACATAAAGATCATGTGATTGCATTATTATCGCATGACCTGAGAAGTCCATTAATAGGTTTTATCAGTTTACTCGAACATACCAGCACTCATCTACATGAAATCAATATAACTGAACTAAAAAACATACTCAACCTTTTACATACATCTGCCCGCAAAGAATTGGATCAACTAGATAACCTAGTAGAATGGGGAAGAATTAAATATGCTTCTGAAACATTTTCACCCACTGATGTGAACTTAGCCCATATATTAAAAAGGGTATATGGAATACTCTCCGGAAATATTCTCACAAAAAATATTGAACTAATCTCGCATGTAGAAGATCCGTTTATGGTATTTGCAGATATTAAAATGTTGCAGTCGATTTTACAAAACATCATATCCAATGCCATTAAATTTTCACATCAAGGAGGTATTATTAGTATTACTGCTACCAAACAGGAAAACAGTATACTAATTACCATAACAGACCATGGAGTTGGCATGAACAAGGAAACCCTTGCACATATTTTCAAACCACAGTTAAGCCGCCTTACTGAACGGAGGACCAATGATGTAAGTGCAGGAATTGGATTATTACTCTCCAAAAATCTCGTCGAAAAGCACGGTGGTA
Organism: uncultured Sediminibacterium sp.; assembly: GCA_964392685.1. Lineage (GTDB taxonomy): Bacteria > Bacteroidota > Bacteroidia > Chitinophagales > Chitinophagaceae > Sediminibacterium. The sequence continues at coordinate 13,443 of CAYMQQ010000015.1, forward strand.
AAATATGGGCAGTAAGTAAAGAAAATGAGGGTACTAGCTTTTTTTTCTCATTAATGGCAGTTACAAAAGCAGATGACAGCCTGAAAGAAAATAGAAAAGCATTTTTTGAAGACTATCAAACAACAGAAGACAATAACAACACCGCATTATAGTATCATACACACGCCAATCTCCATTCTATAACAAAAACAAGAAACAACCATGAAAATCCATATCAAGTACATGGTATCATTTCGATGTAAACTGGTAGTAATAGAACAACTTGACAAACTAGATATTGATTATTATGAGGTATTGCTCGGTGAAGTATCTATAAAGGGAATCATAACTGATGAACAAAGAGAAAAGTTAAGAATTGGTCTATTGAAAAAAGGGCTTGAGTTAATGGATGATAAAAAAGCAATGCTGATTGAAAAAGCAAAAACCATCATTATAGAAATGGTCCATTATTCCAACGAGCCCCCCAATACCAATTACTCAGATTTTATCAGCGAAAAATTAGGTTGTAGCTATACTTATATAGCCAATCTTTTTTCCGATGTTACCGGAACTACTATTGTCAATTTTATTATTGCCCATAAAATTGAACGTGTAAAGGAATTGTTATTATATAATGAGCTTACACTTACTGAGATCAGTTATATGCTGCAATACAGCAGTGTAGCACATTTATCTAATCAATTTAAAAAGATTACCGGATTAACACCTACCTATTTCAAACAAATGCGTCAATTCAGAAAAAGAATTCAACTGGAAGAGGTTGGAAGTTTTGATGAAATAGGAAATGAAAATAAAAACAATACCCTTTAATAATTTTTATTACATTCTGCTCAATAATGCTCAGCCTTCTTTTCGCCTGCTAGTATTGAAACCGGGAGTTTGTTTCCTTTTGGTGGTAGTAGACAGGTAGCATGAGGTGTAAAAGCACAAGGTGGATTGAATGCTTTATTAAAGTCTAGAACTGTGATTCCATCCACACCGGGCATCACCGCATACAAATACCGACCTGAAGCATAGGTTGATCGTCCACTAGTTTGATCACCAAAAACAATAAAAAGCTTATCCCCTTCCTGTAATGCATCCAGACTATAGGTTTCACCTTGTAAAGTGAACACCAGTTTACCTGGTGATAACTGTTGTGTTATTTGTCCCAGTACATTGGCTACAGGAATCTTCGTTGGAAGAAGCGAAGGGATCAGCTTTGCTTGTATACGAAACAATGTATCTATCGGGAAGCAGGGAATAGACTGTAAAGCATCTACAGCCGGATGTTTTATATCGCGGAAACGGATTCCAATCAACTCATCTCTTTGTAATAAGGTCCAACGATAATGAGCAAATGACATTTGTATGGGTTGCACTGAATCGGGATGAAACACCGTCACTTCTTTTTGCATCACCCCATTAGAGCGTATGGCTATATTTTTCTCCAAGACTTGCTTTACAATATTCCCTTTTCTTTCAAAATATCCAACCCGTGCAGGAAAGGAAGGAATAGGAAAGCGAATATCATCTGTAGCAGTACCGCCAAAATATTGTTTACCTTCTTTAATCCAGAAGAGCCCTGCCAAATTGAGCCAGCCTTGCTCTGATTTTAATTCAAGTAGTCGTTCTTTTTTCCATTGAGCTATTTCCTGATGATAAAGATCTTGTGCCAAACATTGTTGCATCAAGAAAAGTGACAAGGTAAATATGTATTTGCGAATCATTAGCTGGCTCATTGGTGCATGAATGATCTGTGTAATTTCGTCATTTTGTTAATTTTCAAAGCAGAATATTTAATTTTTCTCCGGAAAAGAAAATTGTTTACGAACTTTACAATATCCCGGCAGATAGTACATTCCTACACCTAAACGTAGTCAATGCCTGGAAAACATAATGCCATATCGATTTTTCAAACAGCTATTGCAGCGGTACACCCTTCCAATCTTGTTTCAAAATATATTCAATTGGCAGATGCTGTTGTGACGATTGGTCAACAATCTTTACCATTATCTACTGATCAAAAGATTTTTGTTATTGGAGCCGGAAAAGCAACAGCAGCCATGGCTTTAGAAACAGAAAGAATTCTTGGTGACCACATCTATAAAGGATGTATCACAACAAAGTACCAACATGCTATTGTACTCGAAAAAGTAGCTTGTTGGGAAGCAGCTCATCCCGTTCCTGATCAAAACAGTTTTCTGGCAGTTAAAAACACGATTCAACTATTACAAGAAGCTACAGCAAACGATATCATTATTTGTTTGTTAAGCGGGGGGGCTTCTTCTTTATGGGCAGATGTTCCTGAAGAAATTTCACAATCTGATATGCAAATCGTTTTTGACAGGCTGTTAAAATGTGGAGCCACTATTCATGAAACCAATACGGTACGTAAACACTTATCAAAAATCAAGGGCGGACAATTATTACGTTATGCACCTAATAGCAAATGGTTTACCCTTATTCTATCTGATGTACCGGATAATGATTTATCTGTTATTGCAAGTGGCCCTACTGTTGCGGATAATAGTACTTACGAAGATGCACTGGGTGTACTGAAAAAATATCAACTGGAAGAAGTGATTCCGACGCGAGTATGGGAATACTTACAAAGGGGTGCTAAAGGTTTATTTACAGAAACGGTTAAATACAATGATCCGTTATTGAATATTGTAACGAATATAATGATAGGAGCGAATGACATAGCGATAAAAGCTGCATCTGAAAAGGCACAGACAATGGGTTATCAGGTACACCGTTTAGATCCATTACATGGAGATACAATCATTACAGCACAAGCGATTATTGAATTTTGTAAATCTTTTACAGGTTCATTGCCTGCATGTATAGTCACCGGAGGAGAAACGACCCTACAAGTAACCGGAACGGGTATTGGAGGACGAAACCAACACATGGCACTCACAGCTTTGATTGAGATGAAAAAAAGAAAAGACAATGAAACCTATTCACTTACTTTTTTGGCAGCAGGAACAGATGGTACTGATGGACCAACAGATGCTGCCGGCGCCATTGCAGATATAGAATCAATAGCCATCAGCGTTCAAAAGAAATTAGACCCGGATACCTATTTCACGAATTGTGATGCCTATTCCTTTTTTAAACAGACCGGAGGATTATTAAAAACAGGTCCCACACAAACCAATGTAATGGATCTGGTATTGGTTTTAATAGAATAAGTGACCAGTTCAAAATAAGGAATGTATTCTTTCACCAAATGTTTAGTTCATGTCTCTTAGACAATTTATTGCATCTAGAAAATTTTTACGCCCATTTAGCTTTTTAAAAGATACAGCCACCAATAGCTGGAATGAAATCGCCAGTTTATTTGGATTAGATGATGATGTATTTTTCAACCCGCTCCATCAAAAAATTGAATCACCGGTTAAAGTCATTTTGATTGGTGCAGGACATCGTGGAAATATTTATGCAAGCTATATGCTCGAATATCCGGAAGAAATGAGGATTGTTGCCGTAGCGGATGCAAGCTTATCAAGAAGAAAACAAGCAGCTGAAGCGTATAATATTCCTGATCAATATTGTTTTAGCGATTGGTCTGAAATATTCAACCAGCCAAAATTTGCTGATGCAGTAATTATAGCAACACCTGATCAATTACATACACAACCCTGTCTTGCCGCACTTGATGCCGGGTATGATGTACTGCTGGAAAAACCCATTGCACCTACAGAAGAAGAATGCCGACAAATCTTACAAAAAGCTAAAGAAACCGGAAAAATTGTGGGCGTTTGTCATGTACTACGCTATTCTCCTTATTTCCGTGAGTTAAAACAAGTAATAGATGCAGGATTGATAGGTAATATCATTAGCATGCAACACATGGAGCCGATTGAACACATACACATGAGCCATTCCTATGTAAGAGGCAAATGGCGCAACAGCAAAAAAGCGACTCCGATTATTCTCGCGAAATCATCACATGATACCGACATCATACGATGGCTGGTGAATAGTCCGGTTCATGATGTTCACTGCTTTGGCAATTTAAGTTGGTTCACCAATCGCAATGCACCGAAAGGAAGTACTGAAAGATGTACAGATGGTTGCGCTGTTGAAGGAACATGCCCCTATTCAGCTATTCAAATCTATTACCGTGACCGAAAAAGACTCTATGTATTTGATCCACCCGCAGAAGAAGATGATTGGGGTGAACATATTTTAGAACAACTCAAAACAACTGATTATGGAAGATGTGTGTATAAAATGGATAATGATCAACCCGACCACTTAACAGTAAACATGTTATTTGAAAATGGTGTTACCGCAGCGTTTTCCATGGAAGCCCATGTTTCTTATGAAGGAAGACGAACACGCATCATGGGCTCAGCAGGTGATATCATGGGTGATATGGAAACTTTTGTACTAACAGATTTCAAAACCAGAAAGCAAACATCTTGGAGTCTGAAAACCGATCCACATGGCGGTGGTGATCATCGACTCGTGAAAGACTGGCTCCAAGCGGTTTATCAGCAAGACAAAAATTTACTCAGTTCATCCATTGAGGTATCCGTTGAAAGTCATCTGATGGCTTTTGCTGCCGAAAGGAGTCGGCAACAGAGAACCATAGAAGATGTTAGATTATAACGATCTACATTTCTTTTGTAATTTATTTTTCAATTCTACCTATGTCGACTACTCAAAAACTCAATACCTGGAAAGCAACTGCCATCAGTGGAAATGACATTACTTCATCCTGCTTGTATGTTTCAGCAATTACCATTGCTATGTCCGGACAGTATGCTTGGATTGCATTGTTGATCGTAGCTGCTGTATTATTCTTATTCAGAAAGATTTATGGTGAAGTAGTTGGTGCATTGCCTTTAAATGGGGGCGCATATAATGTGTTACTGAATACCACTTCTAAAACCAATGCCTCGGTTGCAGCTTGTTTAACCATTCTATCTTATATGGCTACCGCTGTTATTTCAGCGAGTGAGGCCATGCATTATTTACACCACAGTTTACCTCAAATCAATATTATTCTAGCTACCCTTTTATTGTTATTCTTTTTCCTCTGTCTTACCATTGCCGGAATTTCGGAAAGCGCCATTGTTGCACTTGTTATATTTATCATCCACATGGCATCAATGGCTTTACTTGTAATAAGTGCTATTTATTTTTTAGTGACTCATGGAACTTCTGTTCTCGTTGAAAATTTCTCTTTACCCATTCGAGGAGGAAGTTTTGGAATGGCTTTATTTTTTGGATTTAGTGCAGCATTATTAGGCATTTCAGGGTTTGAGAGTTCTGCTAATTTCGTTGAGGAACAACAAAAAGGAGTGTTTCCTAAGACACTTAAAAATATGTGGCTGGCTGTATCCATCTTAAATCCTTTGATTGCATTTTTAGCAATTGGGATCATGCCGGTAGCTGAAGTAGATACCCACCAACAATCATTACTAAGCCACATGGCATCGTTAACAGGCGGGCAATGGCTGGCAACCATCATTTCATTGAATGCAGTTTTGGTATTAAGCGGTGCCGTACTTACTTCTTTTGTAGGTGTGAATGGTTTGATTAAACGTATGACCTTAGACAGAGTATTACCTCAGTTTCTATTAAAAGAAAATAAACGAGGTAGTAGCTATCGTATACTGATCACATTTTTTCTGCTCTGCATCTCCGTATTAATGGTTACAAAAGGTGCGTTGGGTCCGTTAGCAGGTGTCTATACCATTTCGTTTTTATTGGTGATGATCTTTTTTGCATTGGGCAATCTTATTTTGAAAATCAGAAGAGCAAGATTACCCAGGCCTGAATATGCTTCTCCTTTATTTGTTGTTATTGCTTTAATGGGAGTATCGATTGGACTGTATGGAAATGTCAAAATGCATCCGGAATATCTGGTGGTATTCTTACAGTATTTTGTTCCTACCATGTTATTGATCTATGCTATGTTGAACAGGAATCATATCTTGGAATTTATATTGACCATATTAAAATCCATAACAACCGAATTAAGAAAACTTTCTTTATTGAGTCACCTTGTCATCAACAAGTTTCTGGACAAACTACATGCGCAAGATTTTGTGTTCTTTTCAAAAGGAGATGATATTGCCACACTGAATAAAGTAATGATTTATTTACAGGAGAATGAGATCACCAGAAAAATCAGAATTGTGACGGTATTATCTGAACACCAGCCTCCTCCGGAACAATTTCTAAAAGACTTTGAAGTATTGGACAGAGCTTATCCCGAAATTAAAATGGAGTACATTACATTGGAAGGGAAATTTGGACCTGAACTGATTGATCAGTTAAGTCAGGAATGGAAAGTTCCTAAGAATTTTATGTTCATTAGTTCTCCAGGAGATACTTTTAGTTATAGAGTAGAAGAACTCGGAGGCGTTCGTCTGATTCTTTGATAAAAAAGCATTTTTTTAAAATTTTGTATTCTTGCAATACTTCGCTACTTAATATTTCCCCTGAGTGATTATTTATCTAACCATTGGTTGTACATAATTATGCAACCCGATAAACAATGATCACATTATGAATCAACATTTAAGTGAATGGCTAAATCGATTTTGGCCGTGGATGCTGACACATGGAATTAGATTTTTTTTAGTTGCCATTTTTGCATGGATACTATATCGCTATATCAATATCGTTATTCGAAAAATTGTATTGATGAGTATGGTTAGTGATGCTGATAAAAATAGTGAAGCAGAAAGAAAAAGAAAAGATACTTTAAGCAGAATATTCAGCTGGGTAACACGAATTCTGATTTTGATGATGGCAATACTCATCATACTACAAGAAGTAGGTGTACCCATTGGACCGATTTTGGCTGGTGCAGGTATCTTAGGTCTGGCATTGGGTTTTGGCGGACAATACCTGATTAGAGATTTGATCTCCGGCTTTTTCATCATTCTGGAAAATCAGTACCGAATTGGAGATGTTATAAATTTAGATGGCACCAGTGGATTAGTAGAAGACATCAGTCTTCGCTTGACTACGCTTCGCGACCTAGATGGAAATGTACATCATGTTCCACATGGAGAAATTAAGCGGGTATCTAATCTGTCTAAATATTTCTCACGAGTGAATTTAAATATTGGTATCGCCTATCACTCGAAATTAGATCATGTGATAGAAGTGGTGAATAAGATCGGGAATGAAATGGCTGAAGACCCCATCTGGAAAGAACATATTTTAAAAGCACCACAATTTTTACGCATTGATAATTTTGCTGACTCAGCTATTGAAATTAAAATCATTGGAGAAACACCTGCACATAAAAAATGGGATGTGACAGGCGAGTTAAGAAAAAGAATTAAGTTGGCATTTGATCAGGAAGGAATTGAAATACCATTCCCACAAAGAGTCATACACCAAGCGGCAATCCAGTAAAGTTTCGCTAAAAAATGGTTCATAAAAAATTGAATCATCAATAATCCGCGCATGTTCGTTATTATATTGAATGAAAGACACAAAAGAAAGAATATGAAAAAAAGAAAATTATCAATCATCTTCATCCTTACAATCATGACTAGCATGATCTCCTGTTCTCCAAAAATTGTGGGTACATGGACTATCAATAAGTTTGAAAATGGAACACCATCAGAGCAAGGATATTCTTTGAGCAATATCGGTACCATAACGTTTCATAAAAACGGTTCCGGTGAAAAGAATATCAATTACAGTGTATTGGGAACCAGCCATACAGACCTATTTCCTTTTAAATGGACAGCCGCAGATGCTGCCATTACTATTGTGGGCGATAGTACCGAGTTTTCCAAAACCTGGATCATTATTTCAAACAAAAGAAATTATCAGCAATGGAAATCTACGAGTGGAAATACGATACAGGTATTAGAGTTAAAGAAAAATTAGACATAAAAAAAGCTATCAAAAATGATAGCTTTTTTTATGTCTAATTTTAAATTATCTCAAATCACTTGTATTCACTCTGCTAGGCGTCTCCTTCCCACTCACAATACCTTTTGAACTCAATGCAATGGCACGAATAATGCGTGTCATATTATCAATATCAATCGTACTGAATTCATCACTAGCTTTATGGTAATAAGGATCTACATCAATTTTAGTAGTAGAAATGGTATGTGCCGGAACACCAAGTCTTGCCAATGTAGCATTATCTGAACGGTAAAACAGTTGTTGTGTTGGATACGGATCAGGATAAAAAGTATAATCTGTTCCTTCTTAATTGCTTTGCAGAATTTTACCCATATCGGTTTTCTCATACCCTGTAATAAAAGCTGAATTCTTACCCCACTTACTTTCAGAACCGATCATTTCAATATTGAACATTGCCATCACTTGTGCCGGATTGAATTGACGTGAAAAATAAGTAGAGCCATAACCCCCCACTTCTTCTGCAGTGAATGCAACAAAGATCAAAGTGCGTTCATTGTTATTGATGGCTTTGAAATATTGTGCCAGTACCATCATAGCAGTAGTACCTGCAGCATCATCATTGGCACCATTAAAAATGGAATCCGTTTGCACATTTCCATTTCTATCCTTACCCATGATTCCTAAATGATCATAGTGCCCTGAAAAAATCACATATTCATTCTTCTTGCTTTTACCGGGTAATACTCCTACAACATTGGCTGCCGGAAGCTCGGTAATCTCATGCTTACTTTCAATGGCATAGGTTTTAGGATCACCGGTAGTAAATAAAAAAATCAAATTATAATCAGTCTTAAAGAGTGTACTCTTCATGCGAGTGAGACCCGGTATTGAACCTTTGTAACTTGTATCCAATAACACAAAATAGTTCTTGTTAGCAGACATTAACTTTCTTATTTCCGTACCCAGATTAGCTCCTTTTCCGATGGTCACTTTCTCATATCCGGATTTTTCTGTCACTTTAATTTCCGGCTGACAAGTGAATACAATTACATCTTTACTATCAACACCTACTCCATCTACAGTAGCAGTTACACTTATAAACTTGGGGCGTATCATCAAAAACTGCTGCAAATAAGAACTACTATTATTCCAGGTTTGTAGTCCGGTTTTCTTAAACTCATCTGCAATAAATGCTGCAGCTTTATCAATGCCCTTGGTAAAAGTTCTGCGGCCTTCCATTTCATCGGAAGACAATATCTTCTCGATTCTGGCCACTTCTTTTTCGGTAATCAAATCTTCAATCTTCTGCGCAAAACTGCTCAGTGACAGTAACAGAAACGCAACGAGTAGTAGGTTGTTTTTTTTCATTGGGTGGGGTTTATGGCTTATAGGTCATAGCAGATAGCTCATGGCTATTACATAAATGACCATTACCAATTAAAATGTAAGAAAAGAAGTAATAAAATTATAAGTTAATAGCTATGATCCATATGCCATAAACTATAAGCTAATCACTACAGACTCATCATCTCCTTAAACTTCACCGTCTGCCTGCGGCTTACTTCGATTTTTTCGCCGCCTTTGAGGTCTACAAGCAGACCGCCATTGAAGTAAGGTTCTATTTTTTCGATCCAACGTAGGTTGATGATATGTTTGCGATTGGCACGGAAAAACATCCTGTCATCCAAACGTTCTTCCAATGTATTGAGTGATTTTAAGATCAGTGGTTTATTGGTACCAAAGAATACTTTGGCATAGTTACCCACACTTTCAAACAAACGAATCTCGCCGAGCTTTACAAACCAGCAACGTTCTCCATCTTTTACAAAAACCTGATCTTGTTCAGTAAGTGGACCTCTGTTGATACCATTTAATCCGGCAGACTCTTTAAAAATTTCTGCCTGTAATTTTTGAATGGCGTCTGCCAAACGTTTGGGTTCAATGGGTTTCAGCAGATAATCCAATGCATTCACTTCAAATGCTTTGATGGCATACTCATCATAGGCAGTGGTAAAGATCACTTTGGGTGCTTTTTCCACCTCTGCCAGCAGATCAAAACCGGTTTTACCGGGCATCTGAATATCTAGGAAAATCAGATCCGGATTGAGGGATTCGATTTTTTCAATTCCATCATCCACATTCGCAGCTTCTTCAATTACCTCAATATCGGAATGATCCTGCAATAACTTTTTTAACTCATTACGTGCAAGTCTTTCATCATCAATAATGATCGCTTTGATAGCCATAGATCGGTTATTATATAGAATTAAGAATAAACAGGTTGAACAGGCATTTTCACCACCGCTTCTACCATATTGTTTCCAATATCCCTGATCTCAAAGTTAGCTTTTCCGCCGAATAATAACTTCAGTCGGTTTCGCGTACTGTTGATACCAAAGCCATCTGAATTGGTGGTACTATTCAGCTGACCCGTATTTTGAATGATCAGTTCATGATGGTTGTCTCTGTAATCGGAAATCACTTTAATCAATCCACCATCTTTTTGCTTTCCGATACCATGTTTAATGGCATTCTCCACCAATGTCTGTAACATCATAGGAGGTACCGGCTGATCCAAGGTATCTTCATCAATTTCATACTCCACATGCAATCTGTCTTCAAAACGAATATGTTCCAAAGCCAGATAATCTTTTACAATATTCAATTCCTTTTCAAAAGGAACGGTTTCTAACTTTTCCGCCTGCATGCTGCTACGCAGAATATTACTCAATTCAGTAATCGCTGTACGGGCACGATTCGGATTTTCATCCACCAAGGCACGAATACTGTTCAATGCATTAAAAATAAAATGCGGATTGATATGCGACTTGATGGTTTTGAGTTCCAGCTCTTTTACCAGACTCTCCAGTTTCACTTTTTGGATCTCACTCTTCGTACCCAATTCCACATAATGCCAAATGTAATAAATTGACACCCAAACCAATATCATGGGTGAATCAAAAATGAGGTTAGACAGGAATCTTTTCGCTACCGAAGCTTTGATAGCCGGATCATAATATCGCAACCATTCTACCACCGCACTGTTCGATAAACTATACAATACAATGATGCATAAAATGGTAATGGTCAATAACCACCATTTATTGGAATCGATGGGTGGACGAAGCTCCATTCTGATTACCAACTCACGCAATAAATGGGTAAATACCATACCGGTAAGGATGGTCACTACCAAACGATAATAAAATATCTCATTAATCGAGCCCTGACGATCTCTGAAGACGAAGGCAAAGAAAACCATGGTCAATCCATAGAACAACCAACCCCCTAACTGGCACCACCAATACAAAGTAGATTTACTAGTCTTCATGTGAGAACAAATATAGCGGGAAAGCCTTGCCCACTGATCCCGAAATTTGATTAAAGGCAAAAAGCACAGTTGTTTGGCGTAAATTAATGTTCCCCGCCGACGAACCTTCTGTTTTGTCAACTGTTTCTTTACGTATTATTGGCATATTGCTTAACACGAAAAGCCTATTTTTACATTTCAAACCCTTCCGCATGGAGATTAAACCGGGACAGTTACTCAGTAGGATCAATAACCCCGACGACCTCAAAACCCTTACCAGAGAGCAATTACATCAGATTTGTGATGAATTGAGACAATATATTATTGATGTGGTAAGCGTACATGGCGGACATTTTGCTGCCAGTTTAGGTGTGGTAGAATTGAGCGTTGCCCTTCATTATGTGTACAATACACCTTATGATCAATTGGTATGGGATGTGGGACACCAGGCTTATGGACATAAGATCCTGACCGGTAGACGAGATCAGTTTATTTTTAACCGTAAATACAAAGGCTTAAGCGGTTTCCCAAAACGCTCTGAAAGTCAATACGATACGTTTGGCGTAGGACACTCTTCCACCTCAATTTCTGCAGCTTTGGGTATGGCCATGGCTGCTAAATACAAAGGGGAAAACCGTAAATCCATCGCTGTTATTGGCGACGGATCTATGACAGCAGGGATGGCTTTCGAAGCTATGAACCATGCAGGTGTTGCTGACAGTGATGTTTTGATCATCCTGAACGATAACTGTATGAGCATCGACCCGAATGTGGGCGCGCTTAAAGAATATTTGACAGATATCAGTACCTCTCCTACCTATAATAAAGTAAGGGATGAAGTTTGGAACTTGCTCGGCAAACTACCTGTAGGTAAAAATCTGAGCCGTGACCTCGCTTCTAAAATTGAAGCAGGGGTAAAAGGCGTGGTGAGTAAGAGCAGTAACCTGTTTGAAGCATTGAAGATTCGATATTTTGGTCCGATTGATGGACATAATATCACTAAACTGGTAGATACTTTAAAAGACCTGAGAGAAATCCCCGGTCCGAAATTGTTGCACATCATTACCACCAAAGGAAAGGGGTATGCACTGGCTGAAAAAGACCAAACCAAATGGCATGCGCCGGGTTTGTTTGATAAAGTAACCGGTGAGATCTACAAGAAAAAAATCGATGTTCCGCAACCACCTAAATACCAAGATGTATTTGGACATACCATGATTGAACTGGCGGAGATGAATGAAAAAGTGATGGGTGTTACGCCGGCAATGCCAAGTGGATCTTCACTCAAATTCATGATGGAAAAAATGCCTCACCGTGCATTTGATGTGGGCATTTGTGAGCAACATGCAGTAACCCTAAGCGCCGGTTTGGCTACACAGGGTATGCGAGTGTTCTGTAATATCTACTCCTCTTTCATGCAAAGAGCCTATGATCAGGTAGTGCATGATGTAGCGATACAAAAATTACCGGTAGTGATGTGTTTGGATAGAGCGGGATTGGTAGGTGAAGATGGCCCAACACACCACGGATGTTATGATATTCCTTACATGCGTTGTATTCCCAATCTGATTGTGAGTGCTCCGATGAATGAACAGGAATTGCGTAACCTGATGTATACCGCACAACTGGAAAAAACAGAGTACCCATTTGTCATCCGTTATCCACGCGGAGAAGGTGTGATGCCGGAATGGAGAACTGCTTTTGAAGAAGTACAGATTGGCAAAGGAAGAAAAATTAAAGATGGAAGAGATGTTGCCATTTTAAGTTTCGGACATCCGGGTAATTTCGCAACGGCTGCTATCAGAGAGTTGAGAACTGAAGGCATTGATCCTGCTCATTATGATCTACGCTTTGTAAAGCCTATCGATGAAGATTTGTTACATGAGGCTTTCAGCAAATACAGCAAAATTGTAACCGTAGAAGATGGAACAGTAGTGGGTGGTTTTGGTTCTGCCATATTGGAATTCATGAACCAGCATGGCTATAAAGCCGATGTAAAAATATTGGGTATTCCGGACAGACTGGTAGAGCATGGTACGCCAAAAGAGCTTCATAGAGAATGTGCATATGATGCACAAGGCATTGCAGATGCAGTTCGTGAATTGATGCGTGAGACCGTTTCTTCTACAGTGTTTTTAGGATAATTAACTGATATAATCTGCGAATCTGCGGCTTTATATATGTAGCCGCAGATTCGCAGATTTTTTATTCTGCAGCGGGTGTGGGATCGTCGGTAAAGGTGTTGGTGAAATCTTCGTCAGTAAGACCTTCTTCTTTCAACTCTTCTTCTCGCTTATCATTCCACTCAACAATGAAATTATTCTTTCCTTCTGCTACCAGCAGCTTCATGAATTTTTGTTGTGTCAATTCCAGAATGGATAAGAATAAGAAAATGGCATGTATACGGTCACTACATACTTCGAATACTTTTTCAAAAGCCACCGTTTTTTCTTTTGCTACGAAGTCGAGCATATAATCGCGGCTACCTTCCATGGTGTAGTTGTAGCGCACAACCGTATGTACCGGTTTATTCTGGCGATCATGTACCCGCTGCATCACTTTTTCAAAAGCTTTCATCAGCTTGAACATCGTGATGTTCTGTATCTCGGTTCCTTCAGAAGCATCTTCACCGATCTCAATCAGCTCTTTTTGCAGGTTACCACGCTTCACCATCAACATCCGCATCGCTTCCATTTCTGCCATTTGAACAGCAGCTTCTTTGAAACGTTTGTACTCCAGAATTTTATCGATCAATTCCTGACGAGGATCAATTTCATTTCCTTGTGCATCTATTTCTTTACGCGGTAATAACAATCGTGCTTTAATACGCATCAGCGTAGATACAAACAGAATAAACTCACTACTGAGTTCAATATTCAATTTCTCTCCCTGATGTATAAAATCCAGAAAATCTTGGATGATCTTGGTAATGGGAATATTGTAGATATCCAGTTCATCCCGCTCAATAAAAAACAAAAGCAAGTCGAACGGACCTTCAAACTGGTCTAACTTAATTTGATAATTCACTGTATTCACAACTCAATACTTTAGCTGCAAAGAAAACCCCTTCAAGTCTTATTTCGACCGGAAGGGGGTAATATTTATCCACTTAGTTGATGGTTCATGGTCCATGGCTGATAGTCCATAGTCCATGGTAGAGAAGATGATGGTTGGGTCAATATCCTCTTTTAGAATGGTTTCGTGTTCATTTAGTCTCATTCCTTCCTATCATGGACCATCGACTATGGACCATGGACCACTAAACTTTCTTCAACGAATCCCTAATCTCTGCCAACAATTTCTCTGATTCTGTTGGACCAGCTGGGGCTGCGGCTTCAGCCGGACCTTTCATTCTATTGATGGCTTTTATGACCAAAAAGACGGCAAATGCTACAATAATGAAATCTAACAGGTTGGTAATGAATGCCCCATATTTCACAGACACTTCTGCAGAAGCTTCTGTTACAATAGCACCCGTAGCATCTTTGACCTCGGCTACTGCCTCTTTCAAGACCCATACTTTGTCATTGAAATCTACCCCGCCGGTCAGCATACCAATCAAAGGCATCACGATTCCATCAACAAAAGAGGTTACAATCTTTCCGAATGAAGCACCCATAACAAAGGCAACGGCAATATCTACCAGATTGCCCCGCATGGCAAAGTCTTTAAATTCTTTCAGCATTCCCATGGTTGTGTTGGTTTGGTGAATAATGAAAATACCTAAAATTAGTGAAAAACGGAAGGGCTATTTCTTTAATCCCGGATACTGCATCTTTAGACTGGTCAGTAAACGATGCAACGCCTCTGCCATGATATATTCTTTGTACCAGTTTTGATCGGCAGGCGTAATGATCCAAGGAATTTTATTACAGTGATTAAAACAGTCTTCATACATCCGCATATATTCTTTCCAGAGTTTGGCTTCTTCAAAATCCTTTTCGTTGTACTTCCATTGCTTTTGCGGATCATGGATTCTTTCGGTAAGTCTTTGCTTTTGCTCTTCCGGTGAAATATGCAGGTAGAATTTCAGAATATGTGTTTGATTATGTTTGTTCAACAACCATTCAAAATCATTGATCGCACGCATTCTCTCCTTAGCCTGCTGATCTGTACACCATTTATGTACGCGAGTAATCAGTATGTCTTCATAATGTGACCGATTGAATACTTGTATCATGCCTTTGGCAGGAGTATGTTGGTGAATACGCCATAAAAAATCATGCGACAACTCCAATGCAGTAGGTGCTTTGAAAGATGTTACTTGCACACCTTGTGGATTCATATTGCCAAACACATTTCTAATGGCTCCATCTTTTCCACTGGCATCCATCCCCTGAATAATGATCAGCACTGAATGTTTCCCTTCTGCAAACAAAAGATTTTGCAACTCATCCAGCTCTTCTACCAGTTTAGCTGTTTTGGTTTTGATTTTTTCTTTATTCAGATTCTTAGGTGCTCGGGTACTGACTTTATTTAGCTGGATCATAGAGAAGTTTTATCTCTTAAAGTTAGATTTTCTAACCCGTGATACGAAAGAAAAGAATATTCAGCCAGAACATGGTCAATTAATCAGTGCAATCCCTCACCTTTACAAAAACAATACCTTGAGAGAGCGGATCATTAACTGGGGCATCTTTTTAGTGCTATCCATTATTTGGGGTAGTTCTTTTATCCTGATGAAAGAAGGGATGCATGTTTTAACACCTTATCAAGTAGCATCCATTCGCATACTGAGTGCGGGTCTCATCCTTACTCCTTTTGCAGTAAAAGCACTCAAACAAATACCGCAACGAAAATGGTTTCTCGTGATCTTATCAGGCTTATTAGGCAATTTTTTCCCGGCATATTTATTCTGTATCGCTGAAACACAGATCGACAGTTCTTTAGCGGGCATTTTGAACGCCCTCACCCCTTTGTTTACCATATTGGTAGGTATTTCATTCTTTCAATTAAAAGCAAACGCTACCAAAATTGCCGGCGTCATCATTGGATTTATTGGATTATGTCTGTTGATGTTTGCGGGTAAAGAAGTAAGTTTTCAAAACATCTCTTATGCCGGACTTGTACTGTTGGCAACACTGTGTTATGGTATCAATGTAAACATGGTAGGCAGACATATGAAAGAAGTGGGCTCATTGAATATTGCTTCACTGGCATTTGTTTTTCTGATCATTCCATCTGCCATCATTTTATACTATACCGGGTATACAGCAATGAGTTTGTCTGAACCTGCTGTTATCAAAGCCACAGGCGCTTCTTTTATTTTGGGTGTACTGGGAACCGCTTTTGCTTCCATCATTTTCTATATGCTCGTAAAAAGAGCAGGTACATTGTTTGCATCCATGGTCACCTATGGAATTCCCTTTGTTGCAGTATTCTGGGGATTACTAGACGGAGAACAAATCACTTTGCTTCAAGTCGGATGCTTGGGGATTATTCTTTGTGGGGTGTATCTGGTAAATAAAAAAGAGAAAGCTTGACTTTGATCTTTGATTTTTTGATCTGTGATTTATTGATTTATTTTTCTAAAATCAAGAAATCACAGATCAAAAAATCGTAGATTAAACCGCCATCACTTCTTTTTCTTTCGCGGCTAAATGTTTATCTACGAGTGTGATGAATTTATCGGTGATATCCTGTATGCTTTTTTCAGCATCTTTTGCAGCGTCTTCACTCAAACCGTCTTTTTGTAATTTCTTCACCTGCTCAATGGCATCGCGACGGATATTCCTAATGGCAACTTTTGAATGTTCGCCCTCACCTGCGGCTTTTTTTACCAACTCTCTTCTTCTTTCCTCTGTTAGTGGCGGGAGGAATAAACGTAATTGAACACCATCATTTTGAGGAGTGATGCCAATATTCGCAGCCATGATTGCCCTTTCAATAGCAGCCAGCATATTCTTTTCCCAAGGCTGAATACTGATGGTACGAACATCCAGCACGCTGATATTTGCTACCTGATTGATAGGTGTTGGTGAGCCATAATAATCTACCATAATACCGTCCAACATGGTTGGATTGGCTTTTCCAGCCCTGATCTTTGTAAGCTCTGTTTCCAGGTGGCCAATCGCCTTGGTCATACTTTCTTCCGCATCGGCCAATATTAAATCCAAATCTTCTGACATATGATGATTTTGTGGGAGCAAATATAGTGAATAGTCCATAGTCCATGGTCCATGGTAAATTGTTTGATTCATACCCCACTTAGTTGACATTTTCTTCCCATGGACTATGGACCATCGACTATTGACTATCTCTATTCCCTATCTTCGCACCCACAAAACAAGCATATGGCAAGTATTCAGGAATTGAAAGCTGCGGCCTCACAGATCAGGCGCGATATCGTTAGAATGGTTCATGGGGTTCAAAGCGGACATCCGGGTGGTTCTCTAGGTTGTACCGACTTCCTAACCGCCCTGTTTTTTCATACCATGAAACATGATCGTCAGTTTAAAATGGATGGTGTGGGTGAAGATCTTTTCTTCCTTTCTAACGGACATATTTCTCCTGTCTACTACTCTGTTCTTTCTCGTTCAGGTTATTTCGACAAAAAAGAACTGGCCAGCTTCCGCAAATTGAATACACGTTTACAAGGTCACCCTACTACACATGAAGATCTACCCGGTGTAAGAATAGCCAGCGGATCATTGGGTCAAGGTATGAGTGTAGCCATTGGTGCAGCACTTACTAAGAAATTCAACAACGACCCCCACCTTATTTTCTCTTTACATGGTGATGGTGAATTACAAGAAGGACAAATATGGGAAGCGGTAATGTTTGCTGCACATAATAAAGTGGATAATCTGATTGCTACTATAGACTGGAACGGACAACAGATTGATGGTCCAACCAGCAAAGTATTGTCACTCGATAATCTCCACGACAAATTCAAAGCTTTTAACTGGACAGTTTTGGATATGAATGGAAATGATATGGAAGATGTTGTAGCTGTGCTGGATAAAGCAAAGTCAATGACCGGACAAGGTAAACCTATCTGTATTCTGATGAAGACCGAAATGGGTAAAGGTGTAGACTTCATGGAAGGCAGTCACGAATGGCATGGTATTGCTCCTAGTGATGAGCAATTAGCCAAAGCATTGGGACAGTTGGAGGAAACTTTGGGGGATTATTAGGAGAAGTCAAAAGTCAGAAGTAAAAATTCAAAATACTTTTATTGCAGCCGCTTAGAAAAACTAAGCGGCTCTTTTGTGTCATCCCCCCGCACAACTCTGTGCCGAACTCTGTGTAACTCGGTGGCTTTTACCACAGAGGTAAAGGAGTATGGCACAGAGTTACACAGAGGGTTTATTTGAGCGCGAGTTCTTGACGGCTGGCTTTTCGCGAAGGTATCCATGCAGCGAGGAAGCCGATGGTGGTTACAGTTATGAGTACCAAAAGATAGTCACTAGGTATCAGTTTAACAGGATATGCTTTTACAATGAATGTATCACCTGCCAATTTAATGAGTTCAAATTTAATTTGTATCCAACAGATAAGTGTGGCGAGCAACATACCCAATGCCGCTCCAAATCCGGCAAGTAATAATCCTTCTGATAAAAAAATAGCTTGAATGCGTTTTTGTGAGGCGCCCATGGCTTGCAATACAGCAATATCTTTTTGTTTTTCCAATACCAACATCGTTAATGCTCCAATCATATTAAATGCAGCAACTACCAGTATCAAAGAAAGAATAGCATAGATCACCCATTTCTCCAATTGCATCACTGCATATAAACTCTTGTTTTGCTCATACCTTGTTTGCACCAAATACCGATCTCCTAAAATCGATTGCAATTGCTCTTTGATCTTATCTGCATCACCGGCTACTTTGACCTCGGCAGCACTATATTCATCTGCTTCCATGTTGAGCATATAACAGAAGAAAGCGAGATTGGTAAAAGCATATTTATTATCAAATTCTTGCTGTACTTGAAAAGTACCGCTGGCGGTAATATTGTTAACACTGAGTCCATCCATGGAATTAAAACTGGCTTTCCTATTGGGTGTGTAGAGTGTAAGCGGATAAATACCTCGTTCTACATCTGCCCCAATCGCATTTTCTATTCCATAGCCTAATACAATAGACGGTGTTTCCAATGTTCCCAACGCAAACTTTCCTCGCTTGATATGATCAGCAATTTTATTGGTAGCTACATATTGTTCATCCACCCCTTTTACCAATACAATAGACTGATAAGGACCATTCACCAACAATGCTTTTTCTTCTGCTACCAAACTAAAAACAGCGACTCCGGGTGTTGATTTAATTTGTTGCTGTTGCTGTGTATTGAGCGTGATGATTTTCCCTTTTGCAGGAGCAATCCGAATATCCGTATAAAAATCTGTGTACAGTCCCTTAACCAATTCTTCAAATCCATTGAATACACTGAGTATGATAATAAGTGCTGCACAACCCACCGTAATAGCCGTTACGCTGATCCATGCAATGACATTGATGGCATTGGTAGATTTTTTCGATCTAAAATAGCGCCAGGCAAAGAGAAAGTTCACGGGATGGGTGTGAATGGTGAATTGTCAATTGTGAATTTATGCTTTATGAATGATCAATTGTGAATGGTGAATGATCAGTAATATTCACCATTCACAATTGACAATTCACATCAATCATTCTGCTTCCCCCTTCTTCTCCTCACTAATATTCTTGAATATCTCTTCCATTTTGAACACATAATCCAAAGTGTCGTCGAGATAGAAATGAAGAACGGGTATTCGGCGGAGTTGATGTTTCATTTTATCAGCCAATTCTTTCTTGATCTCCCATGCACGACCTTCTATCGTCTTCATGGTGGCTTTTGCATCTTTTACCTGGAACAGACTGAGATAAATTCTGGCTTCCAACAGATCGGGAGTAACTTTAACAGAGGAAATAGATACCATTCCTCCATCGAGCATGGAAAGATTCAGTCTCCTGAAAATATCATTCATTTCCTCTTGAATGGCTCCTGCTACCTGACGCTGACGTTTTCCTTCTTCCATGTTGAACTGTTTGATTGGCTGTAAAATTACTTACTTTGCTGTGTTTTACCGATTTTATCCTGATATGAAGCGTTTTTCAAGAATACTTTTTTACCTAAGGAGTCAGAAGCAGAACATCGTACTGTATTTGATTTTCACCCTATTCTCCATCCTTTTTTCATTGGTTTCATTGGCTATGTTGGCCCCTTTTCTACAATTGCTTTTCAATAAATCAGCATTGATCAATGTTGAGCCGGCATTTGCGTTGACTGCCAACGGCGTGTTAAATTATCTAAAATACTTCATTAGCAAGCTCATTACGGAAAATGGGGAAGTGTATGCTTTAGGAGCTATTTGCGGACTTATTATCGTTTCTGTATTTTTTAAGAATGTTTTTACCTATCTCGCATTTCGAGTTTTAGCTCCCATGCGTAACCATGTAATGACCAAGTTGCGCGCCGACCTTTACAGCAAGATATTAGATCTTCCTATCGGATACTTTACAGAACAAAGAAAAGGCGATATCATCAGTCGCATGAGTAATGACGCCAATGAAGTAGAATGGAGTGTAATGGGTACACTCGAAGCATTGATTCGTGACCCACTCAACATCATCATTATACTTGTCTTTTTGGTTATGCTAAGTCCTGCTCTGTCATTATTCCTGTTGGTACTGTTGCCTCTTACAGGTTTTATCATCGGCAGATTGAGTCGATCATTGAAAAAGCAGTCTACTTCTTCTCAGGAAAAATTAGGCACATTGATGTCGATTCTTGATGAAACACTTGGCGGATTACGTGTGATCAAGGCATTCAATGCCGAGAAAATATTACACAACAAATTCATCAGCAATAACAATACACTGAATCAGATCCGTAATAAGATGAATTTCCGGAAAGACCTGGCTTCACCCATGTCTGAGTTTTTGGGTGTGTTGGTATTGTCTTGTATTCTTTGGTTTGGCGGCAAATTGGTATTAGATGGACAATTCGGGTTAGAACCGGAAAGTTTCATCACTTATATTGTTTTCTTCACCCAGATCATCAATCCGGCGAAATCATTGTCCGGCTCATTTTACAGCGCACAACGTGGTAGTGCTGCCATTCAGCGAATTGAGGAAATTTTAAAAGCGCCAGTCACCGTTACCGATCAACCCAATGCTAAAACCTTGACCGAGTTCAATCATAGCATCGAGTTCAACAATGTTTCTTTTTCTTATGAGGATGTGACCATCCTAAAAAATATCAACCTAAAAATTGAAAAAGGGAAAACCATTGCCTTGGTTGGATCATCCGGTGCGGGTAAAAGTACCCTCGCAGATCTCATCCCTCGTTTTCATGATGTAACCAGTGGTGAAATTTTAATTGATGGTGTAAATATCAAAGCATATACCATCCATTCTATTAGAAGTCAGATGGGCATTGTAACACAAGAGCCCATACTATTCAATGATACCATTGCCAATAATATTGCGTTGGGTATCGATCATGCCGATCAAAAGCAGATAGAACAGGCTGCAAAAGTTGCCAATGCCTACGATTTTATTCTGCGAAAAGAAGAAGGCTTTGATACCAATATTGGTGATCGTGGTACCAAACTCAGTGGTGGTGAGCGTCAGCGTGTAACCATTGCACGTGCCGTATTAAAAAATCCGCCGATTTTGATTTTAGATGAAGCAACTTCCTCATTAGATACAGAAAGTGAAAGACTGGTACAAGACGCTATCAATAATATGATGCAACAAAGAACCTCTATAGTCATTGCCCACCGTCTCTCCACCATCCGTAATGCCGATGAAATCATCGTTCTCCAAAAAGGAGAAATAGCAGAAAGAGGTACACATGATGAATTGCTTTTGAGGGGAGGAATTTATAAGAAATTAGTAGAGATGCAGGAAGTGAGATAACCCACCCGGCCCCCTGAAGGGGGTGTTATGATGGGTACATAAAAATTAGAGCCGCTTAGAAAAACTAAGCGGCTCTAATTTTTATGAGGTTTCCAAACTCCCCCTTCAGGGGGCCGGGGGGTTATTCAGCACTAGGCTTCACTAAACCCAGTTTCGCTTCTAAACTCAATGTAGCATGCGGTACCGCACGTAAACGTGCTTTATCGATCAACTTACCGGTTACACGGCAGATACCGTAGGTTTTGTTTTCGATACGCATCAATGCTTTCTCCAGATGATCGATATAAGTGATCTGACGGCTGGCCATTTGGCTGAGCTGCTCTCTTTCCATACTCATACTGCCATCTTCCATGGTCATATAACGAGCATCGTCATTATCACCACCCATTTCATCTTTACGGGTAATCAGACCTTGGAGATAAGTCAGCTCTTTTTTAGCTGCCTCCAGTTTTTTATTAATTAAATCTCGGAATTCATTCAGATCCGCATCACTGTATTTAACTAATGTTTCGTTGCTTCTCACAGTTTCTACTCTTTTTTCTAATGGTGTATATCCGGGCTGATAAGGGACGCTGCTTTTGGTACTAGTCTTAGGAACTTTTACCTCTTTCAGCGGCTCTGGTGCTCTACGCACTGGTTTCACAGGCGGAGCTGGTGGCCCTTTTGGTTCTGGTTTCTTCATCGGTGGTAATGGCGTAGACACAGGCTTAGCGGCAGGTGCAGGAGCCGGAGCTTTTGCAGCAGGCTTAGCCGGTACAGCAGCTTTCTTAACAGGAGCAGGTGCCGGTTTAGGTGCTGGTTTAGCTGCAGGTTTAGCTACTTTCACAGGTGCTTTAGCAGCCGGCTTAGGAGCAGGTTTAGCAGCAGCCTTTTTTGCAGGTGCTGGTTTTACTACTGCTTTCTTAGCAGGAGCCGCTTTTTTAGCTGCCGGTTTAGGTGCCGGCTTAGCTGCTTTTTTAGGAGCAGGTTTAGCAGCAGCCTTTTTAGGAGCTGGTTTTGAAGCTGTTTTCTTGGCTGGTGCCGCCTTTGGAGCCGGTTTTTTCGCTGCCTTAGGGGCTGGTTTCTTAGTAGCCATACGCTTTTATCCTTTTTTGTTTACTACCACTTTCAACAGGGTATCATTGACTTCGATCTCGGTACCATCCGATAATTCAGGTACCCATTCAATGATATCTGCCAAAATTTCGCGGCAAATATAATCGTTATACTTAACAATAGACTCCTTAAGGCCTTCAGCCTCAAGAACGGTCACGAATATACGGTCTGTGAGTTCAAAACCGCTTTCTTTCCGAATATTTTGTATCCGATTGACGAATTCACGGGCATCTCCCTCCTGTTTTAGCTCCTCAGTGAGGGTAATATCCAGAGCTACGGTCAAACTACCCTTGCCTGCCACACTCCATCCCGGAATATCTTCTGCGGCGATCTCCACCTCAGATAATAAAATGGTAATCGTCTCGCCATCCAAGTTCAAGTCTATTTGACCCGCTTTCTCAATCGTAGCGATCTCATGCTGACCAAATCCGGTGATCAATGCACCTGCTGCTTTCATTTTTGCACCTAGTTTAGTACCCAGTGCTTTGAAATTAGGCTTGATCTTCTTCTTAATGATACCTTCTGTATCGGTGATGTATTCCATCTCCTTCACATTCACTTCCGCTTTGATCAGGTCTTCAATCAATTCCAATTGATGTTTCATATTGGGATCGAGTACCGGAATCAACACTTTTTGTAAAGGCTGTCTTACTTTGATGTTCACTTTTTTACGCAGTGATAAGACCAATGAACAAACATCCTGTGCCAATTGCATTCTCTCTTCCAATACTTCATCAATCGCTGATTCATTGGCTACAGGGAAATCTGCATGGTGAACAGATGTCACATTGAATCTATTCGTTACCGCATTCAGGTTTCTAAATACAGCATCACTAAAAAATGGAGAAATAGGTGCCATCAATCTTACGATTGTCTCCAAACATTCATACAGAGTTTGGTAAGCACTGATTTTATCGGTTTCATAATCCCCTTTCCAAAAACGACGACGACATAAACGCACATACCAGTTACTCAAATGTTCATCTACAAATTCCTCAATAGCTCTTCCCGCAATGGTTGGCTCATAGTCATCCATCGCAGCGGTTACTTTTTTCACCAAACTATTGAGTGAAGAAAGAATCCAACGATCAATTTCAGGTCTGTCTGCCAATGCAATCGGTGCTTCTTTGAATGCAAATCCATCTACGTTTGCATACAAAACAAAAAATTGATAAGTATTGTATAAAGTGCCAAAGAATTTACGCTGTACTTCCTGAATACCTGCCAAATCAAATTTCAAATTATCCCAAGGTGATGCATTCGTGATCAAATACCAACGTGTTGCATCAGCACCATATTTCTCAATGGTTTCAAACGGATTCACCACATTACCCAAACGCTTACTCATTTTGTTTCCGTTCTTATCCAACACCAATCCATTACTCACAACGGTTTTGTAAGCCACACTATCAAATAGCATCACACCAATGGCATGCAATGTATAAAACCATCCACGTGTTTGGTCAACGCCTTCTGCGATAAAGTCTGCAGGGAATGATTGTCCTTTATCAACCAATTCTTTGTTTTCAAAAGGATAATGCCATTGTGCATACGGCATCGCACCACTATCAAACCATACGTCGATCAGATCAGGTACACGATACATGGGTTTTCCTGAAGCACTCACCAACACGATCTCATCTACATAAGGTTTATGCAGATCAAGAATACCTTCATGCAAATAATGTTTATTGACATCACCACCCAACACTTCATTGGCTTTGCGAATACCTTCATTCAATTCTTCGATGGACCCGATACAAGTTTCTTCACTACCATCTTCTGTTCGCCAAACAGGCAATGGTGTTCCCCAATAGCGACTCCGACTCAAGTTCCAGTCTACCATGTTTTCCAGCCAATTACCAAAACGTCCTTCACCCGTACTCTTCGGTTTCCAGTTGATGGTTTTATTCAATTCCACCATTCTGTCTTTTACGGCTGTGGTTTTGATGAACCATGCATCTAAAGGATAGTAAAGAATCGGTTTATCCGTTCTCCAACAATGCGGATAACTGTGTTCGTATTTTTCAACTTTGAAAGCACGATTCTCTTTTTTCAGTTTTACGCAGATGTCAACATTTACATCTACATAGTCTTTTTCATCTTTATAATTCTTCACATAGCGACCACTAAACTCTCCCAATCCGTCCACAAATTTTCCTTCTCTGTCCACCATGGTGAGTATACCGATATTGTATTTCTGTCCAACCTTATAGTCATCTGCACCAAATGCAGGAGCCGTGTGCACGATACCGGTACCGTCTTCAGTCGTTACAAAATCACCACACAATACACGGAAAGGTTTAGCGCCCGGTGTGATTTCTTCAACAACTGAAAGTGAATTGGCTTCGTAAGGAAGCAATTGTTCATAAGTGGCATCTTCAATAACAGATCCTTTGAACTCAGTGATGATTTTCCAAGGCAATAATTTTACTTCTGCATGGTATCCGGCAAAATCACCATTCTCACCTTCCGGCTTGAAATACTTACCCAGCAAGGCTTTTGCAAGCACAACAAAAACAGGCAAGTGTGTATATGGATTGAAAGTTTGTACCAGTACATAATCAATATTCGGTCCAACTGTCAATCCTAAGTTAGATGGTAATGTCCATGGAGTAGTTGTCCATGCCATAAAAAACACTTCATCAGAACCTGCAGCATCAAAAAGAAATTGTGTCTTGTTGCTTTTGATTGCCT
>CAYMQQ010000016.1:0-38949 GCA_964392685.1 uncultured Sediminibacterium sp.
GAATTGAAAGGGGGTAATAAATCATGGGCTTATCATAAATAGGCATGAGTTGTTTACTGATGCCTTTGGTAATAGGGTAGAGTCTGGTGCCTGAGCCGCCTGCTAAGATGATGCCTTTCATATGGTAAAATGAATTGATTGTATTGCTACAGAAAATAATGGTAATTGTTTGTCTTTATCAGAAAGTAATATTTCTGATGTGTCTAATTGCCAATCAATATTTATTTCAGGGTCATTGTAAATGATTCCTCCTTCCGAAGCTTTGTTATAATAATTGTCGCATTTATAAAAAAACAAGGCCGTTTCACTTAATACAGCAAAACCATGTGCAAATCCTCTTGGAACAAAAAGTTGTTGGTGATTGTCTTCAGTAAGTTCAACAGCAACATGTTCCCCAAATGTGGGAGAGTTTAAGCGTACATCTACAGCCACATCAATGACCCTGCCTTGTAAAACTCTTACCAATTTAGCCTGTGCATGCTCACCATGTTGGTAGTGTAACCCTCTCAGTACGCCACGTTCAGACTTTGATTGGTTGTCTTGAACAAAATTGATGGACAATCCTGTTTGCTCTTGAAATCTTTGTTGATTAAAGCCTTCAAAGAAGTAGCCACGGTTATCTCCAAATACGGTATCGTGAATAATAAAACAGTCTTTTAGTTTGGTGGATTCAATTCTCATGTTATCGGTTGCTGTACATATTTGAATAATATTGCTGGTACTGTCCTGAGGTTACATTTTCAAGCCATTGCGTATTATTCAAATACCAATCAATGGTTTGATCAAGTCCTTCTTCGAAAGTAACGCTTGGTTTCCATCCCAACTCTTTATTCAATTTAGAAGCATCAATGGCATATCTTTTATCATGCCCGGGACGGTCTTTCACGTAAGTGATCAAGCTTTCACTTTGACCAGCTTGTCTTCCTAACTTTTGATCCATTAAGCGACAAAGTAATTTTACGAGATCAATATTTTTCCATTCATTGAATCCGCCAATATTATATGTACTTCCTCTTTGACCTTTATGAAAAATAAGGTCAATGGCAATAGCATGATCTTTTACAAATAACCAGTCTCTCGTATAATTACCATCTCCATACACTGGTAAAGGTTTTTCATGAATAATATTATTAATAAACAAAGGGATCAATTTTTCAGGGAAATGATTGGGGCCATAGTTATTGCTGCAATTAGAGATAATCGTAGGAATGCCATATGTTTCATGATAGGCCCGAACAAAATGATCAGAAGAAGCTTTGCTGGCTGAATAGGGAGACCTAGGATCATAGGGAGTGGTCTCGGTGAAATAACCTGTTTCTCCCAAGCTGCCGAAAACTTCATCCGTTGAAACATGATAAAATAGGTGATCCTCTTCTTTGTTCCAGAATTGCTTAGCTGTGTTCAATAAATTAACGGTACCTACAATATTGGTATACACAAAATCTAGAGGAGAATGAATGGATCGGTCAACATGTGATTCGGCCGCTAAATGAATGACATCCGTAATTTGATATTCTATGAAAATTTTATGTAATTCTTCCGGATCTAAAATATTCGCTTTTATAAATTGATAGTTGCTATGATTTTCTATTTCTCTTAAATTCTCAAGATTTCCGGCATATGTCAATGCATCTAAGTTGATAATCTTGTAATCAGGGTATTTGTTTACAAATAGATTTACTACATGTGATCCAATAAAACCTGCTCCACCGGTGATTAAGATATTTTTTTTCATTCTAATATAGTATGCTTTTCTGTTTGT
Source organism: uncultured Sediminibacterium sp. (assembly GCA_964392685.1). Lineage (GTDB taxonomy): Bacteria > Bacteroidota > Bacteroidia > Chitinophagales > Chitinophagaceae > Sediminibacterium. The sequence continues at coordinate 1,763 of CAYMQQ010000016.1, forward strand.
GAATGCTATAGCTCTCGAACAACATTGGCTATCACTTTCGGTTTTCCAAGAGTGTAATAATGTAATACTGGCACTCCAAATTTTTTGAGTTCTTTACTTTGTTCAATCAACCATTCTGTTCCTACTTTTTCGCAGTCTGCATCTGTTTTACAAGATAGCATTGCTTCGGATAAAGCAGTGGGAATATCGATGTGAAAGATTCTGGGTAGAACGGTGAGTTGTTTTTTGTTGGTGATGGGTTTAAGTCCGGGGATGATGGGGACGGTGATGCCGATGGAACGACAAGCTTCTACAAAATCAAAAAACTTTTGATTGTCAAAAAACATCTGAGTCATGATGTATTCAGCGCCGGCATCTACTTTGGCTTTCAGGTATTGGAGGTCTATTTCTAAATTAGGTGCTTCAAAATGTTTTTCGGGGTAACCGGCTACTCCCATACAGAAATTGGTTTTGCCCCCATTTTCGATATCATCATCTAAGTAAATGCCTTTGTTCATGTTCTTCACTTGTTCTAACAAATCTATGGCATAATGATGACCACTGGGTTGTGGAATGAACTGACCTTCGTTTTTGGCGGCATCGCCTCTCAACACCAGTACATTATCGATGCCCAAGAAGTCAAGGTCTATTAAAGCATCTTCTGTTTCGCGTTGGGTAAAACCACCACAAATCAAATGCGGTACTGCATCTACCTGATAATGGTTCATGATGGCAGCGCAAATACCCACTGTACCGGGGCGTTTGCGTAATTCTACTTTTTCAAAACTACCATCTGCTCTGCGTTTGAAGCTGCTTTCACTGCGGTGATAAGTAACATTGATCCAAGCAGGCTTGAATGCCATCAGTGGATCTAAATGATCAAAAACAGATTGAATGGTCTTGCCTTTCAGGGGTGGTAATACTTCAAAAGAGATCAGGGTTTCCGCCCTATTATTGATTTTATCGATGACTTTCATGGTTCTTTGCTCAACTCGTTCTAATATTGCAAACTTAAATTATAAGTTTTACATGCCTTATTTATTTACTTCTGAGAGCGTATCTGAAGGACATCCCGATAAAGTGGCCGACCAGATATCTGATGCATTAATCGACAACTTTTTGGCTTTTGATGCACAATCCAAAGTGGCTTGTGAAACATTGGTGACAACCGGACAGGTAGTACTAGCCGGTGAGGTAAAATCAAAGGCATACCTGGATGTACAGGAAATTGCTCGTGGTGTGATCCGTAAGATTGGCTATACCAAGAGTGAGTATATGTTTGAAGCCAACAGCTGTGGTATCCTGTCTGCCATTCATGAGCAGAGTGCAGATATCAACCAAGGTGTTGACAGAAAGAAAAAAGAAGAACAAGGTGCCGGCGACCAGGGTATGATGTTTGGTTATGCCACCAATGAAACAGATGATTACATGCCACTGGCATTGGATCTGGCTCACAAGATCCTGATTGAACTGGCAGCACTGAGAAGAGAGAACAAACAGATCAAATACCTGCGCCCTGATGCCAAGAGTCAGGTTACTTTGGAATACGATGATAACAACCGCCCGGTAAGAATCGATGCGGTCGTAGTATCTACCCAGCACGATGATTTTGATACTGAAGCCAAGATGTTGGCCAAGATCAAATCAGATATCATCAATATCCTGATTCCAAGGGTAAAAGCGAAGTACAAGAAATACGCGAAGTTGTTCAATAACAACATCAAATACCATATTAATCCAACCGGTAAGTTTGTGATCGGTGGTCCACATGGCGATACGGGATTAACCGGTCGTAAGATCATCGTAGACACTTATGGTGGTAAGGGAGCACATGGTGGTGGAGCTTTCAGCGGTAAAGACCCCAGTAAGGTAGACCGTTCAGCAGCTTATGCAACGCGTCATATCGCGAAGAACTTGGTAGCAGCAGGAGTAGCAAGCGAAGTATTGGTACAGGTGTCTTATGCCATCGGTGTAGCACAACCTACGAGTATCAATGTGAACACCTACGGTACTGCCAAAGTGAGTCTTACAGACGGACAAATTGCTAAGATTGTAGAGGGGTTGTTTGATATGCGTCCATACTTCATCGAGCAGCGACTGAAATTGCGCAGCCCGATCTACAGTGAAACAGCAGCTTATGGTCATATGGGTCGTAAGAGTGAAGTGGTGACCAAGACCTTCAAAGCACCAAATGGCAAAGAGAAGCATGTGAAAGTAGAATTGTTCACCTGGGAGAAACTGGATTACGTAACCAAAGTGAAAAAAGCTTTTGGTTTGTAAGCATATATTTTACAATAAACAACCGCCCTTCATGTCTATGAGGGGCTTTTTTTCTACTAAATATTATACTTTTGGAATATGAAAAAGGCAATTATAACAGGTGTTACTGGTCAAGATGGAGCATATTTAACCGAGCTATTATTAAAAAAGGGATATGAAGTGCATGGAATTAAAAGAAGAAGTTCATTATTTAATACCGCAAGGATAGATCATCTTTATGAAGATCCTCATGTATCACACAAACATTTAGTACTACACTATGGAGATTTAACAGATTCGACTAATTTAATTAGAATTATTCAAGAAGTGCAGCCTGATGAAATTTATAATCTGGCCGCCATGAGTCATGTTCATATAAGTTTTCAAACGCCTGAATACACAGCTAATGCTGATGGTATTGGTACATTAAGGATTTTAGAAGCGGTTAGATTATTAGGTTTAACAAATAAAACTAAAATATACCAAGCGTCTACCTCAGAACTTTATGGGCTTGTACAAGAAATTCCTCAAAGTGAAAAAACCCCCTTCTATCCAAGATCTCCTTATGCAGTTGCAAAAATGTATGCTTATTGGATAACTGTAAATTATAGGGAAGCATATGGCATGTTTGCAAGTAATGGGATTCTTTTCAACCATGAATCGCCATTGCGAGGAGAAACATTCGTTACCCGTAAAATCACAAGAGCAGTAGCCAAGATTGTATTAGGTCTCCAAGACTGTTTATATTTAGGAAATTTAGATGCAAAAAGAGATTGGGGTCATGCTAAAGACTATGTAGAAGGTATGTGGATGATTTTGCAACATTCTGAAGCGACAGATTTTGTTTTGGCAACCGGTATTACCACTGAGATAAGGGATTTCGTAAGAATGGCATTTGCAGAGGTAGGAATTGAATTGAGTTTTGAGGGTAAAGATGAGAATGAGATCGCAAAAGTTCTAAATTGTACAGGAAGCTTTCATCTGCCGAAGGGGCAAATTGTTGTAAGGGTTGATCCAAGATATTATAGACCAACAGAGGTTGATTTGTTGATTGGGGATTCTTCTAAAGCTCGAAATATATTAGGATGGCAACCTAAATACACATTAGAAGAGATGGTCAAGGAGATGGTAGCTTATGATCTTGATCTTTTTACAAAAGAGCAGGTATTGAAAGATCGTGGATTTAAGGTTAAAAACGAATATGAATAATCTAAATAATGGAACTTAACGACAAGATATACGTAGCAGGTCATACCGGAATGGTGGGTAGCGCAATAGTCCGAAGATTAAAGTTATTAGGTTTTTCAAACTTAGTATTAAAGACATCAAGTGAGTTAAACTTGTGCAATCAGCAAGCAGTTGATGAGTTCTTTAAAAAAGAAAAACCTGATTACGTTTTTTTAGCTGCAGGTAAAGTAGGTGGAATTTTAAATAACAATACATACAGAGCTCAGTTTGTATATGAAAATTTGATGATTGAAAGTAATGTTATTCATGCATCATATATAAACAATGTTAAAAAACTACTTTTTCTAGGATCATCCTGTATTTATCCTAAACATGCCCCCCAGCCTTTAAAAGAAGAATACCTATTGTCGGGGTATCTTGAATATACAAATCAGCCTTATGCCATTGCGAAAATTGCCGGTATTGAGTTATCCGATGCCTATCGAAAGCAATATGGTTGCAACTATATATCTGTAATGCCAACCAATTTGTATGGCCCCAACGATCATTATGATTTACAAAAATCTCATGTATTACCGGCGTTATTGAGAAAATTCATAACGGCAGTTGAAAACAATGATAAAGAAGTTTTAGTTTGGGGTAGTGGTCAACCGCTGCGTGAATTTATGCATGTGGATGATTTGGCAAATGCTTGTTTGTTTCTCATGCAAAAAATTTCAGCAACAGATATGCCCTCAAATGAACTTGCCATGTGGAATGTAGGGGTAGGGTCAGATATTTCTATCGCAGATCTAGCTAGGTTAATTGGTACGATCACCGGTTTTCAAGGTGGTATTTATTTCGATGCCACAAAACCCGACGGCACCCCCCGCAAACTCATGGATGTCTCCAAGCTAAAAGCCCTAGGTTGGCAAGCCTCCATCTCGCTGGAAGAGGGTATTCGCAGGGTGTATGAGGATTTGATGGTGAAGCGAGCTTGGTGAGTGGCTTTTAGCTGGTTGGTAATTAGCCATTGGCTAGTTGGCTCTGATCAATAGAACGAAACAAGCTAACTGCCAACCAGCCAATTGCCAACAGCTAACTACCATCTTTTAACCTAAATATTTTTTAAATCCCCCCATCCCCTATATTTGCAACCTGAACCAAATTTATCCCCCCAATTTTAGCGGTTCAGTTGTTTATTATGCTTTGATTTTCTTAACATTGTATTGATTTTTCAATCTTTTGTTTTGGACATTTTTTGTACTGAAAAGGGCTGAAAAATGTACCGGAATTCTCTTTTTTACGTATATGGTTTCACCATTATGTGACTGAGGTAGGCGAAGCCATGTTTTGAACCCTTATATTAGGTCTATGAAAATGCATGTACTATTGAGATTTACTTTTGTTGCTTTCTTCTTTTTAACTGCTACAACTTTGCAGGCTCAGGATATTTTGAAAGGCAAAGACCTGAGTACCATCAAAGTAGATCAGTTGTCTGATGCGGATATTGCCAAATTGAAAGCACAATTGAATGAATCTAAGGTTACTATAGAGCAGGCAGAACAAATGGCATTGGCGAAAGGGATGAGTGCTGATGAGTTTGCTAAATTAAAAGCCAGATTGAATGCTGGTGCACAAGGGCAAAAAGCTACGGGTGTACTAAAGTCAGACCCAAAGGGTACTGGTAAAACGATCGAAAAGCAAAATAACAGTACTGATTCATTGGATACGGAACAATATGAAAAGAAAAAGCCAAAGCCATTGATCAACCCTCTGATCTTTGGTTCAGAATTGTATACTTCTGTGGCACCGAATTTCGAACCCAATCTGAAACTGGCCACTCCTTTGAATTATGTATTAGGACCTGATGATGAATTATTGGTGACTGTATATGGAGTTCAGGAATATACAGGGGAGTTATTGGTGTCTGATGAAGGCAATATCAATGTACCCAATGTGGGACAAATACGAGTAGCAGGGTTGACCATTGAAGCCGCTACACAGAAATTGAAAACAGTAATGGGGAATAGTGTGTATCCTTATTTAAAAAATGGAGGATCTAAATTATCTGTTACGTTGAATAAGATCAGGAGTATCAAGGTAACGGTGATTGGTGCAAATCGACCTGGGAATTATACATTATCCTCTTTGTCTACCGTGTTCAATGCTTTGTATGTAGCAGGTGGTCCAACAGAATTTGGTAGTTTTCGTGAAATAGAGTTGGTACGTAATAGTAAAGTAGAGCGCAAAATTGATTTGTATCGGATGTTGTTGAAGGGAGATCAATCAGATAATATAGGTTTGAAAGACAATGATGTAATTCGTATTCCCGCCTATAAAAAAAGAGTGGAATTGCAGGGGCAAGTGAAAAGACCGGGTATTTTTGAAGTATTACCGGGTGAGCGTTTTCAAAACGTACTGGAATTTGCATCCGGTTTTACGGACACAGCGTATACCGCTATTGTGAAAGTATTTCAAAATAGTGATCGTGAAAGAAAACTAAAAGATGTGCCTGCATCAGAATACCAACAATACCAGCCTGAATCCGGAGATTTGTTTGTGGTATCTAAAATTCTGAATCGTTTTCAAAACAGAGTCAAAATCAACGGGGCTGTATTCAGACCTGATGTATATGAATTAACAAGCGGATTAACAGTTGCAGACTTGATCCGAAAAGCCGATGGGTTAAAAGAAGATGCTTATACCGGCAGGGCACAGATATTACGTTTACAGGATGATCTCAGAAGATCTATCTTGTCTTTTGATGTACGTAAGGCCTTATCGGGTGATGTAATTCATAATTTACCGCTTAAACGTGAAGATGAGATTTTGATTAGTTCCCTATTAGATCTACGTGATTCTTTCAAAGTGATTATTCAGGGAGAAATCAGAATGCCTGGAGAATATGATTATGTAGAGAATCTCACTTTACGTGATATAATACTACAAGCTGGGGGGTTCACCGATGCGGCATATAAGAGCATTGAAATTGCACGCTTAATTAAAAGAGATAGCATAGCTCCTACTGATAATCGAGCCAGTTCTATTATTAATACAGAGATTGATGGAGATTTGAGTATAAGTGCTATGGCGGCGGTTAATCTCATGCCGTACGATGTAATTACGGTACGAAGAAAAGCGGGTTATACCTTACCTGAAACAGTGGTTGTTTCAGGACAAGTGCAATATCCTGGTCCGTATGCTTTGAGTAGTAGGAGTGAGCGGGTGAGTGATTTATTGAAGCGATCCGGCGGTTATACTCCTGATGCATATCCTGAAGGTGCTTATATTAAGCGATATTTGACAGATGAAGAAAAAAAGAAAAAGGAAGCTGTTAAAGAGATACAGAAAAACATTAGCAATAAAGATACTTCAACACTCAAAGATCTTGATGAGGGAATAAAAAAAGACTTTGTTCGTGTGCCCATTGATCTCCCGTCAATCATGCAAAATCCTGGATCAATAGAAGATCTATCACTTAGAATGAACGATGAATTGGTTATTCCGAAGTTTGATGGTCAAGTAAAAATTAGTGGGGCAGTTTTATTAGAAACTCAAGTTCCCTTTAATGAAAAAAGTAATTTTAAAGATTATATTAGTAGTGCTGGAGGATATGGTGGTGATTCTTGGGTTAAAAATTCATATGTAGTTTATGCTAATGGCAAAGCAGCAACAACAAAGCGGTTTCTGTTTTTTAAATCGTACCCTAAAATATACCCTGGTACCGAAATTATAGTCCCTAAAAAGCCTGAAAGAAAAGGGATGAGTACTGGTGAAATAATCGGAATTTCAAGTGCGTTAGCAAGTCTTGCTGGTGTCGTGATTGCAATCCTAAGATTATAAAAACCTTGCTTCTGCTTGGGAAAATTTTTTATCATGAATCTTAATGACAATACCGAAAACGAAATTTCAATTAAAATATTAATTGAAAAAATAAAAGATTGGTTTAATTATTTTAAAAGTCGTTGGACTACGATATTTTTAGTTTCTGTCTTGACTAGCTCTTTATTTTTGGGCTATTCGTTTTTGCAAAAACCTACATATATAGCCACATTAAGTTTTGCGTTAGAAGATGATAAAGCTAGTGGGGGGGGATTGGGCGGTGCTTTAGGGTTAGCAAGTCAATTCGGGTTTGATTTAGGGACAGGAGCAGGTGGTGCATTTAGTGGTTCAAATATTATTGAACTGATTCGATCTAGATCAATAATTGAAAAAGCTCTGCTTAGTTCATGTAATATTAATTCCAAAGAAAAGTCTCTAATTGAATATTATATAGAATTTACCAAGATGCGAGATGCTTGGAAAGGGAATAGGTTAGTAGAAGATATTGTCTATTTACCAAATGATGATAGATCAACATATACACTTCAAAAGGATAGTATACTAGGAGGTGTATACGAGAATTTGAAATTTGGTTTAAATGTTTCACAAAAGGATAAAAAAGTCAGTATTATTTCTATTGAGGCAAAAACAGGGAATGAATTATTTTCAAAACTTTTTGTAGAGGCATTAGCCAAAGAAGTTTCGGATTTCTATATTGATACAAAAAGTAAAAAAGCGAGAATGAATGTGCAAATTCTAGAACAACAAGCAGATTCGATTCGCAGAGAACTTAATAATGCAATTGGAGGTGTTGCGATTGCTAATGATTTCACGTTTAACTTAAATTCAGCATTAAATAGTCAAAGGGTTGCATCTACTAAAAGGCAGGTTGATGTTCAAGCTAATACAGCTATTTTAACTCAATTAGTTATCAATCTGGAATTAGCTCGTGTAACGCTTAGGAAGGAGACTCCGTTGATTCAAATCATTGATAGGCCGATTTTACCACTTAAAATTGAGAAATTTGGTAAAAAGAAAGCAGTATTAATTGGAGGTTTTATTGGCTTTTTTATAACAATAATTGGATTAGCAGTAATACGAATTATCAAACAAGAAATTGAATAAATGCTTATGAGTTTAGAAAAGGTAAAAATCGGGGTAATTGGGTTAGGTTATGTAGGGTTACCCTTAGCAGTAGAGTTTGGTAAAAGAACCCCTGTTATTGGTTTTGATATTAATGAGTTGCGAATTCGAGAATTAAGTTCAGGTTTTGATAGAACTTTTGAGTCTAATGCTGAAGAACTCAAATGTGCTAAATTATTAACATTCTCTTCCAATCTTGAAGTTCTTAAAGAAGCGAATGTATTTATTGTTACTGTTCCTACACCTATTGATCAATTTAATGTTCCTGATCTTAAGCCTTTGCTAAACGCCTCTGCCATGCTAGGTACAATTCTTAAAAAAGGGGATATTGTTATTTATGAAAGTACTGTTTATCCAGGCTGTACAGAAGAGGATTGTGTTCCTGTGTTAGAAAAAACAAGTGGTCTTTCTTTCAATAAGGATTTTTTTTGTGGCTACTCTCCAGAAAGAATTAATCCTGGTGATAAGGTCAACACATTAACAAAAATCAAAAAAGTAACATCCGGATCAACGCCAGAAATTGCAGATTTTGTTGATGCATTATACAACACAATTATTGAAGCTGGTACACATAAAGCACCAAGTCTTAAAGTCGCTGAGGCATCTAAAGCGATTGAAAATGCCCAGCGCGACTTGAATATTTCATTCGTTAATGAATTAGCTTTAATATTCGATCGTATGGGTATTGATACAACTGATGTTATAGAAGCTGCTGGTACAAAATGGAATTTTCTAAAATTCAAACCTGGGTTGGTTGGCGGACATTGTATTGGTGTGGATCCATATTATTTGGCACATAAAGCAGAGTCTTTAGGATATCATCCACAAGTGATTCTTAGTGGGCGAAGGGTAAATAATAATATGGGAATGTTCATTGCGAATAAAATTGTAAAATTATTAATTCAAAATGGGTCTGTAATTAAAGGTGCTAAAGCACTTGTATTAGGTGTCACTTTCAAAGAAAACTGCCCAGATATACGAAATTCAAAAGTCATTGATATTTATAATGAATTACAACAATTTGGTCTTTCTGTCGATGTATATGATCCCCATGCCGACAAACATGAGGTTAAGGACGAATATGGAATTGAAATGGTTGAAAAATTGGATACATATGATGCAATAGTTCTTGCAGTTTCTCACGAAGAGTTCCGAACCTTAAATTATGCCTCTTTAAAAAGTGGAGATAAGACTATTATATACGATATAAAATCCTTTTTGGATAGAAGCCTTGTTGATGCAAGACTATAGTAATCTATAAAATTTAATACAAACCATAATATGTATACTGAAATTAAAAAATGCCGGATAAGTCAGAGTGACAATTTGATAACCGTTTTGTCTTTAGGGGAACAGTACTTAACTGGTGTTTTTCCTAAACAAAAAGAAACCCTAGTAACCAAAGGACCTGTTGATTTGGTTTGGTGCCCCGATAGTGGTTTATTACAGATGAAGCAGTCGTATAGTTTGGATGAAATGTATGGGGATAATTATGGCTATCGTTCTGGATTAAATGCATCTATGGTTAAACACCTTCAACATAAAATTCGTTTTCTTGAGAAGCTAGTTAATCCTACAGATAAAGATCTAGTAATTGATATTGGTAGTAATGACGCTACATCATTAAAGGCTTATTCTGGTAATCACCGTAAGGTAGGGATTGATCCCACTGGAAATAAGTTTCGTCAATTTTATAAAGAAGGGATTGATCTGATTCCAGATTTTTTTAGTGCAAATAAATTCCACTCTTCTTTTCCTGGTGAAAAAGCTAAAATCATTACTTCTATTGCGATGTTTTATGATTTGGAAAGTCCCTTAGATTTCATAAGAGATATAGAGAAATGCTTAGCGGATGATGGGGTTTGGCATTTTGAACAAAGCTATATGCCTAGTATGCTTCGTACTAATAGTTATGACACAATTTGTCACGAACATTTGGAATTCTATTCCTTCAAGGTAGTAATAAACATGTTAGAGCAATGTGGAATGCGTGTGATAGATGTACAGATGAATGCTATTAATGGCGGAAGTTTTGCAGTTACAGCTTGTAAGAATAAAGCATCTTATAAGTCTAACATGCCGATAATAAATTGGTTGCTTCGTCAGGAAAATGATATGGGACTTGACACCGAAAAGCCTTATCGTGAGTTTGAAGAAAGAGTCTTTAGGCATAGAAAAAATTTAAAAGAGCTAATTGAAGCGTTGGTTGCGGATGGCAAGAAAGTATTTGGTTATGGCGCTAGTACAAAAGGAAATGTGCTGTTACAGTTTTGCGGCTTTACTACAAACGAAATTCCTTATATCGCAGAGGTAAACGAAGAGAAATTCGGAGCGTTTACCCCAGGCACGTTAATTCCGATCATTTCGGAAGCAGAAGCTAAGGAAATGAAGCCAGATTACTTTTTGGTACTACCATGGCATTTTAAGGATAATATCCTTTCTAAGGAAAAAGAGTATTTGGAAAATGGAGGTAAGTTCATTTTTCCTTTGCCTGAAATCGAAATCATCTAATCTACATATTCCTAAAAGCATTTTGAAAGCGATTATTTTTGGATCAAATGGGCAAGATGGGTACTATCTTAGTCTATTGTTAAAAGAAATCGGATTGCGGGTTTATCTCATTTCTCGTTCAAGTGGAGATTATGTTGGAGATGTGGGAGATTTTTCATTTGTATCGAACTTAATAGATACTCATAAACCTGAATATATTTTTTCATTTGCTGCAAATTCCACGACTAGTCATACTGCTCTTTTTGAGAATCATCAAACCATTTCAACTGGAACATTGAATATCCTAGAGTCTGTAAGATTATTTTGCAAGGATTCAAAAGTGTTTTTATCGGGGAGTGCACTACAATTTCACAATATTGGTCAGCCAATTAGTGAGACAACCCCCTTTGAGGCTTCTAGTGCTTATTCAGTAGCTAGAATTCAATCGGTATATGCTGCGAGATATTATCGCGATAAATTCTCAATGAACATATATGTGGGTTACTTCTTCAATCATGATAGCCCTTTAAGATCAGAAAGGCATATTAACCAAAAAATTGTTTCAACTGCACGAAGAATAGCGCAAGGTTCAGAGGAGAAATTACAAATAGGTGATTTGTCAGTACGTAAAGAATTTGCATTTGCAGGAGATATTATTAGAGGGGTATGGACTTTAGTGAATCAAGAACAAATTCATGAGGCAGTCATAGGAAGTGGTATTGATCATTCAATTCAGGAGTGGGTAGAAATTTGTTTTAACGAGTTTAACTTAAATTGGCGAGATCACACTATACTAAATCTAAATTTTAAATCAGAGTACTCAAAATTAGTAAGCAATCCAACTCTCATCAATAGTTTGGGATGGCAGTGTCATACAAATATTAATGAACTTGCGATGCTAATGATTTATCACAATACACTTCTATAATATTTTACTCTATTTTTTTGCTTAAGCTCAATAAACTTATTAAAAATGTAGCAGCTAATTCCATCACAATGGGATTGATAACTCTTTTTCAACTGTTATCTGTACCCATTTTTCTAAAATACTGGGGGGTTGAATTATATGGAGAATGGCTGGCTTTAAATACATTAACCGCATATTTTCAAATGACAGATGTCGGGTTAAATACTGCGACCGGAAATAGTTTTACTTTTAATTATGTTCGAGGTCAATTTGATAAGTGTACAATTCTTATCAATAATAATATCTTTTTTATTCTAATAGCGTTTATTGTAATACTATTGGCTGTGCTGGGTCTTGGAGAACTTGGCCTTTTTGTTAGATTATTTCGTTTTTCCCTTATAAGCCCCTCTATTGTAAATGGATGCCTTTTACTTCTATTTTTTCAAGTTATGATAGGAACATTCAATAATTTGTTGAATACATTTTATACTGCGACCAATCATTATGCTAGAGGAATTATGATTGATAATATGATTCGATTTTCTGAATATACTATCTTAATAATTGGGGTGTCTTCTGGAATTTCTATTCTCTATGTTCTTTTGCTAGGTGTGATTGTAAAACTATTAGGTTTAATTTACAAGTTTATTGATTCTTCACGCTACTATAAGTTATCATTAAGTATTCGTTATCTACGCGTAACAGAGTTAAAAGAGATTTTTTTACCCGCTGTATCTTTTTTTTCTTTTCCTGTTGCAAATTCTCTGACCTTCCAGGGAGTTACACTTCTTATCAATTTCTTTCTAGGGAGTACTTCCGTTGTACTATTCAACACCACAAGGACGTTAGTGAATTTTTGTAAATCTACTATTGATATTCTTCATAAATCAGTTTGGCCTGAAATTTCTATTATTTATGGGAAACAAGATCAATTTAAACTCAGACAAATTCATTATCGAACTTTAGCATATTCAATTTTATTAGCATTATGTACAACTCTGATCTTATTTTTTATTGGAGAATATCTTTATAATATATGGACAAAGGGTGCTGTCAAGTTTGACTTAATTTTATTTACTTTCTTATTACTTGCTTTGATAACTAATACTATTTGGAGTTCTAGTGCTGTATTGCTTCAGGCTACAAATAACCATAAAGCATTTTCTGTTTTTTATTTATTGGCTGCCATTTTGACATTTATTACCAGCTTTATTGTTTTACTAAGTGTTGGAGATGTTCGGTTTATACCCATAACAATCATAGCTGTAGATTTTTTATTGATTTGGTATGTTCTTAGAAAGGTAATAGCCATTACTGAAGATGGTATATCATCTTTTTTTTCCGGAGTAATTCTTTCGGTACTTGGAATTATCAAATCTTCGCCAATAAAATTTAGTAAGAATCTTAAATGAAGACAGTTTTATATATAGATACTTTTTCTCAATTCGGCCATACTAATTTGAATAAAGTATTTCTTCGACAGTTTAGGAGTCTAGGGTTTAAAGTATCGGTAATTGCACGTTCTAATTATATTAATGAAATAGAAGTTTCGGAAAAGGACATTGCGTTAAAAATACCTGAGTACTATTATAACCTTAAAGCCGGAAGTCTAAAAGATCGAATATTGCAATGGCAAATACTTAGATTTATAAAAAAAAGCATTGATTTCAGAAAGTATGATGTGGTTTTTTTTTCTTATTTCGATGAGATCGTTTTTGCTTTATCTGGGATAAAAGGAAACTTGTTTTTCATGAACCACTCAAATGTTACCGGGTTGGAGAGTGGTATTAAACGTTTCTTCTTGAAATGTATTTCTCGAATAGGGACAATTTTGGTTTTTCATGAATCTATTTGTATACGTTTTAAAGAGTTTGGCATTTCTAATGTTGTTGTAGAGCCTCTTGGATTAAATCTTCCTTATCAAATAGACAATCAACAAAGCCAAACTTTCTTAAAAGAAATTGATCAACGATTGCTGAAAGAGGATATACAGTTTAAAATTTTTATACCAACACTAGCCAAGTATCAAGATGATTTCTTAAAAAAGCTTTTTTCTGATATTTCTTTTCTTGAATTTTTAGAAAAAAAACGAGTCTTAATAATTATTAAAGATAAATCTTTAACGATAAATCATCCTAATGTATGCCTACTTAAAAGCTTTCTCATGGATAAAGTTTATCAAGCCATTTTTTTGGATGCTGATTTTGTAATGCTACATTATCCAGAGAGCTTTAAATATAAAGTTAGTGCTTCGCTTTTTGAATGTTTTTCTAATAACAAACCATGCTTCGTGTCTGATATTGAAGCGTTTCGTTTATTTGAATCCTATTTTAACTATAACCCTTATTATAGTTCTGTTGCTGAATTAATTATGCTGATTCAAATATCTATAGATAAGAAACATAGTATTATACTCAAGCCATATAACAATTTGGCAATGCTTAACCCAACGCTAGAAAGTATTATATCTGATAAGGACTAATGGATAAGGTAATAAACAGGAAATTTTTTTTTGTACAGTTTAGATTTGAGGTACTTCTCTTATTTATTTTTCTAGAGGTAGTTCTATATGATAAGCTCCCATTTTTTCAGGCTATTATCTCTACATTTGAATACACTTTTATTTTCTTATGCATTTTATTAAATAAGCGTGTAGGTATTATGTACTTACTCTCATTTACACTACTGTCAATGGGGGCTTGGAGTTATGTAATTCAAGATACATTGCCATATAATTTTTGGGGTATTCGTTTATTGGGGTTTTCCGTAAATGTGTTATTTTGTATTATCATCTCTTTTTATCTACTGATTGCAGATAAATTTAGAATTAAACTTAACCATCAAGGAGTTTTAAATAACTTTTTCATTTTCTTTATAATTTACTCAGTAATTGTAGGAATTAGCTATCTGCTATTAGGAAAAAATTATTTAGATAATTTTTTAAAAGACTTTCTGGTATATCTCCCTTTCGTTTTTTACTTGCACTTGATTAGTTATTTAGCAAAAGAAGATGCCAAAATTATCTTAAGGTATGGTATACTTCTATCAATAACTGCAATGTTATTATCCTACCTTACGGATCAATTATTCGACTATGGAGAAGGGCACAGATTTGTTTTGATGAATGCATTCTCTTTTTCTATTGTATTCCCAATATTCTTTTTTAAAGATCTATTTACAAAAAAACAATTCTATTTTCTTGTTTGTGTAGTTCTATTTCTTTTAGTGCAAGGGAAAGTTTTTATCGGAAGTAAATCCATTATCTTAATTATTTTTTTGCTAGTTTGGCTTTTTACCTCATCATTTAAGCGATTTAAATATTTTCTTCTTCTGTCCTTTTTCTCAATCTTTCTTTTAGGGCCGCTAATTACGTGGATATCTACCAATGTTGATCCTGACTTAGTAGTGTCTTATAAGTTTAATCAAATTTTTAGTGTATTTGAGATTCTTGATTTAGATCTAATTGCATTTTCAAATACGAGCATGGGCAACATAGTTGCTGAAGGGATTACAATTGCTAGATGGATCAGCGACAATTTTATAGAATTTTTAATAGGGAAGGGATTTGGGGGCGGGCTCCATGATACTAACGGATATTTAGCTACATATGTTGGTCCGGGTGCTGGCTATAGCGAAACTGATATGGTTAGAGACCAATTTACACGATTACATTTTCCTTTATTTGAAGTAATTGTTAAGGCAGGTTTTTTCGGTACAGTCGCTTACATGCGAACTCTAGTTTTATTTTTTCGGGAAAAAAATATTTTTTCCTTTTCATGCTTTATAATTTTATTATCAGTATTCTCGAATTCTAAGGAAATGATATTAATGAGTATGATTTTCAATTATATAGCTATGGAATTTTCCAAAAGATTACCCATGACTAATAATAATTTTTCCGTTAAATAAGAAGGAATTAACTATGTGTGGAATTTTTGGAGTGTTTAACACTAGACGTCAAGCAATTGATAATAATAAAGTTAAGGAGTCGGCTCTATTGATGAGACATCGTGGACCCGATGCATTCGATCAGTGGGGAATAGAAAATCTAATTCAATTAGCTCATGTTAGATTGGCTATTATCGATTTGGCTCCTGCTAGCAATCAGCCTTTTATTTCTTCATGTGGAAATTTTATAGTTGTTTTTAATGGAGAGATATACAATTATATCGAATTGCGAAATGAATTGCTTGATTTAAAAGTTGACTTTCGAACTACCAGTGATACAGAAGTATTAATAAATTCATATATATACTGGGGTGAAAGGTGTGTTGAAAAATTTAACGGTGATTGGGCTTTTTCAATTTATGATATCGAAAAAAATAAGATCTTTTGTTCAAGGGATCGCTTTGGCATTAAGCCATTTTGTTATGCATTTCACAACGATAGTTTTATTTTTTCATCAGAGATTAAGGCAATCATCAATTATTTTCCAGAGTTAAAGGTTCCCAATTATAATGTTATTAATAATTATTGTAGAAATAGTTTGGGTGCTCAACATCATGAAACATGGTTTGAAAATATCTTTCGATTAAAACCAGCTCATAATTTGATTATTGAAAATGGTATTGTAACTATAAAACGTTACTGGAATTACCCGACTAAAGTGTTGCCTGGGTTAGATTTGAATGATGCAAAAAAGCAATATCTACGACTCTTTAAATCTTCTTTGGAATTACGGATGCGTAGCGATGTGCCTGTTGGGACAACATTATCTTCTGGAATTGATTCTGGTTCCATAGTGTCAGTTCTGAGACAATCGAATTCAGATAATCACAAAACCTACACAGCCATATTTAATAATGAAGATTATGATAAAAGAGAAAAAAAAGCGTATAGTTCAGATATTGAAATTAATGAAGCTAGTCTAGTAAAACGGTTGGCTAAAGAACTTGATTTGGAAGCTTATTTTATTGATTGCAGCAACTGCGATTTTATTAATGAATTATCTTTTGTTCTCTATCATTTAGAATCTGGGCATTCATCACCAGCGGTTTTGCCTTTAACAAAAGTTATGGAACGAGCATCTAAGGATGTTCGAGTAGTGTTAGAGGGACAAGGTGCTGATGAGTTATTAAGTGGTTATATAGTAAATACCTTCCCTACATTGATTTTTGAACTAATAAAAAAATTTCAATTCAGTCAAGCCGTAAAAGAAGTTAAAGCTTTCGGCAAGCTGTATTCTGTTAAATTTGCAATATTTCAATTCATTCGATTATTTAATTCTAATTTCCTAGAAAAAATCTATCATGAATTTGTAGGTATAAATTCTGTTTTCAAGGGGAGGTTGAAAGAGTACAAAAGAATAAGTGACTACCCTAAACAGCCAATTTCGTTCAGTGAAAAGTTTAATCAGGTTTTATATAGATCGCATATCGGAGGGTTGGTTAATCTATTACATTATGGAGATGCTATTTCAATGTCTAAATCAATCGAGAGTCGATTGCCTTTTTTAGATTATAGGTTGGTTGAATTTTGTTTTCAACTTCCGTTTGAGTACAAGATGAAAAATGGAATAGGGAAAGTTATACATAGAGAAGCATTGCAAGGACATGTGCCAGATTTTATTTTAAATAACCCTTTAAAATTTGGATTTAATACGCCACTGTCTGTTTTTTTTATGAATAAAAATAGTGAAGCTATTAAAATATTACTTTCAGAAAAGACAGTGAATAGAGGGTTATTTGACGAAATACAGCTTAAGAAAATAATTGACAAGCATATTGGTAAACAGCATGATTATTCTACTTTTTTATTTCGTTTGCTTAGTGTGGAAATCTGGTTTAGATTATTTATAGATAAGACAAAATGATAAATTAATGAGGGTAGCAATACTTCAACGTGTTTGTACATCATATAGAGTGCCTTTATTTCAGAGGTTGTCTCTAGAAAAAGATATTAAATTTCAATTGTTTATTGGAGATGATATTCCTGAAAGTAAAGTAAAAAATGCATCAGATTTAACAGGGGTTAGTTATGTGAAGCTCAAATCTGTTTTTGTAAAATTGAGAGGGCATTTTTTCCCCATACATACAAACTTGATTAAGGAGTTAAGGAAATACAAACCAGATGTAATTATTTGTGAAGGGGAGAGTAATTTTTTTGGATATGTGCAAGCAATAGTTTACAAGCTTTTGTTCAATAGAAATTCTAAATTAATTCATTGGTGCTTTATCGCATTGCCTGGAGAAGATCTGTCCAAGAAAAAAATCATCGCAAGTATTAAATCATTTTTTAGATTTTTTTTTAGTGGATTTCTTCTTTACTCTTCTTATAGCAAAAGAAGGTTGTTAGAATTGGATAGAAGTTTGGAAGATAGAATATTTGTTGCCACTAATGTAGGTAATGTTGAAAAGATGATAGAAGCTTATGAAGCTAATATCATGACTAAATCTGATTCTCGCAGAAAAATAAATATTAAAGACCAGTTCACTATTCTATACTTAGGTACTTTGGATAAAAATAAACGGCCAGATTTAATACTAGATTTAGCTAGCTTGACTGATTTTTCAAATCATAATTTTATAATAGCTGGGGATGGACCTATGATTGATTATTTAAGAAAGCAGATAGCCGAAAGGCAATTAAGTAATGTGTATCTAGTTGGTAAGGTAACATCAGATTTATATACATATTTAAATTCAACTGATTTGTTAATTATACCAGGACGAGGTGGGATTGTTATATCTGAAGCTCTTGCCTTTGGGATTCCTATTATAGTTTATCAAGCCGATGGTACGGAATATGATTTGATTAGAAATGGCCAAACTGGATATATTTTAGAAAATGGATCACTTAGTGATTTTAAAAATGGAATTTTAAATTTTGCAAATCTTTCTCAAGAAGAATTACTTAAAATTAATAAGTCATGTCATAGTCTAGTTAAAACTCAGTTTAATTCTAGAAATATGATAACTCAAATTAAAAAAGCCGTAATGGCTGTAAGCAAACAAAAAAACTAAACTTATGAATACAATTGAAGCTTTCTTTTCTGGAAAAAAATTATAT
Organism: uncultured Sediminibacterium sp.; assembly: GCA_964392685.1. Lineage (GTDB taxonomy): Bacteria > Bacteroidota > Bacteroidia > Chitinophagales > Chitinophagaceae > Sediminibacterium. Next base: position 20,541 of record CAYMQQ010000016.1, read on the forward strand.
GGCGATGATTTTTCAATTGAACAAATTAAAGAATGGTATAAAGCTGAAGAAGAAGGTTATGCAGAATTAGTTCAAAAAAAGAAAGAAACTTCTAAAGGCGAATACAAGTATGTTTATAACTCAATGAACATAGTTTTTGGGTTTAAATATCTTGAAAAAAATAAACAGTTTGAAAATGTTTTAGGGTTTGGGTCAGCCTTTGGTCATGAATTCTTTCCAATAATTAATCAGATTGATAGGTTAACAATTATTGAGCCCTCTGAATATCTAGTTAGTGAAACATTGGGACACCTTAGCCCAAAATATGTGAAGCCTGAGATTACTGGAAAATTGCCTTTCGATGATAACAGCTTTGATCTAATAACCTGTTTTAGTGCATTACATCATATACCCAATGTAGGTTTTGTTTTAAGTGAATTAAATCGTGTTTTACAACCTGGAGGTGTGATGATAATACGAGAACCGATAAGGACTATGGGTGACTGGAGACAACCTCGCAATGGGTTAACAAAAAATGAGAGAGGGATTCCTCATCAATATTTTGATTCGTTTTTTTCCAAAAATAATTTGGACGTTGTAAAAAAAACATTCTGTGATTCTAATTTCGCTTTTCAAATATTATCTAAAATTTTGCCAATAAAACGAGACACTATTCTTTATCAAAAAATTGATAAGTTAATTTCTCGAATATTATCTTTTAATATACGTTATCATGCAAAAAACAACTTGCAAAAAATAGCTCCGGCGAGTGTTTTCTATGTATTAAAAAAGAGGCAATAAATAGTACTTAACATGAGGGTTTTATTTATAGCACCTTTGCCCCCGCCAATTAATGGACAATCCATAGCAGCACAACTATTACTTCAAAATTTGAAGAATATAGTTGATGTTGATATTGTCAATATGAGCAAAACTAGTCATAAGGATGGCATGACTAGTTTTTCAAGAATAATTGAAGTAATTAATTTTTTCAAGCAAATTGCCAGATATAGACACACAGCTGATGTTATATACTTACAAATATCTGAATCTGTATTTGGTAATATTAAAGACATAATAATATATGTGCTTTGCCGAAAAAAATTAAATAGGGTATTCATCCATTTGCATGGAGGAAGTTTTGGAAAACAGATCCTCGAAAAGAATATAATACTGGAAAAAATTAACGCCTTTTTTCTGAAGAGAATTAATGCGGTAATAGTTCTAGGATTAACTCACCGAAAGATATTTGAAAAATATTTTCAGAACGATAAGATTCATGTTATTCCTAATTTTTATCTTCCTGAATTTTTAATTGAACAAAAAAATGTTTCAAGAAAGTTCAACTCCAATAAAAAATTAAAGTTTCTATATTTAAGTAATATGATACCAAAGAAGGGGTATTCGGAGCTTTTTGAAGCTTTTTTACTTTTAGAAGAAAGTATAAAACAGAAAATAGAACTTGATTTTGCGGGTAGATTTGGCTCTTTAAAGGAAGAATCCTCGTTTAAAGAAAGAATTTCAAGTTGGGATAATGTTAAATATCATGGAGTTGTTTCTGGGGGTGAAAAGGTTCAACTTTTAGCCGATGCCAACGTTTTTATTTTGCCAACTTCCTACAATGAAGGACAACCAATATCGATTCTAGAAGCATATGCTTCAGGTTGTGTTGTTATTGTTACTTTGTTAGGTGGTATTCCTGATATTTTTAATAATAATGTAAACGGATTATCCTTATCAAACACCACACCTGAAGTTATTGCAAATGCAATGCTTTATTGTGTTGAAAACATCAAACAGATTGAAAGTATGGCTGTAACTAATCACTCTATATCACTTAGTTCATACTCAACTAGTTTCCACATAAAAAAACTATTAGATTTACTATTAAATATCGAGTAAATGCGACAATATCAAATTTGTACAAACTGTGTAATGGATACATCGGACACACGTATTGTTTTTGATGAAAAAGGTATTTGTGATCATTGTAATGACTTCAATAACAATATTAAACCAAACTGGCATACTGATGAAAGAGGTAGAGCAGAACTAGCTAGAATTATTGAAAAAATTAAAAAAGAAGGAAAGGGCAAAGACTTTGACTGTATACTTGGGCTAAGTGGTGGGGTTGATAGTTCTTATATGTTACATATCGCAGTTAAAGAATTTGGGTTGCGCCCATTGGTATTTCATGTTGATGGCGGATGGAATTCAGAGTTAGCAGTTCACAATATTCAAATGTTAGTTGATAAACTTGGGCTTGATCTTTATACTGAGGTAATTAATTGGGAAGAAATGCGTGATTTTCAACTGGCATTTTTCAAATCTGGTGTGCCTCATATTGATATTCCACAAGATCATGCCTTTGTAGCTACACTTTACAATTTTGCGTATAAGTACAATATAAAGTATATACTTAATGGAGGTAATATTTCTACTGAATGTGTACGTAATCCGATGGAATATCTATACTATGGCACTGATATGACGCAGATCAATGATATTATTCGTCAGTTCGGTACAGTTAAAATGAAAACATATCCTTTTAGTTCCATTTTTCGGCATAAATTTTTCCTTCGCTATATCAAAGGGTTAAAAGTAGTTCGATCATTGAATTATATGCCTTATATCAAAGCTGATGCATTAAAATTGTTAGAGTCAGAATATGGATGGAAACCATATCCTCAAAAACATTTTGAATCTCGCTTTACAAAATTTTACGAAGGGTATTGGCTGCCCGAACGTTTTGGGTTTGATACACGACGTGTTCAATTTTCGAGCTTAATTCTTACTGGTCAAATGACACGAGAGGCAGCATTAGAGTTGTTGAAAAAGCCAGCTTACAATATTGAAACAATAGAAGACGAATTCAATTATATCGCAACTAAAATTGGCATTACACCAGAGGAATTGAAAGGTTATTTTAAGATGCCAAAGAAATTTTATTGGGATTACAAAAACCAAGAGAAGGTCTTTAATTTAGGTGCTAAAGTTTTAAAGTTTATAGGTGCTGAAAAATCTATTAAACGATGATTTGTATTATTAATTATGGTTCAGGTAATGTTAGAGCGATTGGGAATATTTATGATCGCTTAAAGATTCCCTATAATATTGTAACTGCTCCTCATGAAATCATCAAAGCAGATCGAATTATTCTTCCGGGTGTAGGCGCATTTGACGAGACAATGGGTATGCTCAATAAATCTGGTTTCAGAGAAATGCTTAAGAAGAAAGTAATTGACGAGATGGTTCCTGTCTTAGGTATTTGTGTTGGTATGCAGATTCTGTCCGAGGGGAGTGATGAAGGCTCACTTGGTGGATTAGGATGGGTAAAAGGAAGGGTTCATAAATTTGATAAAGAACTTATACAGCACAAGCCTAAAATTCCTCATTTGGGGTGGAATTCAATTAAAGCGTCCAAATCTTCTCCTATCCTAAATAATATTGATGAAGAATTGGGATTTTATTTTATACATAGTTATTATTTCAACTGTTTAGATGAAACGGATATCTTGACTCGTACTTATTATGGAGTGAACTTCTCTTCTGCGGTAAACCGTAATAATATCTATGGGGTTCAATTTCATCCCGAGAAAAGTCATCAAAATGGAATAACCTTACTTAAAAATTTCGCATCTATTTAGCTTATGCTTCGGTCAAGAATAATTCCTTGCTTATTAGTTCACCAACGGGGGTTAGTTAAAACTATTAAATTTAAGGAACCAAAATATGTTGGAGATCCAATTAATGCAGTTAAGATTTTCAATGAAAAAGAAGTCGATGAGTTAATTGTTCTAGATATAGATGCAACAGCTGAGAATAGAGGACCAGACTTTGAACTAATTAAAAATTTGGCAACTGAATGTAGAATGCCGTTTTGTTATGGCGGCGGGATTACTACAGTAGAACAAGCCCGAACTATTATTAATCTTGGGGCAGAAAAACTTGCTATTAGCGCTGCTGCAGTTCGTAATTTCCCCTTATTAAAAGAAATCGGTCAAGCTGTTGGAATGCAAAGCGTGATTGTAGTGGTAGATGTTAAAAAAAGAACATTGTTAGGTGGTTATGATATTTATATTAAAAATGGCAAAGAGAAAACAGAATTAAAACTTAAGCAATATTTAGAGGATTTGAATAAAATTGGTGTAGGCGAAATTGTAATTAATTCAATTGATAGGGATGGCACAATGTCTGGGTATGATTATGAGCTTGCAGATATTGTTCGGGCAATTACGGATATGCCAATTACCATACTAGGGGGGGCGAGTAATATTGATGATATAAAAAAACTGATCAATAAATATAAGGTGATTGGAGCAGCAGCTGGCAGTTTATTCGTTTTTAAAGGGAAATATCGAGCTGTATTGATAAGTTATCCTGATAAGCAAGAAAAATTAAGTATTATATAATTTAGGAATGAGTAGATAGTTGTTATGAAGCAGATTATACAGGATTTAAAAAATGGTAAAACGTTATTAGAAGAAGTGCCAGCACCATTGGTTAAAAAGGGGCATGTACTAATTCAAACGCATAGAAGTTTAGTAAGTCTGGGTACGGAAAAAATGCTAGTAGAATTTGGCAAGAGTAGCTTGATTTCAAAAGCAAGACAACAACCAGATAAAGTCAAGCAGGTACTTGATAAAATTAAGACAGAGGGTTTAATGCCAACTTTAGAGGCTGTTTTTAATAAATTAGATGAGCCATTGCCTTTGGGATATTGTAATTCCGGAGAGGTAATTGCAGTTGGGGAGGGCGTTACCGAATTTTCAATTGGCGATAGAGTGGCATCGAATGGTTCCCATGCACAATTTGTCTGTGTGCCTAAGAATTTGGTAGCGAAAATACCGGATAGTGTATCATATGAGGAAGCTTGTTTTACTGTTATTGGTTCAATTGGATTACAAGGGATACGATTGGCTGCTCCTACTATTGGAGAAACATTTGTAGTAATTGGGTTAGGGCTGATTGGTCTTTTAACGTCTCAATTATTATTAGCCAATGGATGTCGTGTGATTGGTTTTGATTATGACGAAATCAAAATTGCTTTAGCTAAAAAAAATGGAGTTGATGCATTTAACAGTAGTATAAACGATCCCGTTAAGATCGTAGATCAATTGACTAATGGAATAGGAGCTGATGCAGTAATCATTACTGCATCTACAAAAAGTAATGATGTAATTAGTCAATCAGCTAGGATGAGTAGAAAGCGTGGTCGTATTGTTCTTGTTGGAGTTATTGGTCTCGATATACAAAGAGCTGATTTTTATAAAAAGGAATTAACTTTTCAAGTATCTTGTTCATATGGACCAGGAAGATATGATGAGGATTATGAATTTAAAGGGAATGATTATCCGCTAGCGTTTGTTCGTTGGACTGAGAAAAGAAATTTTGAGACAATTCTTACTGCAATAGAGCGAAAGAAAATTGATGTGCTCTCATTAATTACTGATAGAGTCGTTTTAGAAGATTATCAATTGATATATAATAATCTAAAAGGGAGCTCAATAGCGTCAATTATTGAATATCCTGATCCATCTAGTAATGATATTGCTAATAAAGTTATTACTGCTCGTTCAAGTAATTTTGTAAAGCCAAGGGGTAATGTAGTTGGCATAATTGGAGCGGGAAACTTTACAAAGATGACTATGATGCCTGCACTCAAGGGAACGCAAGTAACATTGAAATATATTGCAAGTGCAGGTGGGCTAACTGCTAAGTCCTTGGCTAATAAGTATGGCTTTGAATTTAGTACAACTGATTATTATACTATTCTTAAAGATCCTAAAGTTGATCTTGTACTTATTACTACTCGGCATGATCAGCATGCACCTATGGTAATAAACTCACTTAAAGCCGGCAAACATGTTTTTGTTGAGAAACCTCTAGCGATAAGTCAGGAAGAGCTTAATGAAATTATTGAAGTATATAATGGGTTGCCTTCCCCTTTATCTGTCACTGTTGGATTTAATAGAAGATTCTCTCCTTTTAGTATGAAGGCTAAACAATTATTAGGAGTTGATATTCCACCCATTAATATGGTAGCGACTATAAATGCGGGGAATATACCATCCGATGTATGGGTTCATGATATGAAAATTGGAGGTGGGAGAATTATTGGGGAAGCCTGTCATTTTATAGACTTAATGTCTTTTTTCGCTGGCTCTAATGTTAAGGAAGTATACATGTCTGCACTAGGTACCAATCCATCGGAGAATACAGATAATGCAATTATTACTCTAAAATACGTAAACGGTTCCCAAGGAGTAATCAATTATTTTGCAAATGGTAGTAAACGTTACCCTAAAGAGCGAATTGAGATTTACTCACAGGAAAGAATATTGGTTATTGATAATTTTAAAAATATGAAGGGATATGGATTTAAGTCTTTTTCCTCAATGGGTGGCGCTATAAATAAAGGGCATAAACATCAATTTACTTCTTTGCTATCACAGCTACAGAAAGGAGGGGAACCATTGATAGACTTTAGCTCAATTATTAATACCAGTCAAGCAAGTATTTCTGCCATAGAAAGTTTGAGGACGGGGAAATGTATTTCTATTTAATTTAAGAAAGTTATGAAGGTTACAATTATTGCAGGTGCAAGACCTAATTTTATGAAGATTGCGCCCATTATCGAGGCAATTAAACAAGCTAAAGCTGGTGGAGCCGATATTAGTTATAGATTGATACATACTGGACAGCATTATGATAAAAATATGAGTGATAATTTTTTCACTCAATTAGGTATACCACAACCAGATGTAAATCTTGAGAGTGGTGGTGGTTCTCAGGCGGAACAAACAGCTAATATTATGATTCGTTTCGAAAAAGAGTTACTTCAAAATCCTGCAGACTTGGTATTGGTTGTCGGTGATGTGACTTCTACAATGGCTTGTTCAATTGTAGCTAAGAAATTATTAACAAAAGTAGCCCATGTAGAAGCTGGGATTAGATCTGGTGATATTAGCATGCCAGAAGAAATAAACAGAATAGTTACAGATGCATTAACAGACTATTTCTTTACTACAAGTGAGACAGCTAACGATAATCTTAGAAGATCAGGGGTGGCAGAAAGTCGGATATTCTTTGTTGGTAATACAATGATTGATACATTGCTCAAACAAGAATCAAACTTCATTCCGCCATTAATATGGGAAAAAGCTGCCTTGAAAGAAAAAAGCTATTTTATTCTCACATTGCATAGGCCAGCAAATGTTGATGATGCTACTAATTTGAAAATACTTATCAACGAAATAATTGTCTCAGCTCAAGGATTACCTATTATATTTCCAGTTCATCCACGAACAGCAAAAAATTTGAAAGATAGTGGGATCTCTTCTGAATCACTTCATTTAGTAGAGCCCCTTTCTTATCTAGAGTTTAACTATTTAGTTAAATATGCCAAAGGTGTTATTACGGATAGTGGAGGAATTACGGAGGAAACGACAGTACTAGGAGTACCATGTATTACCTTGAGAGATAATACAGAACGTCCCGAAACCGTTACAGTAGGTACAAATGAATTGATTGGAACCAACCCCAAAAATATATCTCCAGCAATGGAACGTATTTTCTCAGGAAAATGGAAAAAAGGAAGTGTGCCACTATTTTGGGATGGGAAAACATCTACAAGAATAATTGATACTTTACTGAGCTTATATTCATCTGTTTAAAATATATATTTTATGCAAGCGATTAGAGACATTTTCAAGTTTCTTAAGCAAAGAAAGAAACTCTGGTTAGCTCCAGTTATCTTAGCTTTATTGTTAATAGCAATTTTAGTAGTATTAGGCGCTGGCAGTGCCTTTGCTCCTTTTGTCTATACACTTTTCTAATCGAGCACGTATAATGAAAATAAAAGATGAAAGGTTCCGAACAGTATTAGTAATCACGCTAGGGTTATTGATTTGGTATTACCTTAATCCTAGACAGTATATTCTAATTACGATTATTATTTTAGTTGCATTAGCTTCTTTGTCAAGTCAAATTAGTTTTTGGATCCATATTGGGTGGATGAAACTAGCGGAATTGCTTGGCTATATCATGCCCAATATTTTACTGACGCTTATTTATTTTATTCTTCTATTTCCAATTGCACAGTTGGCTAAGTTATTTAGACCTAATGATTTACTTAGATTAAATAATTCTAAGTCGACCACCTTTATGGTTCGTAATAAAACCTACGAAAAGGATGATTTTTTAAACCCGTGGTAATGAAATTAACCGTAGTTGTAAAAAATATACTTATTCAAATAGGTATATTTTTTTTTGTTTTTATTGCTATTGATATAATCTATAGTTTTCTAAAGAATAATTCAGATAGTAAAATTGTTGACCCAAACGCTGGTCTTCATAAACAAAATAGTTTTGGATTTTACTGGCTTGATTCTTCTATTAATAAAGGGAACTATACTTTTGGTTCGATAAAATTTCCCATTTATACTAATGAATATGGTTTTCGATGTAGTAAAGGACAGAGTGTAACCAAAGATTCAATTGAATATGTATTTCTAGGTGATTCTTTCACATATGGTGAGGGTGAATGGGAAGAGTCCTTTGTCGGATTATTTGAAAAGAAACAAAAAAAACAATTATTCAATTGTGGCGTTCCTAGCTATAGCCCCTCAGTATATTTGTACCAATATAAAAAGGCGATTGTTACAGGTAAACTAAAAACTAAGCATAAGGTTATTATATGTTTGGATATTAGTGATGTTCAGGATGAAAGTACTCGATGGTACTATCCTGATAAATTCTTTCGAAATCAGGATGAGAATGGAATTGTATTTCCTATTCTTATGAAAGAGGCTATTCAAAGGAGAATGCTGGAGGCTGCCCAATCGAAAACTAATAAATCTAATAATTCGACGAGTATAAAACAATTTGTAAGTAATAATATGTTATTAACATCTTATATTTATGTTTCACTTAAGAAAATATTTTATAAAAAAGAGCTTGCAGCAGAAAGAGATTCTTTATTCGAGGCTAATAAGTTTTTGAATAGGTCGGGAATAACACATATACCATGGAAGCAGTTAGATAGCGCATCTGAAATGGGGTATCAACCAATTGGTGTTTCTGGCGGGATACAAAAAATTGAGAAGGCATTATTAGATATTAAGGGTTTAGTACAAAAAAATAATGCTGAAGTTTATTTAGTTGTTTATCCTTGGCCTGCGCAATTATTGGTAGACCAGTTAGTTTTTAATTGGGAAAGTTATTGGAAATCTTTTGCAATAAAAAACAACATGTATTATATTAATTGTTTTGAAAGTTTTCGAGAGAAAATTACTCAAGGTGCTAATCCACAAACATTTTATATTGAAAATGATATTCATTTTAATAAACATGGGAATGAAATCATTGCAAATAAAATTATAAAATCCATAAAACAATAGTTTTTAAATTCGGGACAATTGTAAAAATCAAACCTATTTCATGTCCAAAATTCTAGGTATTTCAGCATTCTATCATGATTCAGCAGCAGCTCTACTGGTGGATGGAGTTATAATTGCGGCGTCACAAGAAGAAAGATTTACTCGTTTAAAACATACAGCCGACTTTCCTATTCAATCAATTAAATATTGTTTAGAAACAGCTGGCCTTACGATAGATGAGTTAGATGCAGTTATATTTTACGATAAACCTTTATTAAAATTTGAGCGGTTATTAGAGACGTATTTTTCATTTGCTCCGGCAGGTATACTGTCCTTTTTGAAGGCTATGCCCATATGGATCAAAGAAAAACTTTTTCTGAAAAAAATAATTCGGGAATCCTTACGTGAGCTGGGGCCGTATGATAAAAAAAAGTTCAACTTATTATTCACTGAGCATCATTTAGCACATGCTGCCAGTGCTTATTATGTTTCCTCGTTTGACGATGCAGCTGTTTTAACAATAGATGGGGTAGGGGAATGGTGTACTGCTTCAATTTGTCATGGTAGAGGCAACGATTTGTCGATGATAAAAGAAATGAATTTTCCACATTCTGTCGGCTTGCTTTACTCTGCTTTCACGTATTTTCTTGGATTTACCGTAAATTCTGGTGAATATAAGTTAATGGGACTTGCTCCTTATGGAAACCCTGACAGTGTTAAAACAAAAGAGTATATACAAATAATTAAAAATAAACTGGTTGATATTAAAGAAGATGGTTCCATATGGTTGGATCAAAAGTATTTTAATTATGCCACTGGTTTAACAATGATTAAGGAGAAGCTTTGGAGTGAGTTGTTTGGATTCCTAAAAAGGAATTCATCTGATCAGATCGAACAAAAGCACTGTGATTTAGCATTAGCTGTACAGTTAGTTACTGAAGATATTGTTTTAAAAATGGTTAAAGAAGCTAAAAGGCTAACCAACTCAGATAATTTATGCATGGCCGGAGGTGTGGCTTTAAATTGTGTAGCAAATGGGAAAATATTAAGAAGTGGAATATTTAAAGATATATATATACAACCCGCATCTGGGGATGCTGGGGGTGCTTTAGGAGCTGCTTTAGCCGGATACTATATTTTTTATGACAATCAAAGGCACACACAAAGTGGTATAGATTTGATGAATGGCTCTTATTTAGGACCAGAGTTTTCTGATAAAGAAGTTGAACAGATGTGTCGAAAAAATAAAGCTGTTTTTAAGAAAATAAGTAATGTTAATGAACTATGTAGTCAGGTTGCTGAAAAAATTGCAGATGGAAATGTTGTAGGTTGGTTTCAGGGAAGAATGGAATTTGGTCCTCGAGCTTTAGGGAACAGAAGTATTTTAGGAGATCCGCGAAATACTAATATGCAACAGCATATTAACTTAAAAATTAAATATCGAGAGGGATTTAGGCCATTTGCACCTTCTGTATTAGAAGAAGATTGCAGTCTTTTTTTTGAACTTGATAAAGTCTCACCTTATATGCTATTGGTCGCACCTGTTAAAAGGGAATTAAGATATAAAGTACCACATGATTATCTAGAATTTAGCCTAAAGGAGAAACTATTGTTCAAAAGAAGCCAAGTTCAGTCTGTCACACATATTGATTTCTCTGCTAGAATACAAACAGTTAATAAAAAGACCAATCCAAGATATTGGCAATTGTTAGAGTCATTTAAAAAGATTACTAGTATAGGGATGCTTGTTAATACAAGTTTTAATGTAAGAGGAGAGCCAATTGTATGTACTCCTGAAGATGCATTTAACTGTTTTATAAATACAGATATGGATTTTCTAGTTATTAATAATTATTTTTTCTCTAAGGTTGAACAATCGGAAAGGAAAAATAAAAATAAGTGGGTAAAAAAATTTAAGCAAGATTAGAGGATGCATTTTCGTAGATACATTAATTTGATATTAAACATGGGGTTTCGATACATTATTTATCGACTCTACCTGTATTTCATTATTAAAGTTAAATTTTACAAGAGAAAATTTCCTGCAAATCCAGCTGTTGAATATTTTATATCATTGGAGAAATGGCAAAGTTCTAATGTCAATTTAGTTTTCAGCGGAGAATATACTTTTTCCTCAATTGATAATGAGCGAGTAAATAAAATTTTGGAAGGCTATTGTTTATATTTTAGTAAACAGTGGTTTTTTATAGGTAAAAATTATGATTGGGTGACCAATCCTTTGAATGGTCATCGGTATAATAAAAATCAACATTGGACAGAAATACAGGACTTTAGTGAACAAAATGGCGATATCAAATATGTTTGGGAGCCATCACGATTTACGTTTATTTATGATATTGTCAGATATGATATTTATCATAAAACCGATCATAGTAAATGGATATTTGAGAAAATAGAATCCTGGATAGATGCTAATCCAATAAACTGTGGACCAAACTACAAATGTAGTCAAGAAATTTCTTTGAGAGTTTTGAACTGGTTTTTTTGCTTGGAATATTATTCAAAATCGAGTTACTTGACAGATATTTTATTTCAAAAAATTATTAATGCCATTTATTGGCAAATGAAACATGTATTTGATAACATTAATTTCTCCAGAATAGCAGTAAGGAATAATCATGCAATTACTGAAACACTTGCATTATATATAATTGGGCTAAAATGTCCCTTTTTTAAAAATGCCTTGGTGTGGAAATCAAAAGGTAAAAGGTGGTTTGAAGAAGAAATAAAATATCAAATATATTCTGATGGTACATATTTGCAGTTTAGCCACAACTATCATAGAGTGGTTGTGCAATTATTGTGTCTGGCTTTCAATGTAGCTCAAAAAAATAACGAATTTTTTAATTCTTTTGTATACAAGAGGGCCTATGCATCACTTGATTTTTTATATCAATGCCAAGATCTAGAATCAGGATGGTTATCTAATTATGGTTCAAATGATGGAGCTCTCTTTTTTCCATTGACTGAATGTGATTTCCGCGATTTCAGACCTCAATTACAGACCCTTCATAAATTCCTTACAGGAAAGCCTCTTTATATAAAAGGTCCTTGGGACGAAGATTCCTTTTTCTTTAATGCCAACTTTCATGCACCTATTTACTTTGAACCACTTGTGATAAATTTTGGTTGGAAATCTTACCCGTGTGGTGGATTTTACATTCTAAGGGAGAAAGATATCCTGACGATTATTACATGTACTACTTATAAAAATAGACCTGCACAAGCTGATAATTTACATATAGACATTTGGTACAAAGGTAAAAACGTTTTGTATGATGGAGGGTCTTATCAATATAATACAGAGGTGACGATTTTGAAATATTTCAGTGGTACTTCTTCTCATAACACTGTGATGTTGGGTTCTAATGATCAAATGCTAAAAGGTAAGAGGTTTATATGGTATTACTGGACAAAGTCAGAACGAGTGATTGTTGGTGAAACAGATAAAGCATTTGTATTTGAAGGTACAATACAAGCTTTTCAATTTATTGATAGAAAAATTAAACATAAGCGAATAGTAAAAAAAAGTAAGGGAGGCAGTAATTGGCAAATTATTGATACAGTATACAATAAGCCTAAGCATTTAGAGATTCGTCAACTTTGGCATATAATGCCACCTCTTGAAATTAAGAGTTCTAAGTTAAATAGCGGGTTAACTAAGCCAGTAACCAAAATGGGTTATGTTAGTAATTATTACGGTGTTAAGGATGATATGCTTTATTTTGAATTTGAAACTAATGAATCAGCTATCGAAACAGAATTAATAATCCAATGAAAATATTACTGATTCATCAATATTTCCTCGAACAAAATGATGGTGGAGGATCAAGGTGGAATGAGATGTCTAGAATGTGGGCGCTAGATGGCCATTCGGTTACGGTTTTGGCTGGGATGGTCCATTACACAACAGGGGTTAAATCTGAAAGGTATAAGGGGAAATATGTATTTATGGACAGATATCCTGAAGGAAATATAAGGGTCATCAGATCTCATGTGAGTGAGTCTTATAATACTAGTTTTATAGGTAGATTATGGGGGTATTTTTCATTTGTCTTTAGCAGTTTGTATGCTGGAGTTTTTTACGCAAGAGAAAAGTATGATGTCATCATCGTGACTTCTCCTCCTTTATTTGTAGGAATTACTGCGTATATATTGTCTAAGCTAAAAAGAGTGTCATTCGTTTTTGAAGTACGAGATTTATGGCCAGAGTCGGCCATCGATACAGGTGTTGTTAAGAGTAATTTAATTATCAAAATGGCATATTGGTTTGAATCTTTTATTTATAAAAAAGCCCATCTTATTAATGTATTAACTCCAGCGTTTAGAGATGCTTTGATCAAGAAAGGTGTTCCTGAGAAAAAGATTATTCAGATACCCAACGCTGGTGATTTTGAATTAGTGAGAAAGGTGAACAACGAATTTGATGCAATAGCATTTAGAGATAAACATAATGTTAGTAAAGACTCATTTGTAGTTACCTATGTAGGTGCTCATGGTGTTGCTAATCATTTGGATCAGATTCTTGAAACAGCTAATATTCTTCGTGATAAAAATATAGTTTTCTGGTTAATCGGTGATGGGATGGAGAAAAACCGATTAAAACTAAAAGCTAACCAAATGGGGCTTAAGAATGTAATCTTTTTTGATCCGGTACCTAAAGCTGAAGTTTTTAAATATATCCTAGCTTCTGATATGGGTGCGTCTGTTTTAAAAAAAGCCGATGCATTCAAAACTGTATACTCAAACAAGACCTTTGATTACATGAGTTGTAAAAAGCCAATTTTCATGGCCATTGATGGTGTGTCTCGTGCTCTTGTTGAAGAAGCAGATGCTGGTGTATATGTTGAACCTGAAAATGCAAATGACTTTGCAGCAAAAGTGCTTCTTTATCAAAAAAATCCAGATATTGTTTTTAGTCAAGGGATAAATGGTTATGATTATGCAATCAATAACTTTGACAGAACAGTTCTGGCCAAAAGATTTATCAATTTTATTCAAAATTCTGACCACATAAATGTATCAAATAATTAAAAGAGTTTTTGATTTCTCATTTGCGCTTATAATGCTCATATTAACATTGCCAGTGATTATATTACTGACTATTATATTGTTTATACATTTTGGATTTGAAAATCCATTCTTTACACAAAAGCGCCCAGGTAAAAATGCGAATATCTTTACTCTGATTAAGTTTAGGACAATGTCAAAGGAAAAAGATGGGAACGGTATTTTATTACCGGATCATGTGCGCCTAACTCAGTTGGGTAAATTTATTCGAAAAACATCATTAGACGAGTTACCTCAATTGATTAATGTGTTCATGGGAAGTATGAGTTTAGTTGGACCTAGACCTTTGTTAAAAGAGTATTTATCTTTATATAATGAACGACAGTCTAGGCGACATGATGTATCGCCTGGTATTACAGGGTGGGCACAAGTAAATGGGCGTAATGCTATTTCTTGGAATGAAAAATTCGAGCTAGATATTTGGTATGTAGAGAACCAATCTTTTTTGCTAGATTGTAAGATATTGTATTTGACTTTATTAAAGCTGTTTCATACTACTGAAGTGAATATGAAGGATCATGCTACAGCTGAACCTTTTAAAGGAAATTTGATTTAGATGTTATTGTATGGTGCAAGTGGACATGCAAAAGTGATTTGTAGTGCATTGGAAAGTTTGTCAATGCCAATAAATGGCATATTTGATGATAATCCATTGGTAACTTCACTAAATGAATACGTTGTGATTGGGTCATATAAAGCCAGTCATCTCTCCAACGATTCAATCATTATTTCTATAGGCGATAATAAAATCAGGAAATTAATTGCCGATAAAATTTCACATGAGTTTGGACAATGTATTGCACCCTCAGCTATTTTCGATAGAAATTCTCAAATTGGAAAAGGTACTGTTGTACTTCATAATGTCATTGTTCAAAGAGATGTTGTGATAGGCGAACATTGTATTATTAATACATCTGCTTCCATCGATCACGATTGCGTTATTAGCGATTTTGTACATGTTTCTCCTGGAGTAACACTTTGCGGTGCGGTAAGTATTGGCGAAGGTTCACATGTTGGAGCAGGTGCTACTGTGATACAGAATATTAGAATTGGTAAATGGTGTGTTATTGGAGCAGGAGCAGTAGTTATCAATGATATTCCCGATTATTCAATGGTAGTAGGTATTCCTGGAGTGGTAAAAAAAAAAATTGAGTATTGATGAATAAAATTTGGTTGTCCTCGCCACATATGGGTGGAACGGAGTTGAAATATGTAAATGAAGCTTTTGATACAAATTGGATAGCACCTTTAGGTCCGAACGTGAACGGATTTGAAAGTGATTTGCAAGATTATCTTGACATTAAACATGCTGCTGTTTTAAGTTCGGGAACAGCAGCCATACATTTAGCACTTATTTTGTTGAATGTTGGATATGGCGATGAGGTCATCTGTCAAAGTTTTACATTCTCAGCGACTGCAAATCCTATTGTTTATCAAGGTGCGACTCCTGTGTTTGTTGATTCGGAACCAGATACATGGAATATGTGTCCAAAACAATTGAGATTAGCGATTGAAGATCGTTTACTAAAAGGTAAAAAGCCTAAGGCTATTATACCGGTTCATTTGTATGGTATGCCAGCCAAAATGAAAGAAATTGTACAAGTTGCTCAGGAGTTTGATATTCCGATTATCGAGGATGCAGCTGAGGCGTTAGGTTCAAAATATGGCGATCAATGCTGTGGAACTTTCGGAAAATTCGGAATTCTGTCTTTCAATGGGAATAAAATCATTACAACTTCTGGAGGTGGTGCATTGATATCCAACGATGGGTCATTAATTGAAAAAGCACGATTCTTATCTACACAGGCCAGAGATTCTGCACCCCATTATCAGCATTCTGTTATTGGGTATAATTACAGAATGAGTAATGTCGCTGCCGGAATTGGTAGGGGGCAAATGGAAGTTTTGAATCATCATGTAGACAAAAGGAGAGGGGTTCATTTGTATTACGAAAAAGCCTTATCTAGTTTAACAGGCGTTAGATTCTTATCAGAACCTTCCGGATCTTTCAGTAATAGGTGGCTTACTTGTATATTGGTTGACCCACAGAAAACAGGAGGCATTACAAAGGAACATATTCGTTTACAACTCGAATCAGAAAATATTGAAAGTCGACCTCTCTGGAAACCAATGCATCTACAGCCTGTATTTGCTGACGCACCCTATTACGGTGAAACATTAGCAGAAAAATTATTTCAAAATGGGCTTTGCTTACCTTCAGGATCTAATCTTTCAAGTCAGGACCTTGATCGTGTCTCTCAATCGATTGTATCATTGTTTCGATAGCCAATATTGTGTATATTAATAATTTTATCTACATTGTACTATATTACCTATTTACATGTTTAAAAAAATCAATATAGTTCCGCGTTGGATAATTTTCTTAATTGATAATGCGATTTGTGCTTTTGCTATGTTGTTTGCACATTTAATACGCTACAATTTATCGATTGAAGCAATCGATGTGCAAATATTGAGTGGTAATATCCTCATTCTTACACTTATTAATTCTATTGTTTTTATCAATTTTCGTACTTACGCTGGTATTATTCGATACACTGGTATTCAAGATGCATTACGAATTTGTTATGCCATTTTAATGACGACTTCGGTATTATTTTTTATTGGATTGGTATCAAGTAATACAGGAGGAGCTTTAAATTTTGCAACAGTAACTTTGATAATTTACGGTTTGTTCAGTTTCCTTTTTTTGATCTCATATCGTGTCATTATAAAATATGCTTTTGCTTATCTGCGCAATTATAAAATGGATCGAAAAAGTGTGATCATTTATGGCGCTGGTGAAGCAGGTTTTGCGACTAAAAGGGTATTAGAGCATGATGTAACTTCCAATATTAGTGTTGTGGCTTTTATAGATGATGATGTCCGAAAAATTGGAAAGGTCGTGGATGGTGTTAAAATACAACACAGATTGGATTTGCAGAACATCTCATTGTCACAGAAAATTGATGAGATTATTATTGCTGCCTTTAACATGGCTCCGGACAAGAAAAATGAACTAGTAGATTTCTGTCTGGATCATGATATCAAGGTATTGAATGTACCACCTTTAGATAAATGGATCAATGGTGAGTTCTCAGCACGTCAATTACAAACCATTAAGATTGAAAATCTGTTAGAGCGTGAACCGATTCGGATCAATAATGAAGAAATCGCTAATCAGGTAAAGGGCAAACGCGTATTGGTAACCGGAGCAGCCGGTTCCATCGGTAGCGAAATTGTACGTCAACTCTTACGTTTTCAACCGCATACCATTATTCTTTGTGACCAAGCTGAAACACCGCTGCATCATTTAGAATTGGAACTGCAAGAGTTGAATCCAAGTACAGCCTGTATTCCTTATTTAGGAGATGTTACCAATGAAGAGCGCATGCAGGAAATGTTTGCCATGTATGAACCTCATTATGTGTATCATGCTGCTGCTTACAAACATGTGCCGATGATGGAGCTTTGTCCGTCAGAAGCTATTTTGACCAATGTCATGGGTACTAAGATCATAGCAGATCTTTCAGTCAAACACCATGTACAACGTTTCGTAATGGTATCCACTGATAAAGCAGTGAATCCCACTAACGTGATGGGTGCTTCAAAACGCTTAGCAGAATGTTATGTACAATCGCTGTATCACTCCGCAGCGAATACCGGTGACAAAGATAAGTTTACCAAATTCATCACCACCCGTTTTGGTAACGTATTAGGATCCAACGGATCTGTAATCATTCGCTTTAAAGAACAGATCGAAAAAGGTGGTCCGGTTACGGTTACCCATCCCAATATCACCCGTTTCTTTATGACCATTCCGGAAGCTTGTCAGCTGGTGCTTGAGGCCGGCAGTATGGGTAGTGGGGGTGAAATATTTGTCTTCGATATGGGTAAGCCTGTACCTATTGTTGATCTTGCTAAGAAAATGATTCGTCTTTACGGGTATGTTCCGGGTA
>CAYMQQ010000017.1:0-34282 GCA_964392685.1 uncultured Sediminibacterium sp.
GTAAGGGGTTGTATTCAAATTAATACCCCCACCTTTGGTGGGGGTTATTTACTATCTGTGCACCAAATTTTTTGTTCAATCATACGCAGAACTAAAAAAAAAGTATATTGAGTAAGTAATACGATCAAAGTGTTTGAAGGACGCTCCACCCATTGTAAACATTGCATCATTTTTTTGCTGATTCTGATCAGTGTCTCCCAATTATTCGCAGCAGATGATTCCGTTCGTGTGCAATTAAAATGGTGGCACCAGTTTCAGTTTGCCGGATATTATGCAGCAGAAAAAAAAGGGTATTATCAGGAACAGGGAATCAAAGTAAAGCTGATACCGGGAGATCCCATGCATGCCCCGGTACCTCAGGTTTTGAATAATGAAGCAGATTTTGGTATTACAGGTTCCGATCTGGTGGTTGAGTATACCAATGGAAAACCGCTGGTAGCTTTGGGTGCCATCTTTCAACATTCCCCTTATACTATCTTATCACTCAAAGAGAAAAATATACATGTTCCTTCTGATTTAATTGGTAAGCGTTTGATGGCATCGCCGGATCAGGGGTGGACAGAATTGAAAGCCGTATTTCTTCGCGAAGGAATAGCGCCTGATTCATTGAAATTATTATCACACAGTTGGAAAAATACTGACCTGATAGAGGATAAAGCAGATGCTATCACTGCTTATATTTCAGTAGAGGTAAATCAGCTTCGAAAACTGGGTGTAGACCCTTCATATATACTCCCGATCAATTATGGGATCGATTTTTATGGAGATGTTTTATTTACGCAAAAGAAGCTGGCGGAATCAGAGCCGCTATTGGTTCAGAAATTTATCACTGCAAGTTTTAAAGGTTGGGCGTATGCGATGAGTCATACCAGTGAGATGGCAGATTATATTCTCAGTTTGCCGGGTGTAAAAGAGCGAGGTGTTACCAAAGATGATTTATTGGTAGAGGCAGAAGCCATGCGTAAATTGATATTACCGGATCTTGTTGAGATCGGTCATATGAATGAAGGCCGATGGAAACATATCATAGAAATTCATAGTCGGCTTGGCTTAATTCAAAATACACCGGATCTCACCGGATTTTTATATGACGGTACGCAGAAAGTAAGTTCTAAGTTTTTCAAAAATGCGGTTTATATCTCCATCATCGTTCTTTCTTTGCTGCTGATATCTGTGTTGTATGGGTTTTCGCTTCGTAAAGCGGTTAAAAAAAGAACAGAAGAATTAGAAGCAGAAATTATCGAAAGAGCTCATGCGCAACAATTATTGAGCATCAGCGAACAAAGACTGGAGATGGCTACTGTAGCAGCCGGATTAGGTATTTGGGATTGGGACATAACAAGTAATGAAGTATACTTCAACGATCAATGGAAAATGATGTTGGGGTATGACCCCGATGAACTATCGAATAGTTTTTCCACTTTCGAACAGTTACTACACCCTAATGAAAAAGCCGGTCTCATGAAATTGCTCAATGACCATTTGGAAGGGAAAAGTGACATATATCAGGCGATGATCCGTATGCGTACAAAGGATCGGAGGTGGAAGTGGGTACTCACCATGAGTAAAGCCAGTAAGCGCGATGAAACCGGCAGGGCTATTCGATTATCAGGAATTCATTTAGACATTGATAATATCAAACAAAAAGAAATTGAGTTGAGGCAATTATCGCAAGAGTTAATGCATAGTAACCGCGAATTACAACAATTTGCCTATATCACTTCTCATAATTTACGAGCTCCTGTTGCGAATCTGATCAGCTTACTCAGTCTGTTTGATAAAGAACATTTATCAGAACGCAACCATGTCTTTCTCGAAAAAATGGAAATGAGTGTTGAGAGATTACATGCCACATTGAATGATCTCAACGAAATTCTTTCGTCCAGAGCGAATATGGCAGAAAAAGATCAGGTCTTGTATTTCGATCAGGAGTTAAAAAAAGTATTGGAATTAATTTCAGAAGAAATACGTTTAAAAGAAGCAGTGATTCACGCTGATTTTTCAAGAGCCCCTTCCATCTTATTTTCAAGAAAAGTATTACATAGTATTTTATTAAATTTATTGACCAATGCCATCAAGTATCGAAAGCCAGACCAAGCCCCTGAAATTACTGTCAGCACTGAAGAAGATGGAGAATTTGTGATCCTGTATGTGAAAGACAATGGAATGGGTATTGATTTAGAAAAATATGGGAACAAAATATTTGGTCTATATCAGCGTTTTCATGACAACAAAGACGGAAAAGGCTTGGGATTGTATATTATTAAGAACCAAATAGAGGCATTAGAAGGAAAAATAGCCGTAGAAAGTATTGTGAATAAGGGTAGCATGTTTCATGTGTTCCTAAAGAAAAAAAAATTATCCTATGAGTAAACCTGCTCATCATATTTTGCTGGTTGATGATGATGATGTAACCAACTTTCTGAGTAGGGAAATGTTGAAGATATACTTGCCTTCCCCACAAATTGATACGGCTTTGAATGGACAAGAAGCCATTGATTTTTTACATGCAAGAGCGGATCAGCCTGAATTGTTGCCTGATATCATTCTGTTGGATATTAATATGCCGGTAATGGATGGATGGGAGTTTTTGGCTGAATTTGAGAAGCTTAAGAGACCGGGTTTTGAAAAGATCCACATTATTATGTTTACATCTTCAGTATACTACGAGGATATTGATAAAGCTAAAACTTACGCTATTGTAACCGATATATTCTCCAAGCCTTTGGATGAAGGTAAAATCAAAGATATTGTGTCGCGTTGTAGTTGATGCTTACAGCTTGCATATATAATTTATCGAATATTAACGTATTTGTCTCTATAAAATATTGATAATTAATTTTTTATGTTATTTTATTGCATATAGCTTCTCAAAATTCTTAATAAAATTCCGTGTTTTAAACGGCATAAATCCGTGAAATAAACTCACCACTTCGTCATAGACGGATGTGTCTTGCATACAGTAAATGATTCGAAAGAGTTATTTCGCCGATATCCAAAAAACCAAAAAAATGTAATAATCTCTTATTACATTTTTCTTTCGATCCAATCTCCTTTAGCATATTAATCCTATACCTCGTAGTAAAGACCAGAGAGTGGGGCAACCAGTTGCCCCACTCTCTTTTTTTGTTTGATCAGGTACAAATTTCTTTTCTTCTTAAAAAAGAAGTATTTTTCTAGTAACATTAACCGTTTTTTTACAAAGGATAATCCTTCAACCATTGTTTTTGATAAGATGTAATGAGATGTTTATCAAAATATTTATGTCTGTCAAAACAATAATCTCATTTAATAATCCGTGTATAGAACGAATAGATGTGTATTTTTGAAAATACAGACAACCATTACTTACTGAAAAGGAGATATCCATGAGAATTTTGATTGCAGATGATCACAGCTTAATCAGAGAAGGTTTGCGAAAGATTTTGATGGAAGCCATGCCATTGGCTGAAGTACAAGATGTGGCTGATTCTGCTGATCTTTTTAAAAAAGCAATCAGTGAGAAATGGGACATTATTATTTCCGATATCAGTATGCCGGGTTATTCCGGGATTGAAATTCTCAAGCAAATCAAAGAACACGCTCCCAATACTCCTGTTCTGATGTTAAGTATGCATACACCCGAGCAATATGCGGTGAGGGCCATTAAAGCAGGAGCTTCCGGTTATCTCACAAAAGAAAGTGCTCCCTATGAGTTGGTGAAAGCAGTACAACAAATTCTTAGCGGTCGTAAATACATCACGAGTGAAGTTGCAGAAGTACTGGCCGGCTCTTTAGAACAAAAAGACCAACGTGCTCCACACGAACAACTATCGGATCGGGAATTCGAAGTATTTAAAATGATTGTTATGGGAAAAAGCATCTCTGAAATCGGAGAAATACTATCCCTAAATGTGAATACCATCAGTACTTACAGAGCCAGGATCATGGATAAAATGAAACTGCATAACAATGCTGAGCTGGTTAAATATGCGATTCAGAACAATATCGTGTAACCGTGAAATAACAGATTTTGTGTAGTATAATCACTACAATGATTTCACAGTTCATGGTATTGGAATAGCAGATGTATTGATTGTCCTTTGTATAGTCGAGCTTCCCCCACCAGTAGCCGATTGTCTTTTTAAAATTCCTCTATCCCTATCTAAATCCAAAACTGTCGCCTATATAGGTTGACAATAACTTATTGTCCTGGAAAAACCTTGCAGCCTCAGGCTGTATGAGCTTTGCAGGTATCTTCCTGCAAAGCTCTTTAAAACTTTTGAACCATGTCTGTATCTGTTATGGTAGGGAAGATGCTGAAAATATTATTGGTGGACGATTCCGAATTTATTCTGCAACGTGTACAGCATTTATTGGCTGGCATGGAACAGATTAAAGAAGTAAAAACAGCCACAAGTGCTGAAGAAGCGAATCAATGGATCGAAGCATACAATCCCACATTAATTTTTCTGGATATTAATCTACCCGGTAAAAACGGTTTGCAGATGTTGAAAGACATTCGTGCCAACAAATCTATTGACCCTATTGTGGTCATACTTACCAATAATACACTGTCCGGCTATAGAAATGAATGTATGCAGGCAGGAGCTGATTATTTTTTAGATAAAGCTAAAGACTTCGCCAGTATTCCTGATATCATCGTTGAAACAGCTGAGAAATTTTCTTTCAAAGACAGGTCCAATTAAGCATTGGATTAGATCCCCAATACATTTTTCAATTTTACATATCCGCTCTTACTCACCGGCAATCTAACGCCAATGCTAAGAATGGCGAGATGACTCTCTTTTTCATAAGGCTCTATTCTACTGATCAGATGTATATTGACTAAGTAAGAGCGATGTATTCTCACGAAATTACCGGCATCCATTTTCTGTTCGAAAAATTGCATGGTCTTATTTTTTAGAAAAACACCATCCGCAGTATGGATTTTCACATAGTCATCTGCAGCTTCAAAATATTGTACCTGTTGTGTTGGAATGATTTTGATTTTGCCATTATCCTTCAACACAATTCGATGCTGTTGTTGAGGTGATATGGCTGCAGCATCAATCAATTCATGGGTTATATTTTGTTGCGTTCCGCTTTCAGTCTGCTTCCATTTTTCTATTGCTTTTTGAAATCGCTCTTTACTGAATGGCTTCAAGAGATAATCGACAGCATGCGTTTCAAATGCTTTGATTGCAAATTCTTCAAATGCCGTTGCGAAAATAATCGCAGGCGGATTTTCAATCAGCTCCAGCATCTCAAAGCCATTGATTTTAGGCATTTGAATATCAAGGATCACAAGATCGGGCTGGTATTGTTGAATGGCTTTTACACCTTCAAATCCGTCACTACATTCCTGTACTAGCTGAAGATCAGTATAGGATTGTAAATATTCTTTTACGATACCTCTAGCTAGAGGCTCGTCGTCAATGATGATTACTTTCATGATTCAACTGTGGGATAACAATGTGGGTTGAAAATAATTGTTCCTGTTTTTCCGTTTTGATCAGATCCTGACGTGCATACATGAGATACAATCTTCTGGCAATAGAAGTTAGTCCGAAACCGGTACCATGTGTATGAACTGATGTTAAAGGGTCAAATGGATTTTGTATTAGTATCTCTAATAACTGATCATCGTTTGCAGTAGCTATGATACGGATCAATACTTCTTCGGTTGTGTCGTACAACCCGAATTTAATAGCATTCTCTACAACAGGTTGTAACAACAGAACCGGTATTAACATGTCTGCTGCTTTTTCTTCAATCTCTAAAACTGTTTGCAAGCGATGTCCGAAACGTACTTTCTCAATATCAAGGTACAATTGTAAATGATGTATCTCTTCACGCAGACTCACCAATTGATGCTCTTCTTTTTTTAAAGTGCCGCGTAAAAAATCTGATAATTGTTGAATCATATGTCTTGCTTTCTCGGGCTGGCTACCTGCAAGTGCACTGATCGAGTTCAAACTATTGAATAAAAAATGCGGTTGTAATTGTTGTCTGAGTTTCAATAACTCAGCATCTTTCGCAATTTTTTCTGCTTCCTCTTTTCTTTGTTCATTTTCTTGTTGCTCTTTGAGGGTATACCATAACAAACTGATCATTGACATACAACCAATCATCAAAAAGCCGGTGATATACCTGATGTAAAATGATTGTTTGAGTAAGTTCAGGTACATGTCATCTTCCTTGAAAATAAAACGAAGAATCAATCTGCTGATAAAAAGATACATACTGCTCAATACCAGACTCACAATGAGAATATACCAATACCGTTCTTTTCGGGGAAGATAGTATTGCATATTGTTGACGACTAGTAAACAGAAAGAAGCCAACAAGAAATTGGAAATAAAAGCATCGGCTAATGCAGACAATAGTTTGATCTGGTATTCATCCAAAACCCATACATGAATGACAGTCCATACTATCCACCAAGAGGTAAAAGCAAGGTAGAAACTTCGCCCTTTTGTAATGGATGTAACCATGCGTTATCTGGATTGAAGGAATTGATCAGTACAGTTAGCTAACAAATATCCTGCTTTTAACCTGATATTTTTCTGAAATGCTTCCGGCTCATTTGTTTGGTGCGATTGGGAGAGTACCTCAGCACCATCCATCATGCTGTGCAATTTCAAGAGCTCTGTAACATCCATAAAATACCAGTCAATGGGTAGTCCATCTTCATATTCTAGATGGCATTCTTCCTGACTACCTATTTGCTGTGCTCTGTGAAAAGCATGTAATTCATCTTCAGCTTCTACCAGTCTGATCTGTTCTTCAAAATGAACTGCACCATTGGCTGTTTTAGGCTGAAAACGATACACGAGTTTGGCAAGATACCATTCCATGATTGAAACAGGTTAGATTTAAAAACTTTTGATCTCAATGCCACCAAATACAGAAGTGCCTTTTATGATGAGTATTTTATTGGGATCAAATCTGCTACCGGGCAGCAAATTTCTTTTGTCTTCAATACCTGCAAACACAGCAACAGATTCAGATCTTACTTCCCAGTTAGGAGGTACCACTATTTTAGTGCCCCCAAATACAATCGTTACTTCTAAAAAAATGGGACCATGTATATCAGCCTGTGTAAGATTGATTTGTGAACCTCCCATGAAACATACGATTTCACCGCCTTTGAAACTTTTTGAGGTAACCATTTTTTTTACTTCACCAAAAACAGAGGTACAGTCGATATAATCATCTATTGCCATATTTACCTCCGTATCATAAGGCTTTGTTTCTGTGACTGCGGGAGGTAAACCCTCTTCTACATCTTGAATATTGATTGTTTTTCTTTTAGGCCTGAATAATAAAATGAGTCCGATGCCTATAATAAGAGCAGGCCAGATATATGGGCGAATATTCTTGTCTCTCACTACTTCATCAAGCATAAAAAATACACCGATCGACATAATGATGATCCATGATACACCTTTGAATCTTACTTTGATACCTGAGATCAGACCAATCAAGATTACAATTGCCGACCAGTCATAGAGCCAACCCGGAAATGGTACGCCTAATCTTTTTAAAAGGATAGCACCACCTACTAAGATCATAACAAGACCGGTAAAAAATCTGTCGTTATAGTTTCTGATATCGTAACTATTATTTTTCATACCATGAATATTTAGCACGAAACTAATGCTGCTATGGTCCTTTCAAAAGTGGAAATAGGTAATAAGAGGTGCGGGGGCGGTAAGTGGCGGAAAAATGTCGGTAAAAAAGCCGGGAAGATCAACTGGGTTCAGCAGCAATTTTTGATTGCCATCCAATGAATATCACGCCTAAAATCACCAAGGCAGTACCCAATATTTGTTCTGCTATGATGGTTTCGCCCAGGAAAAAATGCGCTTGTAAAATGGTTGACACTGGACCAATGCTGGTAATGATCGCCACATTATTGCTGCCTATTTTTTTCATACCAACACTCATCATAAATGAGGGTAAAACAGTGGCAATAATGGCGAGCGCAATTCCATAACCTGCCAATGATGAAGTCATAACCACATGCTGAACAGGATGTGTGAGTAGAAAGTGTGTGAAAATACCGGCACTGGCAGCCAGCATGGCATAAGCCGTATATCGGGTAGCGCCAACTGCGTTTACGAGTCTACCGGTACCTACCAAATAAAATGAATAGGTTACAGCACATAAAAAGATCATGAATGATCCATAGAAGAATTGAGGTCCATATTGTGCTGATCTGATCTCACCCCAATAAGCAGTTCCAATACCTATATAGGTCAGCACCAATGCCAATATTTGTATGCGACTCAACTTTGTTTTGAAATAGAAGGTATTGATTAGCACTGCAAATGTGGGGTAAAGAAAAAGAATCAATCGTTCTAAGCCTGCTGATACATATTGTAGTCCGATAAAATCAAATAAACTACTCAAGTAATAGCCGAATATCCCCATGGTCAGTACCCACAGCCATTGCTTTCGAGTAAGTTGAACCAGGCCCTCTTTTTTATGCGCGATCCATGCGGCACCAATATAAAATGGAAGTGAAAAGAGCATTCGCAAACACAACAAAGTCACCGCATCCACTTTGGTATCCTGAAAAGCCAACTTTACAAAAATGGCTTTTGTAGAAAAGAAGATGGCACCACCAATGGTGATCAGAAAGCCCAGGGTGTTGATTTTGGATGATGATGGGTTCACTTGTATAATTGAGGAGACCATAGACCATAGTCCATGGTCCATGGACTATGGTCTATGGTCTATCGACTAAACACTCACATTAAAATCTCTCAACGCATCATTCAGACTTGTCTTTAAATCGGTGCTGGCTTTGCGTTGTCCGATGATGAGTGCGCAGCTTACTTGGTATTCGCCGGCATTGAATTTTTTGGTATAGCTACCCGGAATAACTACACTTCTGGCGGGAACTCTTCCTTTGTATTCAATAGGCTCATTACCGCTTACATCGATGATTTTGGTGGATTGTGTGAGTACCACATTGGCCCCCAAAACCGCTTCTTTTTCAACGATTACACCTTCTACTACAATACATCTACTTCCAATAAAGCAACCGTCTTCAATGATCACCGGGCTGGCCTGTAATGGTTCCAATACACCACCAATACCTACACCACCGCTCAAGTGTACACCTTTGCCTATTTGCGCGCAACTTCCTACTGTTGCCCAAGTATCTACCATTGAACCTTCATCTACATAAGCTCCAATATTTACGTAGCTGGGCATCAGTACCACATTACGCGCTACATAGGCGCCATAACGGGCAACAGCATGTGGAACGGCTCTCACACCCAATTCTTTATAATTGCTTTTCAGCAACATTTTATCATAGAACTCAAACGGCGGCAATGTCCAGGTTTGCATTTGTTGGATACCGAAATACATTAAAATGGCTTGCTTTACCCATTCATTCACCACCCACTTATCTTGTTCCGGTGATGCTACTCTCAATCTTCCCTTGTCTACTTCTTCAATAACAGTCCTCACTGCATCACTGTATGTATTGTTTTGTAATAACTCCCTGTTTGACCAGGCTTCTTCAATGAGTTTTTTCAGTTCCATTACCTAAAATTTTTGCAAACATACAGGTTCGTGAGAAAGTATGGGGCTTGAAAGTCATATTGGGCACAATTTGTACATTGCAATGACAATGCTGCCTTTTCAACATGATATTGATGCTTGTTTAGAGATCCTTGATACAGGTGGACTCATCCTCTATCCCACAGATACCATTTGGGGAATAGGATGTGATGCTACCAATGAAATGGCTGTAGAAAAGATCTATCGGTTGAAACAACGTCCGGATCATAAGCCGATGGTGATTTTGATGGCAGATGAGCGAGAAATACTTCAATATGTTACGCAACCCGATTTACAGGTGTTTGATTATATCAAAGGGGTGAGTAAGCCGATTACAGTGGTGTATGAAGGTGGGGTGGGACTTGCAGATCAATTATTGGCAGATGATAGATCGGTAGCCATACGCATCACTTCAGACTCATTTTGTAAACACCTGATCAAACGGTTTAGGAAGCCGATTGTCAGCACTTCTGCAAATATTTCAGGTTATCCGGCACCCAGATCCTTTCAAGATATCGACCCCTTGATCAAAGAAGGGGTGGATTATGTGGTTCGTTACCGCCAGTCAGATGATAACTATTATAAACCTTCTTCAGTGGTACGATGGGATAAAAATGGCGAATTGATCATCATTCGCTCCTAATTGTGCATAAACCTGTGTGAAAATCACAAAATTTGTTAATTAGCTGTAATTGAGCATTTTATCTTGTTTTTGAGTGTTTTTGGCAAAAATTTTGTTGAACTTTTAATTGCTTTTCTTGTAATAAAGTGCAAACTTAAAGTAAGCAAAAACTATGGCACGCGTAATACTCGATGTTCCTACTGAGAAAATGCAGCCTTTTTTACAGGCTATCCTCAATCTGGGGCTAGAGCGTCATGCTATTAGCTCTGCTAAATTCGATCAAACCAAGGTTTCAGAAAGAAGAAGACGAAGAGGTCTCAGACAACTTATTTCTACCTATTTATTGTTCGATTGGGAGTTCTTCAGCAATGAACTCGAATACGAGTAAACAATCGATACAAATTCCTTTGTATTAGCTTTGTGCCATGCAGCGCATTCTGGTTATTCAAACTGCTTTTATTGGAGATGTGGTATTGGCCACTGGTTTATTGAAAAAGCTTCATCAACATTATCCTGATGCAGCATTGGATATTTTGGTAAGAAAAGGCAATGAGTCATTATTTGATGGACATCCTTTTTTGCACGAGGTATTGATCTGGAATAAAAAGTCTGATAAGTATCGACATCTTTTTCAATTATTAAAGTCGATCCGACAAAATAGATATGATGCAGTTATCAATGTACAACGTTATTTTGCTACCGGGTTCCTGACTGCTTTTTCCGGGGCTTCTAGAAAAATTGGGTTTGATAAAAACCCATTTCGTTTTTTCTTCACGGATATTATTTCTCATCATTTCTCCGGACAAGCTGATGCCCATCATGAAATTCAAAGAAATCATGCACTGATTCGTTCATTGACAGATGTGAATGCAGCTAAACCCGTCTTATATCCTACAGCTGAAGCTTTTGAAAAAGTAAAAATATATCAGCAGCGGCCTTATATCTGTATTGCACCGGCATCTGTGTGGTTCACAAAGCAATATCCAGCAGACCAATGGGAGGACTTGATCCGCCAACTTCCAAGCGGCTATACCATTTATTTATTGGGGGCACCCGGTGATAAACAGCTTTGTGATCAAATACGGTTACGATCAGGGGATAAGGCAACCGATCTTAGTGGACAATTGTCTTTTCTTGAATCAGCTGCTTTAATGAAAAATGCAGTCATGAATTATGTAAATGATTCAGCGCCTATGCATTTTGCTTCCGCTATGAATGCGCCTGTAACGGCAGTATATTGTTCAACGATACCGGGATTTGGTTATGGTCCACTTTCTGATAACAGCCATATTATAGAGACGCTAAAACATCTTTCGTGTCGCCCTTGCGGATTACATGGACATCAAACATGTCCGGAAAAACATTTCAAGTGTGCCCGTACGATTCAAACTGAACAGCTATTGAATAGTCTCAGTTCCTGATAAATAAGGAAACAAGTTACCTTTGCACCGCATGGATATTGTTTGTACAGATAAAGAAGCACTTATTTTTCAACAGATAGGAAAAGCAGCGGCATCGCTCAATATGCCCTGTTACCTGATAGGCGGTTTTGTGCGTGATAAAATCATTGGTCGGGCTACCAAGGATATTGATATTGTTTGTATTGGGGATGGTATCAGTCTCGCTCATAAAGTGGCTGAGGCATTTCATCCCAAACCTTATGTTTCCTTTTTCAAAAATTTTGGAACAGCACAGATCAAAATCGATGATTTGGAAATTGAGTTTGTAGGTGCGCGCAAAGAAAGTTATGCGCAGAACAGTCGCAAACCGGAAGTGGCTCCCGGAACCATTGAAGATGATCAAAATAGACGTGATTTTACCATCAATGCAATGGCGATTAGTTTGAATGCAGCAGACTATGGTTCACTCATTGATCCATTTAATGGTATACAAGCGATTCAGGATAAAATAATTGTAACGCCACTGGAACCTTCGCAAACATTCAGTGATGATCCCTTGCGCATGATGAGAGCTATTCGCTTTGCGACTCAACTCAACTATACCATTGTACCTGAAACATTGGCTGCTATTGCTGCCAATGTGCATCGAATCAGTATTGTTTCACAAGAGCGAATCACAGATGAGTTGAACAAGATCATGCTCTGCGAAAAACCTTCGGTTGGATGGGATCTTTTATTTCAAACTGGGTTGTTACAAAAGATTTTCCCTCAAATGGTAGATCTTCACGGAGCTGAGTATATAGA
The DNA here is from genome assembly GCA_964392685.1 of uncultured Sediminibacterium sp. Classification (GTDB taxonomy): domain Bacteria; phylum Bacteroidota; class Bacteroidia; order Chitinophagales; family Chitinophagaceae; genus Sediminibacterium. The sequence continues at coordinate 12,388 of CAYMQQ010000017.1, forward strand.
TGGTCTGGGACATAAAGATAATTTCTATCATACCCTGCAGGTGTTGGATAATATGGCTGTATCTACCAACGATCTATGGTTGAGATGGGCAGCGCTTTTGCATGATATTGGGAAACCTGCCACTAAAAGATTTGAAGAGGGTCATGGTTTTACTTTTCATGGACATGAAGTGGTAGGTGCTAGGATGGTTCCTAAAATCTTCACTAAATTGAAGTTGCCATTGAATGAAAAGATGAAACAGGTACAGAAGTTGGTATTACTGCATTTACGTCCTATAAGTCTTACAAAAGAAAATATCACCGATAGTGCGATAAGAAGATTGTTGTTTGATGCGGGTGAAGATATTGATGCTTTAATGATGCTATGTTCTGCTGATATCACCAGTAAAAACAAGCATAAAGTAAAACGGTATCTTCAAAATTTTGAACTGGTTAAAGAACGTTTGTTAGAAGTGGAGGATGCAGATCGTATTCGAAACTGGCAACCACCAATTACCGGGGAAATCATCATGGCAACATTTGGGTTAACTCCGGGCAGACAAGTAGGTATTATCAAAGATGCTATACGTGAAGCCATATTGGATGGGGTTATTCCTAACGAATATGAAGCCGCGAAAAAGTTCATGTTAGAAAAGGGGAAAGAACTGAACTTGGAGGCGGTTGAATAAATTGTATTTTAGCGTTTCTGATGACAACAAATAGTGTTGTCTTTAACTTATTATAAAAGACTTAAGCATTTAGAATGGCCATTCTGAAATTCAGGGTTTATTTGGAGGAGGATGATGCGGTGTACCGCGATATTGTGATCAAGCATACACAATACTTTATCGATTTGCATTTTGCGATCCTGAAAGCCTATGAGTTTGATCAGAAGCACCAGGCTACTTTTTTTAGGAGTAATGATAATTGGCAGCGTGGTCGTGAGATCAGTTTTGAGCGATATGATAAATCGTATGTAGCAGAGCCCTTGCTCATGAGTGATACCACGATCGGTAGCGAGATTCGTGATACCAATCAAAAATTTATTTATCTCTACGATTTTACAAAAAACTGGACTTTTTTGGTGGAATTGATCAATGTAAGTAAGGATGAGAATAATAAACTCAGTTATCCTGCTACATCCAGGGTAGAAGGTATCGGCCCGCAACAATATGGAACCAAAAGCCTGTTAGGTGATAAATTCGCTGACATTGAAGAGAAATATGATCTTACAGAAGCATCGGATGGATTTGGTGAAGAAGGAGAAGAGGGGGAATCTGATGGGGATGATTTTGGTACTGAAGAAAGTACAGAAGAAGATTTTTAATCCTTGCATCTTTTAAGTAGTTATCAAGATATATACCCTAATCATTGTCTTCACATACAGCCATATTGATTGTTGGTCCAACGGCTGTAGGCAAAACTGCTGCTGCCATTGCATTGGCACAGTTGTTCCAAACGGAAATACTATCTGCTGACTCCAGACAATGCTATCGTGAAATGAGTATCGGTGTGGCTCGTCCTTCTGCCGAAGAACTTTCAACTGTACCTCATCATTTTATTGCGTCACATTCTATTCATGAAGAAGTGAATGCCGGTATCTATGAAACCTATGCGCTCGAAAAAGCAGCCTTTATTTTTAAGCAACACTCAACATTAATTGTAAGCGGCGGTACGGGTTTATATATCAAAGCATTTTGTGAGGGTATTGATGATATGCCTGAAATAGACCCCTCCATCAGACAAGCACTCAATCAAAGCTATGCAACAAATGGATTGGCATGGTTGCAACAGGAAGTGTCCAAGCGTGATCCAGTTTTCTGGCAAATTGCTGAACAGCAAAACCCTCACAGGTTATTACGAGCATTAGAAATACTGGAAGGAACAGGTAAATCGATAACCAGTTTTCGAATCGGCAAAAAAGTAGAAAGGCCATTTCGAATTGTGAAAATCGGGCTTGAAATGGAAAGGGCTGAATTGAATGCGCGCATTGATCTACGCGTTGCACAAATGATGCAGCAGGGATTATTGGATGAAGCCAAAGCATTGTATCCCTTTAAGCATTTGAATGCTTTACAAACTGTAGGTTATCAGGAATTATTTGACCATTTAGATGGGCGTATTACTTATGATGGAGCTGTTGAATTGATTCAACAGCATACCCGACAATATGCAAAAAGACAAATGACTTGGTTTAAAAAAGACAGCAGCATTCACTGGGTAAATGCTGCTGTTGATCCTGTATCGCAGATTCAAAAAATACTGCTTGAACAGGGTATAGATTAGGTTATTTAGAACTTAAATCCAAGTGTAAGCATCACAGAACCTCTTGAGCCGGTTTGCTCCGCGAATGTGTTGGGTTTATCATTGAGGCGATATGCAAATTGAACATCACGGTTGAAAGCATGTGCATAGCTAAGATCAATGAAAATACCTTTATCGCGATAACCCACACCTCCGGTTGCCAAAATACGATTGGCTTTTAGTTCTTCTTCTGCATATGGACTTCCATAATAAGCTCCACCCAGTCGAAACATAAACGTATGAAATTTTAGTTCACCACCTAAACGGAAATTGATATTGCCTTTATAGGTGTCTTTAATAACATCGTTCAAAAGGTCATAATAATTCACGAGAGCTTGGTCTGTTTTATCTTCAGCAGAAAATCTTGAGCCGCGATAATTTACATATTCCAGATCAGCACTGATGAATGCTCTTTGTCTGCGCGTATCTTTGATTTCTCTGAAAACATAACTAGCGCTTACAATAGCTCTCCAGGGTGTAATTAAGTTATAGTTGCTATTACCGGGATTACCGCTATTGAGATTATCACTGTTTTCGGAACGAATACCTGCATAACTTTCAGTATTAGCAGTCATAGAAGCACGTACTCTGTCTTTAAAAGTGATGTACTGCGGTGTATGAAATGCAAAGCCAATTCTCCAATGTTCCTTTGGTTTATAAATGGTACCGATTTTCGCGCCAATACCAACTCCTTGAGAGGTAAAAGTTTCGCGAAACTCAAAACTGCTGAATTGGTTATTAGGGTTGTTGGTAGCATCTGTTTCACGATACACCAGATCACGAGAATAGCTAATAACAGGAATGGTAAGACTTCCACCCACATACATTTTATCTTCCATATTGCCTGCTACGCCAAGTGCTATTTCATGGTATCCACCTCTTGTAGTGGCATCATAAGATTGATTCACACCGGTTGAAATCGGCACCAAACTTTGATAACCAATAAAGTTACCACTGGCATTATTCGCTGTATCCACCAAGAAGGTTCTAAAAGCGAGAGAAGAACCAAAAATATAATTGCTTAGTGCAGCATTGGTATCTGCAAGGTCACGCGTCAATTCTTCAAGATACTGTTCTGAGAATGAGCTCATGTTATTGAATCCTTTGAATTGAATTCGATTGTTATAGCTGGCTAATTGGTTTACTGAAAGGGCAAACGCACTACTGGTCCATTTACTTTTTCTGTTAACACCCGTACTCAAAATAACGCCGGAAGCACCATAACCAAAACTGTTCTTATTATTAAGGGTATCAGAACCGCGATATTTGAATTTGTTATTATTCAATAAGAATCCGGGTGATAAAACGAATTCATTGGTTTTGAATAATCCAATACCTGCAGGATTCACGTGGTTGGCTGTAATTTCGCCTCCTAAAGATCCCATTACACCACCCGTTGCAATATTTCTTGCAGAACCATTTTGGGTGAACCAGGCAGTTCGTAATGAATAATCCGGATTTTGTGCAGATGCTATTAAGGTGAGCATCAATGTCAGGGATAGTAAATATATTTTCATGTTACAATCTGTTTGGATATAGGTTTAGTATGAGGTGTATAACACCTGAGTCTATTATTGCCTGAAGTGTAAGAATTAATTACCCCTGCCTCCGCGACCAGAACTGGAACTGCTACCGGTGCTTTTCACGCCACCACTGTTACCACCTGCAGAACTGCTAGGGGTTGCAGAAGAACTGCTGCTGTTCGAAAAACTTCTTACAGGTCTATCAAAACTTGAATTGGAATTACCGGGACCGGTAGTAAACACGCGTTTCAATAAACTTCCAAAACTGCTGGATGATGCATTATTGGAATTCATGAATGATCCTGTTTTCGGATTGTAGTAGCCGCCATTGGTGTTACTGAAGCCCTTGATATTTCGATAGGCAGAAAGATTGCTTCCGGAAGTTCGTCCGCCAGCATAAAATTTAGGGGAAGCATACGCAATCACTGTATACATCGGATTGTTCCATCCCCATCCAAACCCTAGTCCCGGCTGCATTCTCCACAATCCATAGCTGAATGAAGGATTCCATGGATTGTTCCAAGGGTTATTCCAAGTATAGAAACTATTCCAATTGCTGAAATGGTTATATCTGCCAAAGTCATAGCGACTATCGTACCAATAATCAAAGTCATCGATACCCGACCAGCGGTTTCTGTTCGCTACTTTCATACGTAAATAACGATCATCCTGACTGCTGACATATTCTTCATAACGCTCCTGTTGTTCTCTAACCTTCTCCTCTTCACGTCTGCTGCCGCCATCTCTGCCGGGTGAATAGTAAACATCATCAGGTGTTTGTCCGCTCTGATATGCCGTAGAACATCCTGAAAGGAGTCCGATGGTGAGCAATGAACCAAGTAGCATTCTTTTCATAACATCAGGATTGAGAAGGTTATATAATGTGAAGTTACATACATTTGCGCTGTTATAGACTTCCTGTAAATAGCGGCAATTAGTTTGCCAACTAACAACTGTAAGCAATCTATTTTGTTAAGAGAATTATAATATTATTATGAGTAAGGAAATCACTTCCAGAGCGCAAGATTATTCTCAGTGGTACAATGACCTTATTATTAAAGGAGGTTTGGCAGATTATAGTGCCGTGAGAGGTTGCATGGTAATCAAACCTTATGGTTTCGCACTTTGGGAGAATATGCGTGATGTATTGGATCGAATGTTTAAAGAAACCGGTCATCAGAATGCTTATTTCCCGCTCTTTATTCCCAAAAGTTTATTTGAAGCAGAGGAAAAGAATGCAGAAGGTTTCGCAAAGGAATGTGCTGTTGTTACCCATTATCGCTTGAAAACCGATCCTGCCAATAAAGGCAAACTCATTGTAGATCCTGAAGCAAAGCTGGAAGAAGAACTGGTAGTTCGTCCAACCAGTGAAGCCATTATTTGGAATACTTATAAAACATGGATTCAATCTTATCGTGATCTTCCGATTCTAGTGAACCAGTGGGCGAATGTGGTAAGATGGGAAATGAGAACAAGATTATTTCTTCGTACTGCAGAGTTTCTCTGGCAGGAAGGTCATACAGCACATGCTACCAAAGAAGAAGCGGTTGAAGAAACCGTTAAAATGCTGAACGTATACGCTGATTTTGTAGAGAATTGGATGGCTGTTCCGGTAATCAAGGGTGTGAAAACACCCAACGAACGTTTTGCAGGTGCTGAAGACACTTATTGTATTGAAGCAATGATGCAGGATGGAAAAGCCTTACAGGCAGGTACTTCCCATTTTCTTGGTCAGAATTTTGCAAAAGCATTTGATGTAAAATTCAGTGATAAGAATAATCAACTGGAATATGTTTGGGCTACTAGCTGGGGTGTAAGTACCCGTTTGATTGGTGCATTGGTGATGGCACATAGTGATGACAGTGGATTGGTATTACCTCCACGTATCGCACCATTACAGGTGGTGATTGTTCCCATTTTTAAAGGAGAGGAGCAGAAAGCACAGATCGATGAGCGCGTTCATCAGTTAATGAAAGAACTCAAGACCTTAGGTATATCCGTTAAGTACGATGACAGTGACAATGCCAGACCGGGATGGAAATTTGCAGAATATGAATTGAAAGGTGTTCCTGTTCGTGTGGCCATCGGTGCACGTGATCTTGAAAACAATGTAGCAGAAATAGCCAGAAGAGATACTAAAGAAAAGAATACGGTTTCTTTGAATGGACTTTCCAACTATATCCAAAACCTGTTAGAAGAGATTCAGCAAAATATTTTCAACAGAGCCAAACAGTTTCGAGACGAGCATATTACTCTTGCAAATAGTTGGGATGAATTTGTTCAGCTACTGGATACTAAAGGTGGATTTATTGCCGCTCATTGGGATGGTACCGGTGAAACAGAAGACAAGATCAAAGAATTGACCAAGGCTACGATACGTTGTATACCATTGGACAACCAAGCGGAAGAAGGTGTTTGTATACTTAGTGGAAAGCCTTCTACTCAAAGGGTTTTATTTGCAAGAGCTTACTAATATTCACAGCATCCGTGCAAATACATCATCCTTCCAATGCGACAAAAAGAAATACATCCTGCATTACAACCTTACCTTGATGGCAAAGTCATTTTGCTGGATAAACCATTGGAGTGGACTTCCTTTGATGCTGTTAAGAAAGTACGTATACTCACACGTATTTCAAAAGTTGGACATGCAGGTACGCTTGATCCTTTGGCTACAGGGTTATTGATTATTTGTACAGGTAAGTTTACAAAGAAGATCAATGAATATATGGGTATGGAAAAAGAGTACACGGGTACTTTTACCCTAGGTGCCACAACGCCAACCTATGATTTAGAATCGCCACCTGAAAATATTAAAGACTTCACTCATCTTACAGAAGAACAAATACACAACGCTACAAAATCATTTACAGGACCTATTATGCAGGTTCCTCCTGCCCATTCAGCCATTAAGAAAGATGGTAAACCGGTTTATCTGGCGGCAAGAAAAGGAGAGCATGTTGTATTAGAGCCACGTCCTGTTACGATCCATCAATTTACCATTGAAAAAATTGAATTACCGATTGTGCATTTTCGGGTTGTGTGTTCAACAGGTACTTATATCAGAAGTCTCGCCAATGATTTTGGTGCAGCATTAGGAGTGGGGGGGTATATGAGTAGTTTGCGTAGAACCAGAATAGGTATTTTCTCTGTGGAAGATGCGCACAGTATTGAATCCTTTGAACAAGAAATAACAAAGCTCAAAGAGAACTCAGAAGGGTAAGCCAATCCCAAATTGTAAAGCCATATTATTGATCTTGAGTCCGGAAGCCCTTGTTTCAGACCATACAAAATCTTTGATGCTCATCCATCCTCCATTTTTATTTCTGGCAGGATCTTTTACACGGTAAGCAAAATCGAATCGAATCAAGAAATAAGAAAAATCAAATCTTAATCCTGTACCTACACCTATAGCTAAGTCTCGAGCCAGATTACTGAAAGAAAATTTCGAGTCGGGATCTTGATCATTTCTTTTGATATTCCAGATATTGCCGATGTCTGCAAAAAATGCACTACCTACTTTGAATGATCCTAGTGATAATAAGGTAAATCGATATTCGATATTACCCTCTAATTGAACATCTCCAAAACGATCACGATAAGAACTATTAACAGTATCACTAAACACAGAACTACCTAAGCCCAATTGCCTCAGGCCCCATGCACGCATGCTGTATGGCCCCCCGGCGATAAACTGTTTAAAGAAAGGTAAGGTTCTTCCGATACGCGGATCATTACCATAATTATATCCTACGCCTGCAAATGCACGATATGCCAATTCTGATTGATCATACTTTGTTACTTGACGATATTCAGTTTCAGTTTTGATATACCGGTAAATATTATTTCTCAATCCCGGTAACAACCCAAATAATCCACCTGCTTCTTCAATACCTACCCTGAAGTAGTGGCTTTTGTTTCTATTCAATCGACTGGTACTGGTGCTGATGAATGATAAACTTTGGCTCACGATATTACCTTCATTGAAGGAAGCTTGTAGAAAGGGATTTTTCTGAATCAATGTATCAAGTCCGGGTAATCTGGTGATGCCATATAATTCCACATTCAGGGGTTTGTACAACCATATATGATCTCCATTTCTTTTTCTGCTTCTCCATTCATAGCCAATACTGGCTGTAAAAGAATTTACTTTATAAAAATTTCTTCTATCGATATAAGATCCATTAAGGGTGAGTGAGGTTTTTTTATTTTCTATTTTTTTTGAACTACCCCAATTGCGAAACGGTGTGAGGATACGAGGAAAAGCATAAGTATGACTTGCACTCATTAAAAAAGTCTGCAAGAGTGGATTATTGGCTTGATTCAATAAATTTAATTCTACCCCCGTTCTCAAAACAGTTTGTTGCTGTATGGCTTGTTTCCATCTATTCTTATTGTTATAACTGAGATTCATGGAGATACCAAGTGTATTACCGGTAATGACATCACCCGAATTTCGACTGCCTTCCAACTCTGCTGCTACAGATTGTTTGATGGCAGGTACTAAGAATACATGAACATCCAATGAATCTTTATTTCTGGGTTCCAGAATGGCGTCAACCTGCTGCCAAGCGCCCAGTTGTCCGAGTGTATTGATGGTTTTAAAGTAATCAGCTTCATTGTATTTATCTCCGCGCTTAAAATAGGTATGTTCTCGCATGGGTCTAAATCGAAATATACCCTGCTTATATTTCATGATACCGCTTCTGAAAGTATCTACAATAAAATCAGTACTCCTTCTTACACTATCCGGGATATCATAGAGCTTTGTTTCAGGGTAATAATAAATATTTCCAAAGCTGAATTGATTCAAACCTGTTGAATCGGTTAAGTTTCTGGTTGTGGTAATATTGATATCCCAACTGGGATTTTCATTTCTCTTCTTTGCGGCATCAGCAATAAGCTGCGCTTGTTTGAAGGGGTCTAGTGTTAGTTGTAGTAGTTCTTTATCCAGTGTATCTATTACTGCTCTTAGGTCATCTCTGCTAAAATTATAGTAACCATTTTGACGAAATAAGTTGGTAAGTCTGTCTAGTTCGTCACCAATTACTTGTTTGGTATAGCGCCCTCCTTTTTTTAATAGGCTTTTCGAAATCTCGGATTGTACCAATGCGTTCAATGCAGAATCTTGGAAACTGTAGGAAACAGAATCAATGGTGATATTTTTCCCCGTTGATATGTCCATGATCACATTTGTACGTAATTGATCTTTGACAGTATCAATAAAAACAGAGTCTTTGAAATTTGGATAGAAATAACCTTGACTATTCAGATAAGCCCTCATGAAATTGATCGATCGATCAAGATTAGTGCTGTCAAATACAGGAGGCTTGTTTAATCGATACCCAACCAGATATCGTTGTATCAGTCTTACCTGTAAGCTATCATCCCAATAATTCTCCAGTTCATAAGTTAGCCGTTTTTTCTCATCTTTGGGAAGGTCATTGAGAATATTGATCTTGTTGCTGTAAACAAAAGGTTTATGGGTAGGATAATTTCTTACTGTTGTACGTTGTTGAACGGAACAGGAATGAAGTAGGATCATTAACAATACAGTCAAGATACCATATTCTAAAACAACTCTTTTTCCGATCAAAAGCATAATCAATGTTAAGCAAGAATGAGCTCAAATATATTCAATCTTTATGCCACAAAAAACAAAGAACGGCTGAGCGGTTATTTATTGTTGAAGGCGTAAAATTGGTTCAGGAGCTTATTACAGAAGGTTATCCTGTTAAAAATATCTATGCAACAGACCAATGGGTGATGCCCGAGGGGAATTATCCGGTTACCATTATTTCAGAACAGGAATTAGAGAAGATCAGTTCCTTGCAAACCCCTAATCAGGTGCTGGCCATCGTTGAGCAGACGGAACTTACGGATGAACCTCAATGGAATCATAAGTTAACATTGGTATTAGATGGTATACAAGACCCCGGAAATATGGGTACCATCATTCGTATTGCAGACTGGTTTGGGATTGATCAGATCATTGCCAGTGAGGATACGGTTGAATTGTACAATCCGAAAGTAATTCAGTCTACCATGGGGAGTTTTATGCGGGTGAAAGTTTGGTATCGCGATATTTTTTCCCTACTTAGTAAGCAAGAAGTACCGATATACGGTGCTGTGTTGGATGGACAATCGATGTATGAAATGCAGCCCCCTGAGACAGGCATATTAATGATTGGGAATGAATCCAAAGGAATTAGAGAGGATGTGCAGTCTTTGATCAATCATCGTATTACAATACCCAGAACCGGACAGGCAGAATCATTGAATGCTGCAGTGGCATTGGGTATCTTGTTGTCGCAATTCAAAAGACCTCATTAATTACCTGAACTGTATGGCTTTTACCGGATTGACTTTTCGTATCAACAGCGAAGGGATGATCAGTGAAGCATAACATACAACAGCGGTACCCACAGTTATAGCTAAGACCTGCCACCATATAATGATCATAGGTGCTTCACGAACATAATACGAAGTTTCGTCTAACCTGATAAAGCCTGTTAGCTGTTGTAACCAACAGATGCCAACACCCAGTATCAGTCCCAATACAATACCCGTAATCGTAATCACTGAAGCGTGATAAAGAAATATTTTCTGGATGGTCCAGTTATCAGCACCCAATGCTTTGAGAATACCTACCATTCTTGTTCTTTCCAAAATAAGAATCAGTAAGCAAGTGATGAGATTAATAATAGCTACTGCCGACATCACAATAAAAATCACATCGCGGTTCACATCCTGAATATTCAGCCAGTCAAATATATTCGGGTATACTTCACGAATGGTTCGGCTCATCCATTCGACAGGTAGCTGTTCTGATAATTGCCTACTCACTGAATCCATCTTTGTATAGTCTTTTACAAACACTTCATACCCGCCTATCTGATCGTTCCTCCATTCATTGATGCGTCTGATTAATTGGATGTCTCCGATCACAAATAGTTTATCATATTCTTCAATCCCCGTTTTATAAATACCGGTTACTTGTAGCTTGCGATAGGTGCGACTATCATCGATGGAGGAGACAAAATGCACTTTTAAGGTATCATTCAATCTGATATTTAGTTGATCAGCCAATGCTTTTGAAACGATGATCTGCTTACTGTAATTACTATCTTCAAACTGCAGCCAATTACCTGCTGTAAAAAATGATTTTAATTCTGAACTGTCATAACCCCGATCAATACCTTTTAACAAAACACCTTCAATCTCACCTTTTGATTCAATAACGGCTGATTTGGTAGCAAAAGCCTGTACCCGAAGAACATTGTTGTTGGTCTGAATGATATGGCTGATGCTACTATCGTAGGTAAAAGGTGTTTCTTCTGCGATGAGAGATTTTCCTGCTTCATAGTGCTGTACCCTGATATGCCCCCAGAAGCTGAAAATTTTAGAAGCCACCGTTTGTTGGAAACCATTGACAAATGCCAAGGTGAGGATCATCGCGGCTACACTTAATGTGGTGGCAGCAATGGATAAACGTATAATAAACCTGGAAAAAGATCGCTGTTTATTAAACGCAATACGTTTGGCTATGTCAAATGAAAATCCCAATGGCATGATTTTGGTAAAAATACGAATGGCAGGGCAATCCCGCATGTTTCCATATTGCTAATAAAAGTCTTTGTATTATTACATCATCATCTTGTCTCATGAAACAGCCTTATTTGCTTCTTCTTTTCTTGCTCATCACCTATACTGTAACAGCACAGCGTGAACCCGATCGTGTTTACATGGAAGGAATACAAACGGTAAAACTGTTTCAGCAAAATGATCAGCAATCTGTTCCGCTCATTCGCTTGGGTAGTAGCGATTTGCTGGAATTGCATTTTGATGATCTCAGTGGTACGGTGAGAAATTTTTTTTATACCTATGAGTTGTGTAATGCAGACTGGAAGCCTGCTTTGTTGAATCCATTTGATTATTTAAAAGGGTTTACACAGAATCGTTTAACACAGTATCGGATGTCTTCTATTGCTATGACCAAGTACATGCACTATCAGGCATTGCTTCCGGAAAGAAATTGTATGCCGTTTAAAAGCGGTAATTATCTGTTAAAGGTTTTTTTGAATGGGGACACTTCCAAGCTGGCTTTTACAAAAAGAATCATGGTGGTGGATGACAGGGTGAATATTGGAGCCAGAATATCGCAGCCATTCAATAGTTCTCAGATTAGAACGCATCAAAAAATACAAGTAACGGTTGGCACCAAAGATCTCAATATCATGAGTCCACAACAGCAAACCAAGCTGGTGATCTTGCAGAACAATCGTTGGTCTGATGCTGCTTTTAATTTACAACCGAGTTTTATTCGTGGAAATGCATTGGAATACAATGGTGAGCAGGATGCAGTTTTTCCTGCCGGGAAAGAATTTCGATGGGCAGATCTCAGAAGTTTTCGTTTCGAAAGTGACAGGGTAGAAAGTGTAGATCGCTCTGCATTTCCGCATCATATATACATCAGACCTGATTTACAAAGAAATGATCTCCGATATGCATTTTTCAGTGATCGCAATGGATGGAATGAAATATCCACCACAGAATCGATTAATCCCTGGTGGCAAGGTGATTATGCAAAAGTGGATTTTACACTTGTGCCATCCGGCGGCAAGCCTTATGTGGGTAAAGATGTTTTTCTGGTAGGAGAGATGACAGGTAATCAGGCCGGTGATAGTTCAAAAATGGAATTCGATGCAGAAAAAGCAGTCTATAAAAAAACGCTCTTTTTAAAACAGGGTTATTACAGCTACCAATATCTGACAAAAGATATACGAGATCGTTTTGCAAAAGCTGATCCCTCACTTACAGAAGGCAATTACTGGGAGACAGAGAATGAATACCTGATCCTATTTTATTTTCGCCCATTCAGCGGTCGGCATGATGAATTGTTGGGTGTAACCCGACTCAACTCTCGAAATTTCGGTAGCGGTTTTTGAGTATCGGTGTAATGATTCAAAAAATTAGGGAAAATAGGTCTCAACCCTTACTTTTGCACCGGCAGGTCTTACACGACCAGCTCCTGCTGAACCTCCCCAGGGCAGGAATGCAGCAAGGATAGGCGGTTGTAGCGGTGCGATGTGAGTAGCCTGCCATTTTTTTCTTTCTCCCCGAAGTAGTCACTGAGGGGTTTAATACGCCTTATATGAAATTTTTCATCGACACCGGTAATCTTGCGCAAATCAAAGAAGCCAATGACTTAGGGATCTTAGATGGCGTTACTACCAATCCTTCCTTAATGGCCAAAGAAGGCATCAAAGGAGAGGAGGCAATTGCCAACCATTACAAAACGATTTGCGAATTGGTGGATGGGGATGTAAGTGCGGAAGTATTATCTACTGATTTTGCTACCATGGTAGAAGAAGGTAAAAAACTTGCTGCCATTCATCCAAATATTGTGGTAAAAGTTCCGATGATCAAAGACGGTGTTAAAGCCATCAAATGGTTTACAGATAATGGAATTCGTACCAATTGTACATTGGTATTCTCTGCCGGACAAGCAATTTTAGCCGCCAAGGCAGGGGCTACTTATGTTTCACCATTTATTGGTCGTATTGATGATAGTGGTTGGGATGGGATGGATTTGATCGGTCAAATCCGACACATCTATGATATCCAAGGATTTAAGACTGAGATTCTGGCAGCATCTATTCGCAATGCTTTACATATTACAAAAGCTGCTGAACTGGGTGCAGATGTTTGTACTTGTCCGTTAGACTCCATTCTTGGCTTATTGAAACATCCGTTAACTGATATCGGATTGGCTAAGTTCTTGGAAGACGCTAAAAAAATGTAATGATACGCTAGATATTGAAAAGCCATCCGCCTTGGTGGATGGCTTTTTTTATGTCTTACCAATACGTGTTTACAAGGTTACGACTGTTTGTGTTTCATGACTTTTGACTGCAGCTTCTAATATTTGCATGACGCGAATGCCTTCATCAGCTGTTACTGGTGGTACAGTATTATGAATCATAGACTGATACATTTTTTCATAATACATACCATAATTACCGGGTAAGGTTCTCACTGTTTGTTTGCTGTCTTTTCCATTCATCAGGATATGTAATAATCCATCATTGCTTTCGGGTTCAATACCCCAGTTTGTGCTGCCGGGTTGTTTTCCAACAATCAGGTCTGCTTCTTGAATGTCTCCACGCGTTTTTACGAAAGATCCGTTGCTTCCATGTAATACAAAAGCTGGTAATGGTTCTTTTACCAATAAACTTGATGTCAATCGAACCCGTAAGGAAGGATAATACAATAAGAGATCAAAATAATCATCTACCAAAGACTCAGGTCGAAGTATTCTGATATCAGCAAATAGTTTTTCGGGCATCCCGAACAGTAATAATGCCTGATCAATCAGATGCGGCCCTAAATCATTCAATAAGCCTGCTCCCGGTCCGGGTTGTTCCTTATGTAATTTATTGCCAACTGTGTTTTTGAAACGATCAAAACGAATGGTTACCTCTTTCAATTCGCCTAATATACCGTCTTGAACAATTTTTTGAACCGTTTGAAAATCGCTATCCCATCGTCTGTTTTGATAGACGGATAAGTGTAGTTTTTTTTCCTGTGCTAAGGATGCAAGTGTCTTCGCTTCTGAAACGGTTGTAGTAAAAGCCTTCTCAACGATGGCTGACTTTCCGGTTTCCAATACTTTTTTTGCATAGTCATAGTGTGTATTGGTGGGTGTATTCACCACTACCAGGTCAATGCTTTTATCTTGGAGGATGGTATCGAGTGATCTAACAATGGTAATATCCGGATAGATTTCAATGGATTCAGATTTGGTACGTTCCCAAACACTATACAGCTCAAAACCGGGATGCTGTTGAAGAAAAGGTGCGTGAAATACTTTACCCGACATCCCAAACGACAATAAGGCAACTCTGATTTTTTTCATGATGATATCTCAATTAATGCTTGTTCACACTTGGTATTTGCCCGAGATGTTAAAAGTTCAACAAGATTCGAACAGTTGTCAATATAAAGTGTTTCAGGGTTTTCTTTCAAAAATTCTTATTTTGTTGGTGTGCAATAAGCATGTAAACAAATGAAGATACTGTTGATAGAAGATGAAGCTGCCGTTATTTCATTGATTGAGAGGGGCTTGAAGGAGATTGGATTTGAAGTAAGCGTAGCAATGGATGGCCATACCGGCTTGCAGATGGTGTTGAATCATGACTTTGACATGGTAGTACTGGATATCATGTTACCCGGCGTCAATGGTATTCAGGTGTGTAAGGAGATGCGGTCTCAGGGTATTTCCATTCCCGTATTAATGTTAACAGCATTGGGAAGTACTGAAAATATTGTCACCGGTCTTGATAGCGGTGCAGATGATTATATGGTGAAACCTTTTAAGATTACAGAACTGGTGGCAAGGGTTAATGCTTTAGGACGGCGTATGACCCGTAATACCATTGTATCGGATGCCCATATCTTAAAAATATCAGATCTGCGTTTAGATACAGACGCTAAAACAGCTTTCAGAGGCGATGAAGCCATTTCCCTGACCTCCACAGAATATAAGTTGTTGGAGTTCTTCTTGAAAAATCAATCCAGGGTATTGTCTAGAATGGAGATTCTTGAAAATGTATGGGATATTGATTTTAATCTGGGTACCAATGTGGTGGATGTATATGTCAATTACCTTCGTAAGAAAATTGATAAAAACAAAAATGATAAACTCATACATACGATGATTGGTATGGGTTACATGATGAAAGAGACAGCTTCATGAACATCCGTAATAAGATCACCACCTTATTTACCTTACTCACAGGTGTCATTATCTTGATGCTTAGTGTTTTTATTTATCATTTCTCAAAACGTTCCATAGATAGAGAATTTTTTCATCGCTTAACTGTTCGTGGTGGTATTGCTGCACAGGCGCATTATGAAGAAGGAATTCTAGGTCCTGACGTGTACAATGAGATCCGTCAAAAACATTTGCAGCGTTTGCCGGATGAGAAAGAATACTTTTTTGACAAGATCCCGGATTCATTATTTCTAACTTCACATGATATCACGCTACCACCCGATTTTGAGGAACAATTGAATGCCGGTAAAACAGTTCAATTCATCCGTGGATTAACCTATTATTCTATCATACCGTATAAGTATAGCGGGAAACGATACATCGTGATGATGTCTGCCCGTAATGATTATGGTGAAGAAGGATTAAGGGACATGCGCCAAAACCTGGTACTGGGAATCATATTGGCAGTAATCATTGTATTTGTAGTAGGGATGCTTTTTTCTGCAGAGATCGTTAATCCCATCTCTAATATTATTCAAAGAGTGAAGCGTATCAGCGTCACCAATTTGGATATGCGATTGCCGGAACAGCCATCAAAAGGAGAGATCAGTGATCTCACACAAACTTTTAATGATATGCTGGATCGTTTAGAGACTTCTTTTGAAACTCAAAGAAACTTTGTGAATAAGCTGTCTCACGAGTTGAGGACACCACTGACAGCCATTCTTGGAGAAGCAGAGCTGGCACTGAGCAAAGAAAGAGACCCTCAGGAATATCGTGCTGCATTATCAGTGATTGCACGTGAAGCTGATCAATTACATCATCTTACTACCAGCTTATTGGAATTGGCACAAGCAGGCAATAGTGTGAATGAAGAATTCATGGGATCCATTCGCTTGGATGAACTGATCTTATCGGTAAAAAAATTAGTGGATTTCACGGATCCGGGTAATCATATACAGATCAATTTTGAGAGTTTACCGGAAGACATAGAATACATTACCATTTATGGAAATCAAAACTTATTAAAACTTGCAATTACCAATGTGGTGCAAAATGCTTGTAAATATTCGGATAATGGTAAAGTAACCATTTCACTGCACGCCTCAGAATCACAGTGTATTGTGGTGGTGGAAGACCGAGGCATTGGAATTCCTGAAAAGGAACTGCGTTATATTTTTGATCCATTCTTTAGGGCATCCAATACTTCTGCCTATAAGGGTTATGGTGTAGGTCTGCCACTGGCACAGAAAATCATCCGTATCCATCGGGGCGAGATTCGTTTTACTTCAATGGAAGGTGCCGGTACCAGGGCTGAAATGCGTTTCCCTATTCGTTCATAGCCTATTTTGGGGGTGTAGACAGACTTTTAAAAAAGGTTGTTAGAGCCGCATTAGAATTTCTGCAATTTTCTAATCCCGCTCTTAAAAACTTCTAACTGTCTCTTAATATACTTCTTAGATCATCCCAATGCCTGCAGTGTAGGTTTGCATTTGATACAGTATTATCTGTCATCATCACATAAAAACTACAGGTATGAAAAAGATTATTATCCCAACAAGATGTACTGAACATGCGGTAAATCTGTTTCGTTTGGCTACAAGATTGTATAAAACAGAAGGATTTTATTGCACTTTCCTACAGGTAGTGCCTATACCTGATAATGAGAGTGATTTAATGACTTTGAGCAGACAAGCTAACGGGTATAAGTTCTCTGCTGCAGCTCTTGAATCCATTCGCAAGATCGAAGAGACGAATCCGCAGGTAGTGAAAGGATATAGTATTGATAGAATTTTTGGTGATTCACCGGCTGTTTTCAAACAATATATTGAAGAGTTTGGATGTGATATTGTGTTTTATTCAAGAGAAGAATGGTATGAAACAGGCAAATCAACCGGATTGGATGTTTTCAGAATGTTATGTCGTTCACGTTGTGCAGTGATGTACATCGCAAAATCTGATCTCGCGAATATTTCAGAAGAATTATTACAGCCGGAAACAAGAGCATTTCATACAGCACGAGAAATGTCTGACGCGGTTTCTTTATTAGATGCCCCTGCATCCAATCAGCAGCAAGTTCCTTCATCATTGGTATATCAATTCAACGCCGTAGAGAAAAAGTTATCCAACTTTTCAGAAATGATGCAGTCGCAGAATATTCCGACCGTTAAGATGGGTGCTTTATCCAGCTATTTTATGCGCGAGCAAAGATTGGAAAGGATTTTGATGCAGTCTAATATGTCTTTGTTATTGTTGACGATTTAGGCCATAGCAAATAGTTCATGGCGTATGGTTCATAGTAGTTTATGGTAGAGAATAGTTTCTGCTATAGGCAATGAACCATACGCCATTTGCCATGGACTAAAACAACTTAAGCCCATAATACCCAATCGCCGTAAACAAAGCGCAGCGAGTAATTACGCCTATACAGCACCATACCAGTAGTTTTTGTAAAGGGACATTGAAGCCTACTCCAACACCTATACTTACAGGGGCACCCACAGTCATGGTACCAAAGAATCCCAATCCGATAATGCCATATTTTTCCCAAAGGGTGTAAATCAGTCCGGTTTTGGGCTTTTCAGCCTTGGGTTTACGATATTTTGCTAGGATTTTTTTGATCTTATCTCCCAAAAATGTGGCAATAAACACACCTGCCAGTCCGCCCGACATACTGGAAAGAAAAATGGTCCATGCCGGAAGCCCAAATGCGAAACCTGCGGGTATTGCTGCATATACTTCAAAAGTAGCCAATCCTGCAACGGTCAATATTTCCCAAATCATAGTTCTAAATAATAGATTTTCAATAGACTCGGTGAAAATAAGTACAGTTGCTGTTGTAACATTCATTTAAATGGTAATAGTTTGTGAATGCTTGAAAGTTCCGGTTATCCCCTGTTTATGAACAGTTCTTTTTTTGTAGGGGCAAGGCACTTGCATTTGCGGAAAGGGATGTCTATTTTGTTTAGCAAAATTTTCCCCTTAAAACGATTGCTTATGAACACCACAAAAATGTTGATCTCCGGCATTGCCGGAGGAGTTGTTGCCTTCTTTGCCGGATGGCTTATTTATGGAATGTTATTAATGGATTTTATGGCTGAAAACAGCGGTACTGCTACCGGTGTCATGCGCCCCGATGCCGAAATGGTATGGTGGGCACTGATATTGGGAAATATTTGTACAGGTATCCTGTACTCTTATATTTTCAATCGCTGGGCGAATATCAGTACGCTTTCAGCCGGACTTTCAGCAGGCGCAGTTATTGGTTTAATCATGGGAGCATCTTTTGATCTCACCATGTATGGAACCAGTAATATTTTAGCTATGAAAGCAATTTGGGTTGATATTGCTGCATCGGCCGTGTTGGGTGCTATTGTTGGCGGTGTAGTGGGCTGGGTCAATGGTATGGGTAAGAAAGCCTGATGATTGAAGGTAACCTTTCAAAAAAAAGCTCCGAAAATTTTCGGAGCTTTTTTTATATAATAGCCTAGTGATTATCCTGCTACTTGTTTACGAATGATATTCAAAGCACCACCTGCCTTAAACCATTCAATCTGCTGCTGATTGTAAGTATGGTTTACGCTGATTCTATCAACGCTCCCATCTGCATGATGCAACACAATCGTAAGTGGCTGACCTGGTGCAAAATTTGTCAATCCTTCGATATCAATGGTATCATCTTCTTGAATCTTATCGTAATCATTTTTATCATTGAAAGTGAGTGCCAACATACCCTGCTTCTTCAGGTTGGTTTCATGGATACGGGCAAATGATTTCACCAATATCGCACGAACACCTAAATGACGTGGTTCCATAGCTGCATGCTCTCTTGATGACCCTTCACCATAATTCTCATCACCCACAACAATAGATCCAATGCCTTTTGCTTTGTAAGCACGCTGGGTAGCAGGTACAGGACCATATTCTCCGGTGAGTTGATTTTTTACCAGATCCGTTTTTTCGTTGAAGAAATTTAATGCGCCAATCAGCATGTTGTTACTGATATTGTCGAGGTGTCCACGGAACTTCAACCATGGACCTGCCATTGAAATATGATCGGTTGTACATTTTCCTTTTGCTTTGATAAGTAGTTTCAACCCTTTCAGATCTGTTCCTTCCCAAGGTGCAAAAGGATCCAATAACTGCAAACGTTTGGAAGCAGGATCTACAGCCACTTGTACACCAGTTCCATCAGCAGCAGGTGCTTGATACCCTGCATCTTCTACTGCAAAACCACGTTGTGGCAATTCTTGTCCACTAGGTTCATCCAGTTTCACTTGTTCACCCTTTTCATTGGTCAAGGTATCTGTGATAGGATTGAAAGTAAGATCACCTGCAATCGCAAGTGCGGTTACCAATTCCGGTGAAGCAACAAATGCCATAGTATTCGGATTGCCATCAGCACGCTTTGCAAAGTTTCTGTTGAAGGAATGAACGATGGTATTTCTCTCGGCTTTCTCTGCACCTACGCGATCCCACATACCGATACAAGGTCCACATGCATTGGCGAAAACAGTTGCACCAATTTCAGAGAAGATATCCAAGAACCCGTCACGCTCAATTGTATAACGTACCTGCTCACTACCCGGTGTAATGGTGTACTGCGCTTTGGTTTTTAGTCCTTTTTCTTTTACTTGACGTGCCAGACTCACTGCACGACTAATATCTTCATAAGAACTGTTGGTACAGCTTCCGATCAAACCCACTTCTACTTTGGTAGGCCATCCATTAGCAGCAGCCACTTCTTTCATTTTAGAAATAGGAGTAGCCAAATCCGGAGTGAATGGACCGTTCAAATGGGGTTCCAATTCACTGAGGTTGATTTCAATGACTTGATCAAAATATTTTTCAGGAGAAGCATACACTTCAGGGTCTGCGTTCAAATAAGCTTTCACGCCATCTGCCATTGTAGCTACTTCTTCGCGACCGGTAGCTTTGAGGTAACGACTCATGCTATCATCATAACCAAATGTAGAAGTAGTGGCTCCTATCTCGGCACCCATATTACAGATGGTTCCTTTACCTGTGCAACTCATTGCAGTAGCACCTTCACCAAAATATTCCACGATGGCACCGGTTCCACCTTTAACGGTAAGAATACCTGCCACTTTCAGGATCACATCTTTAGGGGCTGTCCATCCACTCAACTTACCGGTCAGCTTTACACCAATCAGTTTGGGCCATTTCAGTTCCCATGGTAAACCTGCCATTACATCACAAGCATCAGCACCACCCACACCAATGGCAATCATTCCCAAACCACCGGCGTTTACAGTATGAGAATCGGTCCCGATCATCATACCACCCGGAAATGCATAATTCTCCAATACCACTTGGTGAATGATTCCGGCGCCTGGTTTCCAGAATCCGATACCATATTTATTGGAAACAGAAGCGAGGAAGTCAAAAACCTCTTTGCTTTCTGCATTGGCTACTTCCAGATCTTTTTTAGCTTCTAATTTGGCAGTAATGAGGTGATCACAGTGTACAGTTGAAGGAACCGCTACTTTTGGGCGACCCGCCTGCATGAACTGCAAGAGCGCCATTTGTGCGGTAGCATCCTGCATAGCAACACGGTCTGGTGCAAAATCAACATAGGATTTACCTCTTTCAAAATTACTGAGTTGCTGATCCTGGTGCAAGTGCGCAAAAAGGATTTTCTCAGACAGTGTCAAAGGGCGACCGAGCGCCTTGCGTGCAGCATCTACCTTGGCAGGCATCTCAGCATACACTTTCTTGATCATTTCAATGTCAAATGCCATGGGTCTACGATTTAAAGATGTATGATTTCTGATATCTGGTTTGAAAACCCACTATGGAAAACTTCCAGAGAATAGTTCATTCAAACAGATGTATTGTTGACTAAAATCTGCGCGAATTTACGGAAAAATAGGGTGGGGGCAAAGACAGAAATCAGTGGTCTTCGACTACTTCGTTCAGACTTACCACCTGAAGACGACATTCTTAAACTTTTTTCACTAAAATTTGTCTAATTTGCCATACAAAGCCCCCATCCAACTGTCAGATATATGCAAAAGATCAGAGAATTTCTTGAAGTAAGGGCGTTTGGTGTGTGTACCGCTATTGGAGAAAAACTAGGTATCGCCAGCTCCCGTATCAGGATGTGGTTTATTTATATCTCTTTCTTAACCATGGGATCTCCTGTTATTATCTACATGATCCTTGCCTTTTGGATCAATATCAAAAACTATATCCTCGCCGGAAGAAGAAACCCGTTGCGTAATTGGTAGGAAGGAAAGATACAAGAATGAAGAATCAAGGTACAAGAAAGCTGCAAGTTACAAGCTGCAAGC
>CAYMQQ010000018.1:0-31764 GCA_964392685.1 uncultured Sediminibacterium sp.
TGACATTTACCAAGAGCCATCCATGTTAGCTATCTCATTTTCGCGAGGATCAATGTTAACCCGAACTCATCATTATTATGAAAGAGTATCTGTTATTGTTCTACAATCAATCCGGAAACGGACAGTATATCAATTCACCGGAAGATATGCTCGAAGACATGCCCAAGTGGCAGCAATGGATCGGCAATATTGCGATGCAGGGAAAACTGGTATCGAGTAAGCCGATTGAATTCGATGGAACCATTGTTGATCAGAAAGGGGTACAAAATGGCCCTTTTATTCAGCAACAGATTTTATTGACCGGCTATCTGATCTGTAAGGCAGAAAGTATAGCGGAAGTAACAGACTGGTCAAAAAGCTGTCCGATTCTGAAATATGAAAAAGGATCAGTAGAAATTCGCCCAATCATGCCATTCGAAATATAAACCTCTAAATACACATCATATGCAAAAAGTATTGGCAACAGGTAAATGGCTGTTTGTTCTGTCCTTCCTGTTATATACCGGACTTCATTTCGGATTACCACAAGTGGGTGCTGATATGATACCCTCTTTTTTTCCGGGAAGACTTTTTTTGAATTATGCAACCGGCGTGCTCATCACCGCTTTTATTGTGAGTTGTTTAATCGGTAAATACGATCAGTTGGCTTCTTTACTGATGGCTTTGTATGTATTGTTGATGATCTTCCTGATTCATATTCCCAGAGCAGCCGAAAACAGTAATGATATGCTGAATATTTTTCGCAATATCATGGTGATTGGAGCCTTGTTAATGTATGCAAAGGCATTCGCAAAGGATAGATGGATCGTTTAAAACACTAGTAAATTGATAAAAATCGGAAAGGAATTGCCATACGCAGTTCCTTTTTTATTGAAAATCAATCAGTTGATTTATTAATAAAAAAGTTTCATTTATAATTTGGTTTATAAAATAAACTATTCTATGTTTGTCCTGTCAAAACAACTGAGCAATGAAAAAATGGATGATAAGTCTGATGATGGTACTGCTAGTGAGTGGTATTCAAGCCCAGATCAGAGTAACCGGTTCTGTAAAAGATCAAAGAGGTAGAATCCTTGCAGGTGCCAATATTGTAGTCAAAGGTTCTTATGATGGAACCGTATCTGATTCTACCGGTAGCTTTTCTTTCAAGACCTATGAAAAAGGAAAGCAATTCATCGTTGCAAGCAGTATCGGAAATAAAACAGTAGAGCAGGAAGTGACAATTGATTCTCTTCCTATTCAAATTGATTTTATACTGAAAGAAGAGATCAGTGAACTTAAAGCAGTTACAGTAACGGCAGGAAGTTTTGAAGCAGGCGATAAGAAAAAAGCTGCTACCGTATTAAGTTCTTTAGATGTATATACAACCGGAGGAGCCAATGCTGATATCTCTGCTGTGGTGAAAACGTTACCCGGTGCACAACAAGTAGGTGAGCAAGAAGGCTTATTTGTACGAGGTGGTGCCGGTTATGAAGCCAAACAATTTATCGATGGAACTTTAGTGAACAACCCATTTTTTGCCAGCGTTCCTGATATTGCATCACGTGGACGTTTTGCTCCGGCTTTGTTCAAAGGAACCGTATTTAGTACAGGTGGTTATTCAGCATTGTATGGACAAGCATTGTCTTCGGCATTGATCATGGAAAGTATTGATATCCCTGATCGTTCAGAAGTATCTGCTTCTATCTCATCGGTTTTTCTGGGTGCAGGCCTACAGAAAGTAGCAAAAAATAAAAAATCTTCTTGGGGTGGTAACTATGGTTATACCAACTTGCTTCCTTACTTCAGCATCGTTAAACAAAAACCCGATTATTTCCGTATGCCGGAGTTTCATACCGCTGATCTCAATTTCCGTATGAAAACCAAAAATGGTGGTATCATTAAATACTATGGAACTTTTGGAGCAAGCGATTTAGGCTTACGCAGAGCAAATATTGATGACCCTAACTTAAAGAATGCTTTCGGGCTCAACAATATCAACGTATACAATAATTTGAGTTGGAGAGAAAATTTGGGTAATGGCTGGAAAATGAATCTGGGATTGGGTTACAGCACTGATTATAATGATATTGAACAACAGATTCAAAATCAGCAAAACCAAAAAATCACAACGGGACAACCATGGATTGATAACAACAACTTCGCTATCAAAACACGCTCAGATCTTTCACAAATCAAAGCAGTGTTTGATAAACGATTGAGTGGAATCAGTGTGTTGAGAACAGGTGGGGAATACATGTATTTCTATAACAGCAGTACATTCAACAATCAAAAAGCAACATTGCCTGATCATTTCAAAGCATTATTTACAGAAGCAGATCTGTATATCACCAATGATTTAGCTGCCAAAGTAGGGGTTCGTTTTGAACACTCATCTCTGATCAACAAAGCCAATATCGCTCCTCGTTTATCACTCGCCTATAAAACAGGGAAAGGAGCACAAATGAGTATTGCTTATGGTGAGTTTTATCAAAAACCAGAAAATAATTTTCTCTATACCACCACAAATTTTGGATATGCGAAAGCTACCCATTTTATTGCCAACTATATCAAGAATACAGCTTTACAAACCTTTCGTGTAGAAGCTTTTTACAAAAAATATGATGGACTGGTAAAAACACATCCTTCTTTCAACAATGCAGGAGCTGGTGATGCAAAGGGAATAGAATTATTCTGGAGAGATAAAAAAACATTCAAAGGTTTAGATTATTGGGTAAGCTACTCTTACCTAGATACCAAACGTGATTTTTTGAATTATCCCAAACAATTGCAACCAACATTTGCAGCCAATCATACAGCATCATTTGTGATGAAACGTTTTATCAGCAAGATCAATACAGGGTTCAACTTTACTTATTCCTATGCTACTGGTCGTCCATATTATAACCTGGTTCAAAACGGTGCTCAATTCACGATTGCAGATCAAGGAAAAACAATTGACTATCATAATCTGGGTTTCAGTTTTAATTATCTCACTTCATTAGGAAAAGCATATGCAGTATTTGTGGGTTCGGTTACGAACGTATTAAACAGCAAACAAATATTCGGATATAACTATTCAAACAACGGACAAAGAAAAGAAGCCATCACGCCTCCTGCTCCACAGTTCTTCTTCTTAGGTGTGTTTTTGAGTTGGGGAGTGGATAGGAGACAGGATGCAATAAATAATAATTTATAAGCCTCAAGCTGCAAGCTACAGGCTACAAGCAAGAATCAAATCAAGAAATCAAAGATCAAAAAATCAAACTTAAAATTATGAACAACGAACAACGCGATGAACAACTTTGGCAGATGGCAAAAGCCAGAGCAGGATTTAAATGGAGCCTTTTCAGCTACCTAATTGTAAATGCTTTTTTAATAGGGGTCTGGTTTTTCACATCCGGAATCGACTCATATTTCTGGCCTATCTGGGTGATGTTAGGATGGGGTGTTGGATTGGCTTTTCAATATTTCCACGCCTATCACGGCACGAAATTTTTATCTGCTGCAGAAGAGTATGAAAAATTGAAGCAGCGAGAGGGAAGTGAAAAGTGAAAGGTGAAAAGTCAAAAAAAATCAAGAAATCAAAGATCAAAAAATCATAGATCATAAAATCAAACTTTAAACCATGAAACAAATCATCATCATTTTATCCATGTTCATTGCCGGACAATTGACTGCGCAAACCAGATATGAAGCCGGAATGCAAAAAGGGTTGGAGCAATTCAGTGCTGCTAAAACAGCAGAAGATATGGCTGCAGCTTCAGCTTTTTTTGAGCGTATTGCTGATGCTGAGAAAGACAAGTGGCTACCTTATTATTATGCAGCTTATGCCAATCATCTAACGGGTTGGATGAATCCTAAAGCTGATAAAGATAAAGTAGCAGAAAAAAGTAAAGACCTGTTAAGTAAAGCAGAAGCATTGGAAAGAAATGCAGATACCTATTGCATGCGTCAAATGATAGCTATTCAACAAATGACCGTTGATCCAATGGCTCGTTGGCAGACTTATGGTACAGAAGCCACCAATGCCTTAGCTGAAGCTAAAAAAATGGATGCCAGTAACCCACGTATTTATTTATTGGATGGACAAACATTGATGAATACACCGGAAGCTTTTGGTGGTGGTAAAGCAGTGGCTAAAAAATTATTTGAGAAATCCATTCAATTATTTGATACCTATAAGCCTCAATCTGCCATGCATCCGAATTGGGGAAAGGATCAGGCAACTAAATTGTTAGCTGCATGTCAGTAAATTTCTGACGAATACACACAAAACAAAATGGTGATCCAATAACTTTAAAAGATGGAGCAACTATTCACCCCTTTATTGATACTCCATATTTTGGGAGGTAGTGCCGGATTAATTACCGGCACTATCGCCGCATTAGTAAAAAAAGGTTCTAAACCTCATTTATTATCAGGAAAAATATTTTTCTGGGGAATGTTCATTGCATCATTCAGTGCATTGATCTTAAGCTGGATTCCCGGACATGAAAGTCTTTTCCTTTTTGCGGTAGGTGGTTTTACACTGTATATGATCTTAAGTGGTTATCGAATTGTACTATTGAAGAGAAAATCTAAACAGCAAGAACAAAGTTTTTCACCCATCGATTATGTGATCACTCTATTTGGTTTTTCGTTTGCTGTTTTTTTATTGATCCAGTCGGTCAAGGGCCTATTGCACGGAAACACATTCAGCATTGTGCCAGGTGTATTCGGATTAATATGTATGAGCTATGTCCTTTTAGATATCAGATTATTCACTGGGAATGCAACTATTAAACAATCTTGGATGTACAATCATATCGTAAGAATGATGGGAGCCATGATTGCTTCCTATACAGCATTCTTGGTAGTGAATGTGCAGATTGATATGCAATGGATATTATGGCTACTCCCTTCTGTTATCGGTAGTATCTTTATTACGGTATTCCTAAGAAAATACACGAGACCCAAAAACAATACTTATGTCAAACATTGATTACCAAAATGATCAGGAAAAGTCGTTCTCTCCGGAAGAGAGTTTACAACTGATCCAAACCATGATCCGAAAAACAAAGGATTCGGTAGCAGTAGATAGTTTCTATCTGCTATTTTGGGGATGGCTGGTGTTTATTTGTTGTATCGTTGAATATGTTTTAATGGTATACATAAAATATCCCTACCACAGTTTTGTTTGGTGGGCAATGCCTATAGGAGGGATCATTTCAGGTATATACAGTTCAAGACAAGCCAAAAAACAAAAGTCAGTTACTTATATTGAAGAGGCATTGGGTTATCTGTGGATTGCTATTGGTATTTCCTTTTTTGTAATGGTGTTCATCAATGTAACTTCTGAAGCATGGAATACTGCATTTACTTATTATATCCTGATGTATGCAATTGGAACTTTTGTGAGTGGTAGGCTTATACGCTTCAAGCCTTTAGTAATCGGTGGAATTTTGAATTTTATCATCGCCGCTGTTTCCATAAAGTTTAATTTCGCGGGTCAGTTACTCATGGGGGCGCTGGCTATTTTGATCAGTTATATCATACCCGGACATTTATTACGTATCCGATACAACACCAAAAAGAATTAATCCATGGCAGACGATAAAAAAATGACCGAACAGGAGAGTCTTGACCTGATCACGAATATGATCCAAAAGGCCAAAGGCAGCTATCATGAAACCGGTATTGGTTCTCTGTTGTGGGGAACAGTGGTTACCATTGCATCTGTGGTGACGTATTTTCAGCGTACCTATGATTTCTATATTGGTTTTGATATTTGGTTACTGGTATTAGGAGCCATTATTCCTCAATTCATTATTTCCATTCAGGAAAAGAAATCGAATAAAGTAAAAAAGTATGAGGACGATGCTTTGAACGCTATTTGGCTAGTATTCGGTATTACAATTTTTGGTTTGAATGCCTACCAAATGATCGTTCCTGATGTTACAGATAAATTCATTCAACTGGAAGGATGGCAACTGACCAAACATTACCTGGATAATACAAAGCCCGATGAGCCTATAAATACATTTACACCCAGTATCTACTCTTTATTCATACTCATTTATGCACTTCCAACATTGGTAACCGGCATGGTAAAAAAATTTAAACCCATGTTATATGGGGCATTGATTACCTATGGTTTATTCATTTGGTCTTGTTTTACCATTACTGAACATGACTTTTTATTAGGAGGAGCTGCTGCATTGATTTGCTGGTTTATTCCGGGAGTCATTTTAAGAAGAAAATATCTAGCCCAACCGAAAGCGAATGTTTAAAGAGCTCGATCCTATATTACATTCTCAGTTGCGACTGGCAGTCGTGAGTCTGCTCATTGGCGTGAAAGAAGCTGAATTTACTTTTATCCGTGAGAAGACCAATGCAACTGCCGGAAATCTCAGTGTGCAAGTACAAAAACTAAAAGAAGCAGGTTATATTGAGGTGACTAAGCAATTCAAAGACAATTACCCTCAAACCACCTGTAAAATAACGACTAAAGGTATTGAGGCTTTTGAAGCCTATGTTCAGGCGCTTCAGCAATACCTTCAAGTGGGAAAAGAATAGCGCTTTTCTTTCATTTTTCACATTTCCCTTTTCACCTGCAGCGAACTTACTCCGTACCTTCGATGTTATACATGGAAATGCAGGAAATTATACAGGTAAAAGGTCTTACCAAGTCTTTTAAGAACCTCACAGCAGTTAATGATCTGTCCTTTTCAGTTCGAGAAGGGGATGTTTATGGGTTTTTGGGTCAAAATGGTGCCGGGAAAAGTACAACCATCCGAATGTTGCTGACACTGATAGAACCTACCGCCGGATCTATCGATTTATTTGGTCTCTCTTTGCGATCGCACCGTACAGAAATTCTCCAACAGGTTGGGGCTGTGATTGAAAAGCCGGATGTTTACAAATACCTCAGTGCCATTGATAATCTTCAACTGTTTGCCCGATTAAGTGGTTTGAAACCCACACAACAACAATTGATGCAACAACTGGAAATGGTGGGTCTGGCATCCCGGGCAAAAGATATCGTGAAGACCTTCTCTCAGGGTATGAAACAAAGATTGGGAATTGCAGTAGCATTGGTACATAACCCTAAATTGATTATTCTGGATGAACCTACAAACGGACTGGATCCACAAGGCATTGCTGATATTAGAAATCTGATCAGGCACTTGAGTAAAGATTTGAATAAAACGATTCTTGTCTCCTCACACTTATTGAATGAGATCGAACAAATTGCTACAAGAGTATTGATCATCGATAAAGGAAAAAAACTAGTAGAAGGTTCTGCCGCAGAATTATTTGATCCTGCTCAAACCTTGATTGAATTGGAGACATTGGACAATGAGTCTGCATACCATAAACTGGTACAAAGTAAATGGTCGTCTGCACTTCAGCCAAGAAGAGCAAGTACAATCTTAATTAAGCTCCATCGTGATCATATCCCGAATTTGCATCGAGATTTGGTAGCGCTGGATATTCCCGTTTTATCCTTACAACCCAGACATTCATTAGAAGACTTTTTCTTACAGGTAACCTCCGGTCAATATGCGAACACTCATTAATATAGAGCTTTATAAAATTTTCAAAAGACCACGCACTTATATTGCTTTTGCGGCTATCACTGCATTAATTGTGATGATCCAGTTTGGATTGAAAGTAGATGGAAAGACTTATGTGGACTTCATGCTCAATGATCTTGGATCTACGCTTCAAATTGAAGGTAACATATTGAATGGATACTTGGTATGTTATGTGATGTTACAATTGTTATTAGTGCATGTGCCTCTGTTGATTGCATTGATTGCTGCAGATATGATATCAGGTGAAGCCAATATGGGGACCTTACGTGTATTACTATCCAAGCCATATAGCAGAACACAATTCATGCTTGCTAAGTTTATTGCCTCTACTATTTATACACTCCTTTTATTGGTATGGCTGGCATTCCTGGCTTTATTTGTAAGTATGTGGGTATTTGGAACGGACGATATGTTTTTAATGAAGAGCAGTTATGTGGTATTATTAAAAGAGAATGATGTATTCTGGCGTTATATCGGTGCATTCGGATTTGCAGCATTGGCAATGACAACAGTAGCAGCATTGGGTTTTTTCTTATCCGTATTTGCCGAAAATTCAATCGGACCTATTGTAGCCACCATGAGTGTGATCATTTTTTTTACCATACTCAGTACCATGAATATTCCGGTATTTAATCTGGTGAAACCTTATTTATTCACCACACATATGATTGGCTGGAAAGAATTTTTTGATATACAGGTAACAGATACCAATGAAGCTATTGTAGGCAGTATCCAATATCCCGAAAGAATCATTAACTCCTCAATTGTATTATTGATTCATATTATTTTATTTGTAGTTGCCGCCATTGTTGTATTCAGAAAAAAAGATGTTTTAAGCTAAAAAACAAGTCTATGCGAACCATTATCATACTCCTTTTCACCTTTCACCTTTCACTTTTCACTTCTTCCGCTCAGGATATGACTCCACTTGTGATGAAAGTAAAAGCAAAGCTTGATCAGGTAAATGATTATGAAGCAGATGGCAGGATGAAAACAGACGTGGCTTTTATCAAAGCACCGATAGGGAAAGTGAAAATTTATTTTAAAAAACCCAATAAGTTTCGTTTGCGAAAAGATGGGGGTATTTCACTGTTACCTAAAGGAGGGGTCTCTGTAAATATGAGTTCAATTGTTACGACTGATGAATTTGTTGCGCTAGCAGCAGGAGAAGCCGTGGTGGCGGGCACCAAAACAAAAGTTGTAAAAATGCTTCCCATAAATGAAAACAGTGATGTTGTATTAACAACTATGTATATTGATGAAGCCAATCTTTTAGTTAGAAAGGCAGTAACCACTACCAAAGAAAACGGCACTTACGAAATTGAAATGACCTATGGTAAATTTTCAAACTTTGGGTTGCCGGATAAAGTGACTTTTAGCTTCAATACCAAAAACTATAAACTGCCTAAAGGACTCACATTGGAATTTGACGATAATGAAAAACCACTCACAGAGGAACAAAAATTAAAGAATAAAAAAGGAAGGGTAGAAATTCTATATACCAACTATATTATCAATAAAGGAATTGCGGATACTGTTTTTAAATAACTAAAATACCTCGATCGCCCAGCTTCTATTCATCATTGTTTTAGGAGCGATTGGATGAATACCTTCTTTATTCGTAAGATCACCATTGGTTGTTACTGTATCAGCAATACCACACCAAGGTTCAATACAAACAAAATCTGCATCCTTAGCACTCCAGATACCCATGAAAGGAAAATTTTCATAGGAGACTTTAACTCCATGTGGGTGTTTATCTGAAAGGATTGAAATGCTATTGGACTGTAGTGATTTAAAAACCAATGCATCACCATAAAATACAGACTTACGCAAGGCGATGGTATCTTTTTGTTGAAAAAAATCTGTTGGGGTACTTAATAATAGACCTTCATCAGACAATGGCCAAATAGGAGCCGTCTCTTTTTGTTCAAATTGTAAGTAGTGATCCTCAAATGAAGTATCAGCAATCAATGGAACAGCAAACGCAGGATGAGCACCCACAGAGCAATACATCTCTTCTTCTCCAATATTTTCTATCTGATAACTTACTTTCACCTGATGAGCGATCAATTGATATTTGATTGAGAAAATAAAATCGAAAGGGTAGATAGCTTTTGCCTCATCATCTGATTTCAATGAAAAAGTTATCGCATCATCAGTTTGTTTACTCATGGTAAAAACCCGGTCTCTGGCAAAACCATGTCTACCCATTGTATATTCTTTTCCCTTAAATGTGTAACGATTATTTTTTAGTCCGCCAACAATGGGAAATAGTACCGGACTTTTCTTCCCCCAAAATGCAGGGTTGCCGGACCACAAGTATTCGATACCCGTATCTTTTCTATAAATACTTTGTAATTCTGCCCCTTTGGAGCTGATCACAATACTTACATGGTCATTGGATAACTCGTACATGTACTATTCGGTTTCTTCGATACGCTCATCCACCGCATTGGCAATCATTCTTGCACTCATTTTGCGAAGCGGATTTTGTCTCATTTCAGCAAAACCAAGTCTCATACGAATGATCTCAATACAAGTAAATGTAGCAGCCAAAAACGAACTGTGATCTGCTTTTCCTTTTCCGGCGATATCAAATGCGGTTCCATGATCAGGACTGGTTCTAACGGCATTCAATCCGGCAGTATAATTAACGCCTTCCCCAATGGCCAGTGATTTGAATGGAATCAATCCTTGATCATGATACATAGCAAGAACCGCGTCAAATCTTTCATGTTGACCTCGGGCAAAGAAGGCATCCGCACTATATGGACCAAAAACCATCATCTGGTGTTTGGCTTCTTTGATAGCAGGTTTAATGATACTTTCTTCTTCACTGCCAATCAATCCTTCGTCGCCTGCATGTGGATTCAATCCTAGCACAGCGATTTTGGGTTTATCAATGCCAAAATCTTTTTGCAGACTGGCATGCATGATTTTCAATTTACTGATAATATTCTCCTTGGTAATGTGTTTAGCGACGTCAGATACGGTAACATGTTCTGTCAATAAACCGATACGCATATTATCAGCTACCATAAACATCAGTACATCATTCACACCGAATAATTCTTTTAAAAAAGGGGTGTGACCTGTATGATGAAAATCAGCCGATTGAATATTTTTTTTATGGATAGGGGCGGTAACCAACCCATGAATATGCCCGTCTTTTAAAGCTTGTGCAGCTTCTTTCAACGAAAGAAGACCATATTTTCCACCGATATCGTTTAACTGACCAGGCGTTATAGCTACTTCCTCTTCCCAGCAATTATAAATATTGACTTGTTTAGGATTGAGTCTGCTAAAATCTCTTCCACTGGCATAGTTGAAATTAATTTCCGGTAAACTTTTTCTATAGAAGTTGATGCTTTTATTACTGGCAAACACCACCGGGGTGCAGAAATCTAATAGACGATGGTCTCCCAGCGTCTTCAGTATCAATTCAATTCCAATCCCATTCAAATCACCACATGAGAAACCAATCACCGGCTTTTGCATTTCATTACTCATCAGTATAGCTTTAGGGTATAAAATTAAGCAATTAGTGTTGATTGAGGGTTATGGCTTATGGGTAATGGCAAATAGAAGGACATACTTAATAGTATTCATATGCTTACCATAAGCAATAACCTATCAGCTATAAGCGAAAATACTGCCTACCTTTGCTCCAATGGAATACACCCTCAAAAAATCACTTGGACAGCATTTTCTGAAAGATGAGTCTGTGTGTGAGCGTATTGTTGCTTCCTTGCAGCAGGATACATTTTCTCAATTAGTAGAAGTAGGACCAGGTGGTGGTGCACTTACTAAGTGCTTATTGAAGATTCCGGATATTGATTTTAAAGCGGTAGAGTTGGATGACGAAAAAGTAGTGTATCTCGAAAAAACATTCCCAGCTATTCAAGGAAAAATCATTCATCAAAGTATTCTGGATATTTCAGCGCCTTTTACAGATCAGTTTACAGTGGTAGGAAATTTTCCTTACAACATTTCCTCGCAGATTTTGTTTCGTATACTGGAATGGAAAGAACAAGTTCCGGTCATGATCGGTATGTTTCAGAAAGAAGTAGCAGAGAGAGTAGTTTCAGCGTCAGGAACTAAAGACTATGGTATTTTGAGTGTATTGATACAAGCATTTTATGAGGTTGAATATTTGTTTGATGTACCTCCTGAATCATTCAATCCCCCACCCAAGGTCATGAGTGGTGTGATTAAACTGAAAAGAAGAACTGCTTTTGAACCGATGAAATCTGAGCGTAGTTTTTTTGTATTGGTCAAAGCGGCATTCAATCAAAGAAGAAAAATGTTGAGAAACCCTTTAAAAGGCATGTTCGATACGGAAACCTTACAAGAAGCAATTTTCACAAAACGTGCAGAACAGTTATCTGTGGCAGATTTTGCAGCGCTCACTTATAAAATGAAGTCATAGTCATAAATAGAACTAATACATGTCGGGTTCAAAAGTCATTATTACTGCAAGAGCACATCCTTACCTTTTAGAAAGACTTGAAAAGGCAGGCTATCACTGTGTATATGAACCTTTGATCAGTTATGATGAACTCAAAGAAACGATACTAGATGCGGTTGGATTAATTGTAACCACTAGATTGAAAATAGACAAGCAAATCATTGATGCAGGAACATCTCTTCAATGGATTGGTAGACTAGGAAGTGGAATGGAATTGATAGATGTTTCTTATGCTATTGAAAAAGGTATTCGTTGTGAAAGTAGTCCGGAAGGAAACCGTAATGCAGTGGCTGAACATGCATTGGGTATACTGTTGAATCTCATGAATAAGATCCATAGCAGTAATCAGGAAATTCGTGAAGGGAAGTGGTTAAGAGACACCAATAGAGCAGATGAATTAAGTGGTAAAACCGTTGGCATTATTGGGTTTGGTAATACGGGACAAGCATTTACAAAACTACTTTCGGCTTTTGATGTTACCATTTTGGCATTAGACAAGTATAAATCCGGTTTCGGTAACGGTTATATCAAAGAAGCTTCTCTTGATCAAATACAACGATATGCTGATGTAGTGAGTCTTCATCTGCCATTAACTGAGGAAACTTTTCACTATGCAAACGAATCATTCTTTAGCAAGTTTCAAAAACAACCCTACTTTTTAACTACCTGCAGAGGAAAAGTGACTGACACAAAAGCGCTAATCAAAGCATTACAAAGTAATCAGATAAAAGCTGCAGGACTAGATGTGTTAGAAAATGAAAAACTCGAAACGTTTACACCGGTAGAAAAAGCTGATTTGGATTGGCTGCTTTCACAAGCCAATGTGATCGTTACTCCCCATATTGCCGGATATAGCCATGAAGCATTTTACCGGATGGCAAAAGTGGTATTGGATAAATTAGGTATAGGTAATTAAATTGTCTTACATACGTTTATGGCCCTAGAAATTATATATCATTCTGATATACAGATAGTTAGAGGAGTATTTTGAGGTGAATCCTTTCTTTTTTGCTCTTTAATAAAAACACATAAAAGAATCGTTGATTCTGAAGAATTTTTTACTTTTGAATATCTGTGCAACGCTGCAATCAAATGTGGCGTTGTATTTTTTTTACCCTTTTTAAACGAAAGTGTATGAGCGAGAGTACTATGTATGTTACCAAGGAGACATTTGACAAAATGCGTGAAGAGCTGCAGAAAATGAAATCAGTGGATCGTCCTGCTGCCTCGAGAGCCATTGCGGAAGCCCGTGAGAAAGGTGATTTAAAGGAGAATGCAGAATATGATGCTGCCAAGGAAGCACAAGGTATGCTGGAAGCCAAAATCAAACAGTTGGAAGGTGCGATTGCTAATGCCAAGATTATTGATACCAGTGATATTGATACTAGCAAAGTAACCATCCTAACCAAGGTAACCATTACCAATTTGGCAACAAAAAAAACAGTGACCTATCAAATTGTTGGTGAAAAAGAAGCAGATCTGAAAGCAGGGAAGATCTCAGCAGGCTCACCCATTGGTAAAGGTTTGATGGGTAAAGCAAGGGGTGAAGTGGCAGAAGTACAAGCACCCACCGGGATTATCAAATTCAAAATTGAAGACATTACCGTCTAATCACATGTAAGCATGTTGAAATGATGTATCTTTTTCATTTCAACATGCTTTTCAAGTAACCTCTTTTCTATGACTATTTTCTCAAAGATCATTGCAGGAGAGATCCCTTCATACAAAATCGCTGAAAACGAACATTTTTTTGCCTTTCTTGATATTTTCCCATTAGCAGAAGGTCATGTACTCGTTGTTCCCAAACAGGAAACCGATCGTTTCTTTGATTTAGATGAACATTATTTATCTGAAATATTACTCTTTGCAAAACCCATTGCGAAAGCTATTGAAAAAGCATTCCCATGTAATCGTTGTGGCATGAGTGTGGTAGGCTTGGAAGTACCACATGCACATGTACATCTCATTCCCATCAATACCGCAGACGATCTCAATTTCACACGCGAAAAATTGAAGTTATCACCCGAACAGCTGAAACAGGTGCAAGAGAAAATACTTGCCGCTTTGTAAAGCAGGTGAAAAGTGAAAGGTGAAAAGATAGGGATAGAGTGCTTTACCTTGTACTATCGGCTATGGTCCATGGTCAATAGTACACAGTAGGAAATGTTTTTTCACCTTTCACTTTTGACTTTTCCCCCTCTCACTTTCCCCTTATCTTTAAGAACCAAAACCCTCCACATGCAAACAACTGCATCCAAAAGAGTCATTAATGGCTGGGCCATGTATGACTGGGCAAATAGTGTATATAATCTGGTGATCACTTCAACTATTTTTCCTGCTTATTTTGAAGCTGTTACCGGCGACGGTAATGATGCTACTTCTAATGATACCGTTCGCTTATTTGGCAGAGAGTTTGTCAATACCTCGCTGTACAACTATGCATTAGGAGTTGCCTTTATCATTGTAGCCATAATGTCACCCATGTTGTCTTCGATTGCTGACTTCAAAGGGAACAAGAAAAAGTTTTTGTTCTTTTTCTGTACACTGGGAAGTATTGCTTGTAGTGCATTGTTTTTTTATGACAGCAGCAATCTTGCTTATGGATTGATGTGTATGATCATTGCCTGTGTTGGTTATTGGAGTAGTTTGGTTTTTTATAATTCATTTCTTCCCGAAATCGCAGCACCGGCAGACCAGGATAAAGTGAGTGCGAAAGGTTTTGCAATGGGATATATTGGAAGTGTAATTCTTCAAATCATTTGTTTTGTTTTTGTACTAGTGCAACCTACTTTATTCGGAATGACTATAGATGAGGCTAAAGGTTCACAGATATCTTTTTTACTGGTTGGTATCTGGTGGTGGGGTTTTGGTCAACTGGCATTGAGTCGATTACCCAAAACAATACCTGCAGGAAATCCGGATAGTAAAGGAAGCATCTTCACAAATGGATATAAAGAGTTGAATAAAGTATGGAAGCAACTGAAGCATATGCCTGTTTTAAAAAGGTATCTCGGTGCATTTTTCTTTTACAATATGGGTGTTCAAACGGTGATGCTTGCCGCAACTTTATATGGTAAAAGTGAATTGAATATTCCCACGAAAAATCTCATTATTGCGATATTAATTATTCAGTTAGTAGCGATACCCGGGGCTTATACCATTGCTAAACTTTCAGATAAATTAGGAAATTTCCGGGCACTAATGGTAACAGTTTCTTTGTGGATCATACTTTGTATCATCGGCTATCTACTACCTCGTGACGGCGTCAATGAGTTCTATGCTTTAGCTGTATTGGTAGGTTTTGTAATGGGGGGTATTCAATCGCTCAGCAGAAGTACGTATGCGAAACTGATGCCTGAGACAAAAGACACAACTTCTTTCTTTAGTTTTTATGATGTAACAGAGAAGATAGCTATTGTGATTGGTATGTTTAGTTTCGGATATATCAATGAATACACCGGTTCACAACGTAATTCCGTATTGGCGTTGGTTGTTTTCTTTGTGATTGGATTGATATTACTCACCTTTGCCTCAGCTACAAAACATAAACAAGGAAAAGTAAACTGATCTATGAAACTGTATTCGATCAATAGCGGCAATTTTAAATTGGATGGCGGTGCGATGTTTGGTGTTGTGCCTAAAAGCATGTGGAATAAATTGAATCCGGCAGACGAAAATAATATGTGTTCTTGGGCGATGCGATGTTTATTGGTTGAAGATGGCAATAAGCTGATATTGATCGATAATGGAATGGGTGATAAACAAGATGCCAAATTCTTTGGTCATTATTACCTACATGGTGATGATACATTGGACAAATCACTGGCACATTACGGTTTTCATAGAGATGATATCACCGATGTTTTTCTTACCCATCTTCACTTTGATCATTGCGGTGGTAGTATCGTTCGAGAGGGAGATCGGCTGGTTCCGGCATTTAAAAATGCCGTTTATTGGAGTAATGAACGCCATTGGAACTGGGCAGTAAAACCCAATGATCGAGAAAAAGCTTCTTTTCTTAATGAGAATATTTTACCCATACAAGAAAGCGGACAATTACGCTTTGTGGAAAGTCCGGCTTCCGGCTTTCAAGAAGATGGTCGCCTGCACATTGTTGAACTTTTTGATCATTTTTTGGTTCGATTCGTGAACGGTCATACGGAAAAAATGATGTTACCGCAGATCCAGTACAAAGGACATACCCTTGTGTATATGGCTGACCTCTTGCCTTCAGCAGCTCATTTGCCCATTCCTTATGTGATGGCGTATGACATGTTCCCATTGACAACACTACATGAGAAAAAGAATTTCCTACAAGAGGCAGTAGAAAATAACTACATATTATACTTTGAACACGACTATCAAAACGAATGCTGCACTTTACAGCTTACGGAAAAAGGGGTTCGTGTAGCTGAAACCTTTGCCCTCAGTACCTTATAATTTTTATGGTTTGTAGTAAAACGCCTGATTTTTTTTGACAAAAAATCCGTGAAAAAACGGCATAAAATCGGTGTTTTCCAGACACTTATTCTAATTGTTTCATATTAAGTTTACACTCGAATCCTAGCTTTAACAAGCAATTTTAAAATCCAATGTCCAAGAACCAAGTAGTAGGATGTCCGAGCTGCGGGAGTCGGATATCTTTCAGGCAATTTATTTTGCTCAACAATTTTTCCGCTATCAACTGCGATACCTGCCATGCCAGAGTCGAGATATCCAATCGTGATGGCAATGCAGTTATCGCAGCTGTTTCCGGAGTCATCTCTGCAGCCACTATTGTTTTTGGTGCCTACATTGGCAAAGAGTATTACAATTCTTTTGGATGGGGATTGGCAGCCGGTATCGGACTAGCAACCTTATTTGTGGTTGTGATTTGTCGCATACTCTACAAAAGATCCCAGTTGCATCAAAATTTGAATACGCGTCCTATGCACTATCGTGGTGCTACAGAAAACTCTATTGCGATTAACGGTTGAAGCTAATCATTGAGCTCAAAGGATATCGTAGATTTCTGTATTGCATCATATCTACTTTCACACTTCCCACTACAATTGGACTTTCAATTCTTAAAGGAATATGATTGGGGTCATCACTTACCCATACGGTCATTTTTTCTCCTCCTTCAAACAATGTTCCTTTTACCAATAGTGGTTTGAATTTAATAGCCCTGAATTTTCCGTATTTGGTTTTGATGGTTTCCTTACCCAGGTATTTGATGTATAGATTGTACACTTCATTATCCAGAAACATAGAGAAAGGTATTTTCTCTTCCGGCTTGTATTTACTGAAATCAATATTTCTGGCATAATAGATGGAACTCAGCACATCTTGTATACAACCCGGAACTTTGAAAACACCGTCGGTGGTTACTGCTGTGTTATTCTCTTGGTTAAAAGTGATATTCTCAAATTTTTTAAAATCACCCTCTTCAATATTCCGAATGAATTTCAAAGGTTGCAGATTAGCGGTATCAATATAACTTTCATACCTGTCACGAACTTTAAAGATCCAATCATAACTGGGATTAGAACTTCCCTTGCCTACAATATGATAGGCTGTTCGGTTATTCATCCTATTCAATGATACAGAGAAATTAGCGGTTCCTGCATTTACATACAATCCAATCACAGAATAGAATACATTATAAGAAATACTTTCTCCTTCCTCAAATGCCCTGTTTCTGATGCCGCAAAATTCATCACCGGCAGAAATTGGCTGAAAGGCCAATAACCAGCCACCCATCAATAAAAACTTCTTCATATCTACTCTTTAATTGTACGATTAAAAAATCTCACACCCAGCAAGAAAAAACCTCCAATGATAGCTGGAATGATCAGATTCATTATCCAGATACCTGCTGCCGTTGCAACGATGCCTAATGTATTCATACTAAGCATTCCGAATAATTGAATACTGATATTTCCCCTTAGCCCCAGTTCTGCCAGCGTAATGCTTGGAATGATCGTTAATACCAGAAACATAACCATTACCAAGGCAGCAGAGTCGAAAAAATCGAGTCTCACATCAAACACATCAAATAATAACACGTATTGCAACACAATTAAAACGTATCTAACCGTAGAAAAGAATAAAACTTTTGTTAAGAATTGCCATTGTAACGATTCCATATTCTCCACCACAAAACGATACTTCGCAACAAAGGGTATTTTTTCGAGTAATCGAATGAGCCATGATAACCGGAAGAATAACAAAATAAATATGGATAATCCTACGGTCAGCATACTCATCAATCCGTTCATCCAGAATA
Source organism: uncultured Sediminibacterium sp. (assembly GCA_964392685.1). GTDB lineage: Bacteria > Bacteroidota > Bacteroidia > Chitinophagales > Chitinophagaceae > Sediminibacterium. Next base: position 18,299 of record CAYMQQ010000018.1, read on the forward strand.
TCGACAATCCTTCTACATGATGTGTTGCATCTAGAATATTAAAACGCATGTATATCATGCCTAACAGCCCAAAGACTAAATGAACAATGATAAGACTCATACTTCCAACGAATGAAAGTGCAATACCTTTTAATCGATTCCCTTCATCAAGAAATAATACTCGTCCTGCTGTATCACCTATTCGATTAATAGAATTAAAGGCAACTGCATGACCTGACAATACCGCTTTGAAAGCTTTCCAGAATGATACTTTTTGTATCGATGCTTGAATCATTCTCCACTTAGCTGCTTCAAGGGCATAGTTGATGAATACCAGGATAAAAACGGTCAAAAGTTTTAACGAGCGTGGACCTGAAAATGAAGATCGAATCATCATCCATGACTCTTCCAGGTTTTTTTGATCACTAATTTGCTGATAAATAGAAAAGCTCAACCAGATAAACAATATCGGTCCAAGGAAATAATTGAGAAATATCTTTAGTTGCTTATTCAGTGCTGATTGTTTGCTCATTACAAAGAAAGGGAAAGAAGTGAAAGGTGAAAAGTGAAAGGTGAAAAGCGGTAGATAAAACAGTAAAAACTGATTCACCCACTATATTTGTTCCTGACTTTGACCTTTCACCTTTCTCCAAAGGAGTCCTATGGACACTTTTCACTATTTTCATCCCATGGCCAAAGACGAGATCATCCTCGGTATTGATCCGGGTACGCAACTAATGGGGTATGCTTTATTGCGTATCCATAAAGGGCAACCCCGGGTATTGTTGATGGATGTGCTCAAACTCACCAAGGAAAAAGATATCTATGCCCGTCTTGAAATGATACATACTCGGGTATGTGAACTGGTGAAACTATACAAACCTTCCACTTTTGCCATTGAAGCCCCTTTTTTTGGAAAGAATGTGCAAAGTATGCTCAAACTAGGAAGGGCTCAGGGTGTAGCCATTGCTGCTGCTATGCAAGCGGGATTGACTGTAACAGAATATTCACCCAAAAAAGTAAAACAATCCATCACCGGTAATGGTAACGCTGATAAAGATCAGGTATGGAAAATGTTACAACGAATTTTACAGATCGAAGAAAAACCGCAATACTTTGATGCAACGGATGCACTTGCCGTAGCACTTTGTCACCACTATCAATCATCATCCCCCCTTATCAAAGCAGGAAAGCCCTTAAAAGGCTGGGAAGATTTCTTGAATAAAAATCCGGAGAGAGTGAAAAAGAAATCTTAGATGTCAGATTTGATATTATAACTGACATCTGCGATCTGACATCTAAAATCATTTCAAATATCCAGTCAACACCAGTACCAACAAAATCGTTCCCCCAATAACACGGTACCAGCCAAATAAACGGAAGCCATGTTTTTGCAGAAAGCCGATAAAAAATTTGATGGCTAACATGGCAACAATAAACGCGACCACATTGCCTATAGCTAGGGCAATTAAATTATCGGTATTGGTAAGCATTTCGGGGGTTTCTTTCCATGCTTTGAGTAGTTTGTAACCGGTTGCCGCAGCCATCGTTGGTACGGCAAGGAAAAAAGAAAATTCTGCAGCCAGATTTCTGGTCAGCTTTTGCTGCATACCGCCAATAATACTAGCCGCACTTCTGCTTACACCCGGAATCATCGCTACACATTGCCAGAAGCCGATCAGTAGTGCGCGAAAAAAACTTACCTCTTCTTCTTTTTCAATAATAGGCTGCTGAAACAATTTGTCGATAAACAAAAGAACAATTCCACCCGCCAACATGGTGATGGCTACTGTAAGTGGACTTTCCAGTAATGCATCAATTTTATCGGAGAAGATAGCACCCAATCCCAGTGCGGGGATTACTGCTACCAATAACTTGAGATAAAAACTCCAGCGATTTAGTGGGAAGAATTTTTTGCGATACAATACCACCACAGAAAGTATAGCCCCTAACTGAATAGCCACTTCAAACAACTTAGTGAAATCGTCTTTGGCAATACCCAAAAAAGAACTGGCAATGATCATATGCCCGGTAGAAGATACCGGCAAAAATTCAGTCAGTCCTTCCACAATGGCAATGATGATAGCGTCGAAAATACTCATGGGGTGAGGTGGGTTAGCAGTGGTTAGAAAACAATGACAGCGCAATGGCTAATAGTTCATAGCTTATGGTTCATATTAGGGAGAATAATTTACTATAAGCCATGAACCATAAGCCAAATGGCCTGCCTATTTCTTCTTAAAAATCGCAAAGATCTCAATCGCCAAACCGATCACGATCAGGATGGGTGCTATGGTGATGCGGGTGGTGCCGTATACTTCTTTATAATCAAATACATTCGGATCACTGCTTTTGCCGCCACTCATTAAAAAGAAGCCCAGTGCAATAATAACAGCGCCAATAATCATCCACTTATAATTCTCTTTCGTAAAAAGTGGACTCATAGTATTTTTTGTTTCAGTCATGGGAGAGGTTTTGTGAATTCTCAATAATATTTTGTCAATTGTGAATGGTGAATTGTCAATATAGTTATAATTGACAATTCACCATTCACTAATAAAGATCATCCAATTTCATTTTTAAATATTTCAATACACTTCGATGGGTTGAGTAAACAGAAATTCCGACCCCCAATATAATCAAGCCTCCAAAGAGTATAAAAGTTAATTTCCAATCACGGATAGCTTTCAGTTGTGGGAACTGACTCTCTGCCCAACTGATGATGCTAAATAATAAAATAATGGCAATACCGGAACTGATCAGTCCGTTCACCACCGCCCTGATATTCAAAGGACGAGCAATGAATCCCCTAGTAGCACCCACCATCTGCATGGTCTTGATCAGGAATCGGTTACTGAACATCGCCAAACGGATGGTATTATCAATACTGATGATGACGATGATACAAAGAATGATCGCTATCACTAAAAATATCAAACCAATCTTCGCTGCACGCTCATTCAAATTACCTACTAACGTTTGGGGGTATTGGATATCGGTGATCTGATTTCCGTATTTGCCCAATAACTCTGTTGATATTTTATTTAAACTGTCTTTGTTCACATACTCCGCCTTCGCATAAAAATCGATGCTTTCGGGTAATGGATTCACATCCAAGATCTTCGCCCAATCTTCATTATTCTCACGATTCCAGATCTCTTGTGCCATTTTCTTATCTACATAAGTCACCGTTTTGGTATAAGGGCGCGAAGCGATATGCTGCTGAATTTGCCCAATGGTATCCTTATTCAAAGTCCGTAAATAGGCACTGATACGAATATCTTCCTTAAAAGCACTGCCTACCGAATTGATATTTAGGAAAAACCAGCCCATAATACCCATGATTAACAATACCAAAGCCACACCCACAATGGTGTAGATATAATTCGGTTTACTACGCTTTAAAGAAGATTTTGCACTATCTACCATACTTTATATTTTTTCTCCCTTCTCCCCCGTGAGAAGGGCAGGGGAAGAGGTCAAGAGGTCACAAATGTAGGGTTTTGACGCCTAAAGACTTACATTTGCAACCACTCTAACGATCAATTTGCCATTGAAAATAGAGCAATCTCAACGTATTTGGGTTAAATATATGTTAGGATTGCCGACAGCCGTTGCATGTGCCCGAATCTCCGGACCTACACATGCTTTGCTGACACTTCAATAACGATCAAACAGCATAAAAATTATAAGTACACGCATAACTTATGGAATACAATTTCAGGGACATTGAAAAGAAATGGCAGAAAGAATGGACAGATACCAAAGCCTATCAGGTAAGCAATAACAGCACCAAGCCCAAATATTATGTGCTGGATATGTTTCCGTATCCAAGTGGAGCAGGCTTACACGTTGGTCACCCATTGGGTTATATCGCTTCTGATATCGTGAGCCGTTTTAAAAGACTGAAAGGATTCAATGTATTGCATCCCATGGGTTATGATGCGTTTGGATTACCGGCTGAGCAATATGCATTGGAGCATGGTGTACATCCGGCAAAAAGTACTGCTCAGAATATTGATAATTTCAGAAAACAACTCGACAATATCGGATTCAGCTATGACTGGGATCGTGAAGTGCGTACCTGTGATGCTGATTACTATCAATGGACCCAATGGATTTTCCTTCAATTGTTTAATAGCTTCTACAATCGTCACCTGCAAAAAGCAGTATCGATTCAGGAACTCATTACATCTTTTGAACAGGAAGGAAACAACCAACATATTTGTCCGGGTAACCCTACGCTGAAATTCACAGCTGCAGCATGGAAAGCTTTTTCTGAAAAAGAACAGCAAGATATTTTAATGGATTATCGTCTTGCTTTCTGTGGTTATGGTGAAGTGAACTGGTGTGAAGCTTTGGGAACTGTATTGGCCAATGATGAAGTTGTGAATGGCGTGAGTGAGCGTGGCGGACATCCTGTTGTCAAAAAGAAACTGCGTCAATGGTATTTGCGTATCACAGAATATGCAGATCGTTTGTTAAGTGGACTTGATACTATCGAATTTAGCGAAGCCATGAAAGAAATGCAGACCAATTGGATCGGCAAATCTTCAGGAGCTGAAATCAGCTTCAAGCTGCAGGCTGCAAGCCACAAGCAAGAACAATCAAGCTTGCAGCCTGAAGCTAGCAGCTTGGAGCTTCTTGTTTACACTACCCGCCCCGATACCATTTTCGGTGTAGATTTTATGGTAGTTGCGCCGGAACATGAGTTGATTGAAAAAATTACGACGGCTGAACATAAAGAAGCAGTGGAGGCTTATATCACTTATGTAAAAAGTAGGAGCGATAGAGAGCGTCAGGCGGAGAAAAAAATTACGGGATGTTTTACGGGAGCTTATGCCATCAACCCATTTGATGGAAGAGAAATTCCGGTATGGATCTCAGAATATGTGCTTGCAGGTTATGGAACCGGTGCCATCATGGCCGTTCCTTGTGGTGATGAAAGAGATTTCAAATTCGCCAAGCATTTCAATATTCCGATCACCAATATTATTGGTGATGCATTTGATGGAACAGATGCTAACGCTACCAAAGATGCAGTACTGAGTAACAGTGGATTCTTGAATGGTATGAAAATGCGTGATGCCATTGAAGTAGTGATTACCAAACTGGAAGAAATGGGTATCGGCAAACGCAAAGTCAATTACAAAATGCGTGATGCTGCATTCAGTCGCCAGCGTTATTGGGGTGAGCCATTCCCGATTGTTTGGCAGGATGGTATTGCCTATCCTTTGGATGAAAAAGAATTGCCACTCTTATTGCCTGATGTAGAAAGTTATGGTCCCGGTCCGGATGGAGAAGGACCATTGGCCAATTTGAACGATTGGAAAAATACAACGTACAAGGGCAAGCCTGCAGTTCGCGAAACCAATACCATGCCCGGTTATGCCGGTAGTAGTTGGTACTTCTTGCGCTATATGGATCCAAAAAATGAACAAACATTTTGCGAGAAGCAAGTGAGTGATTATTGGAATCAAGTAGATCTGTATATCGGTGGAACAGAACATGCGGTGGGACATTTATTATACAGTCGTATGTGGACCAAAGCCTTATATGACTTAGGTTATATTGGTTTTGATGAACCGTTTCGGAAATTGTTGAATCAGGGGATGATACAGGGGAGTAGTCGATTTGTGTATAGAAAAAAGGGAACACAGACATTTGTTTCTTCAAGTCAAAAGGAAGGAGTAGAGGTAGATGAGTTACATGTTGATGTAAATATTGTGGATGGTGTAGAATTGGATATCGAAGCTTTCAAGAAATGGCGTAACGGCGAATATGCCAATGCAGAATTTATTTTGGAAGATGGCAAATACATCTGCGGAGTTGAAGTAGAAAAGATGTCCAAATCCAAATTCAACACCGTGAATCCTGATACATTGGTGGAGAAATTTGGAGCCGATACTTTCCGCATGTATGAAATGTTCTTAGGTCCGGTAGATCAGAGTAAACCCTGGGATACCAAAGGGGTTGAAGGCGTGCATCGTTTCTTGAAAAAACTGTGGCGTTTGTTTTTTGATGAGAACAAGGGAAAGGTCTGGACAGATGAACAACCGACTGCTGAAGAGTTGAAAGTATTGCATCGCACCATCAAAAAAATTGATGATGATACAGAACGCTATAGTTTCAATACCGCTGTGAGTAGTTTTATGATCTGTGTGAATGAATTGAGCGATTTGAAATGTCATAAAAAACAAATTCTTCAAGATGTATTGATCCTATTAACTCCCTATGCGCCACATATTGCTGCGGAGCTTTGGAAGCAATTGGGTAATGAAGGTTCGGTATTAGATACTTCTTTCCCGGTATTTAATGCATCATATGTTACAGAGACAAGCAAAGAATATCCCATCAGTATCAATGGGAAAACACGTACCAATATTTCCATTGCATTGGATGCTACTGAGGAACAGGTCAAAGAGATTGTGCTAGCGAATGAATTGGTTCAAAAATGGATGGAAGGAAAACCTTTAAAGAAACTCATCTTCGTAAAAGGTAAAATGATCAATGTAGTTATATAATTTCTGTGCTCTTCCGTGTCTTCAGTGGCAATAAATAATGCCACTGAAGGCACAGAAAGACACAGAATTTTTTATACTATCACACAGTAATACAAAGGCATCCCTACGGTAATATTGATCGGGAAGGTAACAGCTAGCGTCATGGGCAGAAAGAGTCCGGGATTGGCTTGTGGAACTGCTATCTTCATGGCAGCAGGTACTGCAATATAGGAAGCACTGGCTGCAAGAATGGCCAATACAAATCGGTTCGATACATCAGCCGTCACAAACTGACTCAACCATGCCACTGCAATTCCATTGAATAAAGGAACACAGATTGCAAAAGCAAAAGGAAACCAGCCAAATCCGAATAGCGATTTTAGTTTTCTTCCACTCGTAATACCCATGTCCAATAAAAAGATGGCAAGAAAACCTTTGAACAAATCATTGGTAAAGGGTTTGATATCTTCTGCTTGTTTATTGTTGGCGAGATAACCGATGATCAGACTTCCTAAAATCAGCAATACACTGCCATTGGTGATCGCATGTTTAGCAACAGATCTTTTAGAGAACTCATTTGATTCGGTAGCAGAAAAAAACGAAATCAGTAAAAGTCCGACGATAATAGCCGGTGATTCCATTAAAGCCATAACAGCAACCATATATCCGTGTAAATGCAGTTGTTGTTGTTCTAAATAAGAAGTAGCCGTTACAAAAGTTACGGCACTCACAGAACCATAAGCCGCTGCAATAGCACCTGCATCTAGTACATTGAATTTCTTTTTCAGGATAAAGAAAGTATACAATGGAATGATGAGTGAAATGACCATCCCTGATAACATCAACCAAAGGATCTCCTGGGTGAGAACTTCGTGTGAGAGTTCTTGTCCACCTCTGAACCCAATGGCAAAGAGCAAGTACAGTGAAATGAATTTGGAAGAATTCGGGGGAATTTCCAGATCGCTTTTCAACAGTACTGCTACAATGCCAAGCACAAAAAATAAAAGAGCAGGGTTTGTGAGGTTTTCCAGTAAAAGATTAAAGTTCATGAATAGTTTTAGGGGTACATGAATAAAAGAGATACAGGTAACTGTGATCATTTATTGTAACTCACCTATAAAACCCATCTCAACGGCAGAGTTGATCTTGATCATCTGATTACTCTTTTCGGCTTCTCTGATAGCGTCCAATACTTTTTGTAAGCTGATGCGCAGCGATTGAATACGTGCCAAAGAAGTACTATGCGGACTGCCATAACGCTCCTGATGGCTAAAATTCTTCATGTTATGAAAGTTGATCTTGCTATTGTACAAGTTGGTCAGTATTTCTTTGGCTTCTTCTGTTGTGAATATACCATCGATCAGGTTAATACTGCGAATAGGATGTTGTGATCTGGAAGTTTGTGCTGTTGTCAGAGTATTCGTTTCCATATATTTAATTTGACTGCAAAGTTGTTCGAAACAAATCATAAGTATTTATTTATCTTTATTATGTAAATCATAAATAATTTTTATGAACTATACTTTGAATCAACTGGAAATATTCCTATCAGTCGTTAAAAACAAAAGTGTTTCAAAAGCTGCTGAAGAATTATTTCTGACACAACCTGCAGTATCAATTCAATTAAAAAATTTTCAGCAACAATTTGATTTGCCATTGACAGAAATGATCGGTCGAACCCTGTATATCACAGATTTTGGTAAAGAAATTGCCGCTTCTGCGCAGGAGATCATGGATCAGGTGATGGCTATTCAACATAAGATGCACGCTTATCAAGGTCAACTTACAGGTCGATTAAAAATATCAGTTGTATCCACGGGTAAATATGTAATGCCTTATTTCCTTTCTTCCTTTATGCGCGAAAATCTGGGAGTAACACTGGAAATGGATGTAACCAATAAAAGCACTGTTGTACAAAGTTTACAGAACAATGAAGTAGACTTTGCATTGGTCTCTATTCTTCCCGAAAAACTATCGGTAGAAAAAATCGATCTCTTACAAAACAAACTTTTCCTCATTGGTAAAGCCGGACAAAAAATTAAAAATGTACAAGCAAAAGATATATTCAACCAATTGCCTTTAATTTTCAGGGAACAGGGCTCAGGTACCCGACAAACCATGGAGGCTTTTATTCAACGGAAAAGAATCAAAGTTGCCAAAAAAATGGAATTGACTTCCAATGAAGCAGTAAAGCAGGCGGTGTTGGCAGGTCTAGGTTTCTCGATCATGCCTTTGATTGGTATTCGAAATGAATTACGTAATCAAGAACTACAGATCATACCAATACCCGGTTTACCCATTAAGACCACTTGGAGTTTGATCTGGTTAAAAGGAAAAAAACATGCACCCGTAGCCGCGGAATTATTAAAATATATTAAAAAAGAGAAGTTGAAGATTGTGCATGAGCAGTTTGATTGGTATGAGAAGTATTAGATTGGAGCATTGGGTAACACTTTTACTCTACTTTTCTTTCATAAGAATACTCATACACTCCCTGCTTATTTGCCTTGGGTACACGTATGACAAGCAACCCTTTATTAAAAACTGCTTTTGCATCTGTAGTAATGCTATTTCCAAGAGCATTTTTATAAGTAAGCTTTAATTCTCCCGTTTCTTTTATGTAACAAAATATACCCGTTTCGATTTGATCTTTTGCTAGTTGTGACTGAAATTGTCCATTACTATCAAATTTGTAGCTATGTTCTTTAAAAGCATCTTTCAATGATGCTATCAGTTTGTTTTTAAAAGCGCTGTCAGGGTAGGATGCATCAAAATCGGGAGAAATAAAAGTCAAGCCGGATATATAATTAAAATTGACATCACCAGTAGAGAATGCCACTATTTTCCAAGAACCATTCAGTGAACTATCGCATTGTGCATGTACACTTAGGTGAGTGGTTAGTAGGATTATCAATACATATAAAGGGCGCATATTGTATTTATTTGATTATATATGAAAATAAGCTAATAATTTCATCCATTCAAATCGATCCTCATTAAATACAACCATTCTTCCCAACTCTTACCAAAAAAGGTGTTCTTATGTTTATCTTACCTATCCAAAATTATTTTCCAATGAAATTCATTCTTTCATTTTTCATGACATGTTTGTCGCTTACAGTAATAGCTCAGGGCGGACAAGCATATTTTTTATCAAATCCGGCCTTAAGTCCGGATGGCGAGACCGTGGTATTTGCTTTTGAGGGCGATCTATGGAAAGCCTCTGTTAAAGACGGACAAGCCACACGTTTAACGGCCATGCAAGGGTATGAAACCAGTCCACGCATTTCTCCGGATGGTAAATGGGTAGCATTCAGCAGCCGTCAATTGGGTAATGCAGATGTGTATGTGATGCCATTATCAGGTGGTGAAATTAAAAGACTAACTTATCACAGTGCCACCGATGAAGTAAACAATTGGAGCTGGGATAGTAAAAAGATCTATTTCACTTCCAATCGTATGGGACAACAATCTGCTTTCACAGTTGCTCTAACCGGAGGAACAGCGCAACGTTTGTTGGGGGATCATTTTTATTTGTTGGATCATGGTATTGCAGAACATCCATCAGGAGATATCTATTTCAATGATACTTGGGAAAGTTCTAATCAATTAACACGTAAGCGTTATAAAGGTCCATTCAATCCTGATATTCAGTCATACAACCCGGCTACTAAACAGTATAAGAAACATACCGATTGGGAAGGCAAGGATTTTGGTACTACCATTGATCGTTCAGGAAAAATATATTTTGTTTCTGATGAGGCAAATGGCGAATACAATTTATACAGTATAGAGAGCGGAAAGAAGACAGCGTTGACAAGATTCAATACTTCCATTAAAACACCTATTGTAAATGCCAATGGTAACAAGATTGTTTTTGAAAAAGACTATCAGTTATGGATGTATGATGTTAGTGCTAAAAAAGCTGAGAAGTTGAACATCAACCTGGTTCGTAATTATGTATTACCTGCTGATAAAGATTACAATGTTCGTGGAAATATTACCAATTTGGATGTATCTCCGGATGGTAAAAAAATTGCATTCACCTCTCGAGGAGAAATTTTTGTGAGCGATGTAGATGGAAAATTTGTTCAGCAAATCAATAAAGGAAACACAGAAAGAGCAAAAGAAGTAAAATGGATGAGTGATAATAAAACATTGCTCTTCAATCAAACAGTAGACGGATGGTTGAATTGGTTTACGGTTGCTGCAGATGGTAGTGCTTCGGTAAAGCCCATTACTAATGAAACGAGAAACAATCGTTCAGCTGTTTTAAATAAAGCCAGAACGAAAATGGTATATCTCAGTGGTCGTGATGAAGTGAGATTATTGGATTTGAAGTCATGGGAAAATAAAACCATCGTGAAGGATGAAATCTGGGCTTTCCAAAATTCAGATCCCGGATTTTCACCCAATGATGAATATGTTTTATTTACAGCGGTAAGGAATTTTGAACAGGATGTGTTTGTTCACAATATCAAAGAAAATAGAACCATGAATCTTACCAATACCGGCGTAACGGAAGCAGGGCCGGTATGGGGGCCTGATGGGAAGCATATTTATTTTATTTCTGCCAGAACAAAACCATCTTATCCATTCGGAATGCAAAATCCGCGCATCTATCGAATGCCATTGGAAAAGATCGATGCACCCTATCGTAGCGATAAATATGAAGCATTGTTCAAAACAGAAAAGAAAGATACTTCCAAAAAAGAACCGGCACCTATTAAGATCGATATGACCGGTATAATGGAAAGATTGGAACAGGTTGGACCTAATTTCGGATCGCAGTTTCTGTTAAATGTGCTACAAAAAGGTGACAAGACCACTATTCTTTATGTGAGCAATCACGATGAAGGAAGAGCGGCTCTATGGAAAACAGTGTTAGAGCCTTTTGAAGCTCCTAAGACTGAAAAAATCAATGGGGCAGATGCATTTAGTGTTGATTATGCTGAGGGAGGTGATAAAACCATGGTGTTGATCAATGGAACGATTTATAAGTTGAACCTGGATGGCAATAAAGTAGATCCGGTTAATATTGTCTACACGTTTAGACGAAACCTCTCAGGTGAGTTTACGCAAATGTTCAAAGAAGCTTGGGCTCATTTACAGGAGAATTTTTATGACGAAAAATTTCATGGAATAGACTGGCTGGCTACACGTAAACGCTATGAAACTTTTGTTTCACATGTAAATACAAGAGGCGATCTGCGCACTTTATTGGCAGATATGTTGGGAGAATTGAATTCATCTCACTTAGGATTTAACTCTTTTGGTGATGAAGAAAATGTTCAACTATCTAACCGAACGATGGAAACTGGGATCATCTTTGAAAACAATAATCCTTATAAAGTAAAATATGTCGCAGCCAGAAGTAATGCTGATAAAGCAACGGTAGATGTATTACCCGGTGATGTATTGTTAAAAGTAAATGATGAAACGGTTGATCCTGCGATGGATAGGAGCTACTATTTTAGTAAGCCTTCTTTAGATGGAGAAATCAGTTTGACATTCAATAGGAATGGTCAGGTGGTAACAACGAAAATACATCCACAGGCATCCTTATTTTCAAATTTATCGGAAGAGTGGAGTGATAACAATCAGAAAAGGGTAGATGAAAAGAGTAAGAAACGCATTGCTTATCACAATATGAAAGATATGGGAGGTGGAGAACTGGAAAAATTCCTGATTGATATGACACAGGATTTTTATCAGAAAGATGCCTTGATATTGGATCTACGTTATAATACCGGAGGCAATGTACACGATGAAGTGTTGAAATTCTTAAGTCAGCGTGTTTATTTGCAGTGGAAATACCGTGAAGGAAAACTCACTCCACAATCGAATTTTGCTCCGGCTGATAAACCCATTGTATTATTGATCAATGAGCAATCGCTGAGTGATGCGGAAATGACTGCACAAGGTTTTAAAGCATTGAAGTTGGGAACCATTGTTGGGATGCCAACCTATCGTTGGATCATCTTCACCAGTGGTACCGGACTGGTAGACGGCTCTTTTGTGCGCTTACCAAGCTGGGGATGTTATAGTTTGGATGGAAAGGATTTAGAGATCACAGGTGTGGAACCTGATATCAAGATCCCTATGAATTTTGAAGATCGCATCAATGGTCGTGACCCGCAATTGGATCGTGCTATTGAGGAGATTTTGAAGAAGTTGAAGAATTAATTTATTGATTTTATATAATCTGCGAATCTGCGGCTAAAATTCAGCAGCAGATTTGCAGATTTTTTTTTACAAGTAATTCCATGAAACTTTGTAAAAACCCATTCATTCATGTTTCATCCCGTAGTTCCATTTGAAATAGGTGTAGATCAGTTATTGCCATTGGATTTGACTGCCAATAATAAAGCTGTTACAGAAGCTTTGGTCAATGATATCGATCTATTCTCTGCTTATATTGACCAGTGTTTAATGGATTCCGGTGCACGTTATGCTATTGGAGGATATGATGAACATAGAACAGTGTACAGCAGGAGTCGAGTATTTGATGATGCAGAAGAACCACGTCGGTTACATTTGGGAACAGATATCTGGGGACATGCAGGAACACCGGTATTTGCACCGTTAAATGGTGTAGTACACAGTTTTGGTTTTCATGAAACTTATGGTGATTATGGTGCAGTGATCATTTTACAACATGAATGGGAAGGAGAGGTGCTACATACTTTATATGGACATCTATCTTTTCATGATTTGGATGAATTGTATGAAGGGAAGGCGATTTGCCAAGGAGAAGCTTTTGCTCATTTCGGAGAACCCCATGAAAACGGACATTGGCCACCACATCTTCATTTTCAACTGATCAAAGACTTGCAAGGAAAGGTAGGAGATTATCCGGGTGTCTGTAAATTCAGTGAGCGACAACAATACCTATCTAACTGCCCTGATCCAGGTATCATTTTAAGCAATACGTTTTATTCCTAAAAACCTCCGTGTAACTCCGTGTTCAACTCTGCGTAACTC